>JAAYUK010000233.1 GCA_012517735.1 Nitrospiraceae bacterium
CAGATCCTCGGCGTCCGCCATGCGCTTTCCCCGGACAGCGCCGATGCGCTTGCGCTTGCTCTCTGCCATGCCAATCATCAGTCGTTTGCCGAAGCCTCCGGCACAATCAATCCGCTGCTGGCTGCCCAAATCCCGAAGCCAAAGGCCAAAAGTCCGCGACAGAAAACCTGAGCATCAAGCTGGCTTTCTCGTGCGCTTTTTGGCGGCAAAGCCTGTGAAATCGTCATCAGCAGACAGGGCGCGAAGTCTTAACCGGGGGGCGATACCTATTGTTGCAATAATCAGGAACGATTGCTTAAAATGTACATGATAACGTACGTAATGTGAGGTGCGGCATGACTACAGTAAACGCTACGCAGGCAAGGAAAGAGTTTTTTGATCTTATCAAGGACACTGTGGCAAAACATACGGTGTATCGTATTCACCATCGGGCAGGCGATGTGGTGATGATGTCCGAAGAGGAATATGAAGGTCTTCAGGAAACGCTGGAACTGCTTTCGGTCCCGGGGTTCCGTGAAAGTATCAAAAAGTCTCTCCGACAGATCGAAAAGGGCGAAACATATTCGCTTGGTGAGGTCTTCGGAGCAAAGAGCTGATGCCATACGAGGTTCGTTTCAGCAAGATTGCTTTCAAGGATGTTCAGGAACTCACGCCCCGGCTTCGCAAGAAGCTGCGCGCACTTATTGAAGGGCAGTTGGCGCACAACCCGTATGTCGGCAAACGGCTGGTCGGCGATCTTGCCGGGTTCTATTCACTCAGACTTTCGTTCAAGGACCGCATTGTTTACAGCGTTGACGAGGCGCAGAAGATCATATACATTCATCGCACCAGAACCCACTACGGTGAATAGCAGAGCCATGGCGCTTTCCCTCATGCCTCCAGCGGCGTTTTCTTTTCCCGGTAAGGTATACTAATACGATGATTGCATCGCTCAGAGGGACATTACTTTCCAAGAGGCCGGATGGCCTGATTATCGATGTGCATGGAGTCGGTTACAGTGTGCAGACACCGCTGACTACGCTTTCATCGCTTCCGGACGAAGGGCACGAGGTTTTTCTTTTTACCTATACGCATGTCCGCGAAGATATTCTGCAGTTGTACGGATTCTCGACCGAAGATGAAAAACGCATCTTTTTGACGCTGATCGGCATTTCCGGTATCGGACCGCGCATTGGCCTCAGCATCCTTTCGACGATCCGGCCCGAGCAGTTCCGTGCTGCGGTCCAGACGGAGGATGTCGATCTGCTCTGCCGGGTGCCGGGGCTCGGCAAGAAGACGGCGCATCGCATTATCCTCGAACTGCGCGAGAAACTTCCTGCCATGCAGGAGAAGCGCGACGTGCTGTATGAAGACACGCTTTCGGCATTGGTCAATCTCGGGTACAAGAAAAACGTGGCGCAGGGTGCGCTCGAAAAGGCTTATGCCAAGGGACAGGGCGATATCGAGAGCCTGATCGTGGAATCGCTGAAATATCTGACGGTAGAAAAATGAGAGTAGACGATCGCGAAGAAGTAACCCCGCATACGCCGATAACGGCGCCCGACGAGATCACCTACGAGCTGAGTCTCCGTCCGCGCACGCTCAAGGAATTCATCGGCCAGGAAAAGATCAAGGAAAACATAGGGGTGTTTATCGAGGCCGCGCTTCTGCGCAAAGAGCCGCTTGACCATGTGCTCTTCTTCGGACCTCCCGGTCTCGGCAAGACGACGCTTGCAACGATTATCGCCAATGAACTGAAGGTCAATATCAAAACCACATCCGGACCGGTGCTGGAGCGCCCCGGCGACCTCGCGGCGATTCTCACGAATCTTTCGGACGGCGACATCCTGTTTATCGATGAGATTCACCGCATGTCCCGCGTGGTGGAGGAAGTGCTCTATCCGGCGATGGAGGATTTCACGCTCGATATCATCATCGGCCAGGGGCCGAACGCCCGGACGCTGAAGCTCAATCTTCCGCGGTTTACCCTGGTCGGCGCCACCACCAGAACCGGCATGCTCACCTCGCCGCTGCGCGACCGCTTCGGGGTTATCTGCCGGCTGGAATTTTACACACCGGCTGATCTGACCGAAATTGTCCGGCGCTCTGCGGATCTTCTCTCGGTCGGGATTGATGCTGATGCAGCCGACGAGATATCGCGCCGGTCGCGCGGCACCCCGCGTATCGCAAACAGGCTCCTGAAGCGGCTTCGCGACTTCGCGCAGGTGAAAGGCGACGGGAAGATCACCATGCAGGTTGCACAACAGGGCATGGCGTCGCTTGATGTCGATCATCTCGGTCTTGATGACATTGACCGCAAGCTGATCCTGACGATCATCGAAAAGTTCAACGGCGGTCCTGCGGGTGTTGAGGCGATCGCTGCAACCATGCGCGAGGACAAGGAGACGATCGAGGATATGTACGAGCCGTTCCTGCTTCAGGAAGGGCTGCTTGAGCGGACCCCGCGTGGACGGCTTGCAACGCGGCGGGCGTACGAGCATCTCGGAAGAACCGTCCCGCAGACGCTTTTCCCCTGACCATGCACCTGCTGATGCATCTGTGCTGCGCGAACTGCGCGCTTTATCCGGTGAGCAAACTGCGGAAAGACGGCCATACCGTGCATGGGCTCTGGTTTAATCCGAATATCCACCCGCTTGTGGAGTACCGCAATCGTCTCGGTGCACTGGAACAACTGGCAGCACTCTGGAACCTGCCGATCGAGTATCGCGGTGAGTATGGCATGGTCGAGTTTGTGCGGGCCGTGGC
>JAAYUK010000234.1 GCA_012517735.1 Nitrospiraceae bacterium
CGGCTGAAATCAATTCTGCTCGGAACCCTCAGAAAGATGCCGCTGGCCCAGAAGTTCGTGTTTGCGGTGGTCTGCCTGATTCTCATCATCATGATCGCGGTCAATTCGCTGGTCGTCACCTCCCAGCGCGCGGCTCTCCGGACCGAGATGGAGAACAGTCACCTGCTGGTCATCCGTAATCTGGCAAAGGACGTGATCGAGCCGCTTATGCTGTTTGATCCGCTTCGTCTTGACGAGCATCTTCAGGTCACCGCTCAGGCTCCCGGCATCGTTTCCCTCGGAGTTCTCGACCGCTCCGGCCGGATTGTCGCCCATACCGACCGGAAGCAGCTCGGCATGGATTGGTCATCGAGGGGAGTGCCTCAGGCGGAAGGCGCTGATCCGGCAGGGGCCGACGTTCGTGAGATTCGGGTGCCGGTGACGGTCGGCAACGAACAGATCGGCATGATCGTTGCCGGCGTTTCGACCAGCCGCGTCGAAGGACTTCTTGACGAAAATCTGGGATATCTCAAAAAAACGCTGTTCGGCATAACGGTCGCCATGCTTGCTATCGGTATCGGAGGCGCCTGGCTGCTCGCCCGTTTTCTGACGACGCCGATGCGGCAGCTGCAGGAGCGTATGAACGAGGTGCAATCGGGAGAACTGGTGCCGGTCGCTCCCCGGCAGAAAGATGCCCGATGCTGGGAACTGCTCGGATGCGATGAACTGTCGTGTCCGGCACGCGGCCATCAGGGACGATGCTGGACGGTCATGAAAACTGCCTGCAGCGAGGTGCACCCGGGGATGTCGTCCGACATCCGGCAACGGTGCCGCACCTGCGTGGTGTATCGGGAAACCTGCGGGGATGAGATCGGCGAACTTGCGGAGACGTTCAATGAGATGGTCAGGCGGTTGCGGGACAGTCTGCATGAACTGGAACGGACAACGCAGGAGAAGGCACGGCTTGAAAAAATGTCGGCCCTGGGTGAGATGTCGATGACCGTCGCTCATGAGATCAAGAACCCGCTGAATGCAATCCGCGGGGCGGTGGTTTACCTGCAGAACAATTTTCAGGGGGAGGTGCTGCGCGAGTTTCTCGGGATTATCGAGGCGGAGACGAAACGGTTGAATGAGATCGTCACCAACTATCTCGTCTTTTCCCGGCCCGCACCGCTCAGAAAGGAGATGGCGGACCTGAACCGCGCGGTTTCTGATGTCGTCAGTCTCATGAGACAGGAAGCGCGTGAGGAGGACAAGGAGATTCTGCTGCAGACAGACGAGTCATTGCGCCCGTTCCGCTTCGATGTCCACCAGATCAAACAGGCGCTTCTGAACCTTCTCGTGAATGCAGTCGACGCAACGGAGCCGGGAGACTCGATCACGATACGGACGGTCGCTCGTGACGGCATGGCGGATGTTATTATAAAAGACACTGGCGCCGGCATCCCCGGAACGGTGCTGCCCGAGATATTCCGGCCCTTTTATACGACCAAAACCCGTGGTTCGGGGCTGGGTCTTCCCTGCGTCGAGCGGATTGTCCGCGATCACGGAGGCGACATCAGGGTTACCAGCGAGCCGGACGCGGGAAGCGAATTTCTTATCTCAATTCCCATGGGAGAGATTGATGGCTGAACAGGACGTATCGGTCCTTCTGGTTGACGATGAACTGAATACGCTGAAGGTGCTTTCGGCGATTCTGCGCAGTGCCGGCTATGGCGTGACCATGGCCAGGACTGCGGAAGAGGCGCTCGACCGCGCCCAGAAACAACCGTTTGATGTCGTGGTGACCGATTTCAGGCTGCCGGGCATGAGCGGGGGTGAACTGCTGCATGCCCTGCAGGAG
>JAAYUK010000039.1 GCA_012517735.1 Nitrospiraceae bacterium
ACCGGAGCATACGCCGTCGCAGAACCATCGGCGATGCTAGCCGCAGAGACAGAGTGGCTGCTGATCGAGAAACAGAAATTCCCGAATGTCACGGTAGCCGTGGCACGGCGGGAGACCCAAAAACCGGCAGGCTCGTTGATCGTTGCTGGAACCGGGCCGGGACGGGCGGAACACCTCACCCCGGCGGTAAGACAGGCATTGAGAACCGCGGATGCGGTTGTCGGCTATGAGACGTATATCGATCTCATCCGGCCGCTGATCCCCGATAAATACATCCTCGCAACCGGCATGACCGGGGAGGTCGAGCGCTGCCGCGCTGCCATCGATCTCGCCCGCAAGGGACAAAATATCGTTCTCGTGAGCGGGGGTGACCCAGGCATCTATGCCATGGCCGGACTTGTTTTCGAACTCCTCAGGACAGAGGAAACCGATTCGGAAGCCCTCCCGGTGACCATTCTGCCGGGGATATCGGCTCTGAATGCTGCAGCGTCGCTGCTCGGAGCCCCCCTGATGCATGATTTCTGCGCAATTTCGCTCTCTGACCGCCTGACCCCGTGGGACGTCATCACTCGGCGGATCGAGGCTGCGGCTGCAGCCGATTTTGTCATCGCCTTGTACAACCCGAAGAGCCATGGCAGGGTTGAACACATCGAAACAGCACTGAACCTGATCAGGCCACACCGTTCACCGTCCTGCCCGGTCGGCATCGTAAGGGCGGCGTTGCGGGAAGGGCAGCATGTGCGGATTGCAACCATTGCAACAGTTCCGTTCGATGAAATCGACATGCAGACAACCGTGATCGTCGGCAACTCGCAAACCTTTGTCTGGAAAGACCGCATGGTCACCCCGCGCGGATACGGAGAAAAATATGACCTCGAATAAGGCAGCCGTTTTATGGGATGAATCGCACCTCTGGGGATTGACCGCCCTCCGCGCCCTCAGGCACAAAGGTCTGCTGTATGATCTGGTCCGTGCCGAGGATATCCGTTCCGGGGCGCTGGAAGACCGCGCCCTGCTCTTTGTGCCGGGAGGCTGGGCATCAAACAAGCTGAAAGCGCTCGGCGACGAAGGCTCCAGTGCCATCCGCAGCTTTGTCCGCGGTGGCGGCAATTATCTCGGGTTTTGCGGGGGCGCCGGCCTCGCAACGCGGGATTGTCTTGGACTGCTGCCGGTCGAGCGCGTGCCGACGGCTCACCGGGTGCCGAGCTTCAGCGGTCTGATTTCCTGTACGGTGGACAATCATCCGATGTGGGACAACATTTACCGACCCATCTTCCACGCTTGGTGGCCATCGCAGCTCCGCATTGCCGGAGAAGATATCCGGATATGCGCCCGCTACGACCGTGCGATGCCCGATGCCTACAGCTCCGACATCAGGGTCGGATCCCTGACCGCAGGCGAAGAATGGACGGCCAAGGAAACCGCGTACGGTATCAATCTGAATCCGGAACGGCTCGCCGGAGAGCCTGCCGTTGTCGAGGGGGAGTATGGGAAAGGTCGGGTTCTGCTCTCGTTGTTGCATTTCGACACCCCTGACGACGCCCGGGGCAACCGGGTTCTGAGAAAACTGTGGACCTATATGGGCGGAACCTGCCGCACCGACACCCCCGAGGCTGTCTCCCCGAAGAGATTTGCTCCCGAAGCAGCTCCTCTAATGCGCGAGGCGCATGCCTTGATTGCAACAGGAGAAGCACTTGGCCTCTGGCATTGGAGAACTCCCTGGGTGCTCCAGTGGAAACGGGGGGTCCGGGGGCTTGAGTACTGCACCCTCGCAAATATGGCCGTCTCGATCGCCGAACATCTTGGCCAGCGGTTTGCGGAAAACGTCCCAGCCCCGCTCGTCAAAGAGCTGCATCACCTGGCCGGAATCTTTGCTGCATTCAGGGGCCGAGCAGAGGAACTTCTCAGAAAAGAACACGCGGCCATCCAGCAGGGTCTGATCTCTTTTGACACCAGCGATGACCCTGCCCTGCAGGACCTCCGGCGGGCGCTTTTCGGATCAGCCAAAAGCCACGGGGGAGAGTTCAAAGCACTCCTTGACGAAATCGATGTTTTTTTATATCATCTCATGGTATAAAATTATCATATATCGGTATTATTATTTGTTTACAAATGCCGGCTTCATGGTGTATGTTCATACGGTGAAAATACAGCGGTTCAGAGGGGAATTCGTGTGGCCAACATACTGATCGTCGATGACAGCCTGACCATTGCCAAGTTTGTCGAGACCCTCCTGCTTCAGGCGGGACACACGGTTTCCGTTTCCGTGGATGCAAATGAAGCAGTACGGAAACTATCTGTTGAAAAATATGACCTTATTCTGCTCGATGTGGTCATGCCCGGCAAGAACGGCTTTCAGCTCTGCCGGGAGATCAAGACCATGGCGAACCACGCCAAAACTCCCGTTATCATAATGTCGACCAAGAACACTGATGTCGACAAGTACTGGGGACGCAAACAGGGCGCCGACGACTACCTCACGAAGCCGATCGATGCGGACATCCTCATGGCTGCGGTAAACCGGTTTGTCGCCAGCGCCGCTCCCGCCGTTGCAAATACGCAAGCGTCCGCCGCTCCTCCCGCGGGACCGGAAAAGATGCAAGCCAAGGCTGTGGCGCCTGCGTCTGTGCAGGCCACCCCCCCGTCGGCCGCTCAGGACCCCGCAAAAAAACGCAGCACCAAAAGCTTCCTCAGCAGATTCGGGTTTAATTGATGCGGCGATCCCGTTATCCCCGATAAAAATACCGCATGTCACCCGCTTTTGCTACCGGACGCTCTTCGAACAGCCATTACCGCTCCACCCCGCCTCAAACCGGAGATATGCCGAAAAAAAATAATAGTAAAATAAGTATTTTTAATTTGACCTGTTCCCGCAATTCTCTTATTGTGTACTATAATTAGGAAGTTTCAGGGAAGTTGCCGCATCGGGGCACTCTCCGCACAAACAACTGCTTTTTTCTTGCCGGTATTTACGACGCATGGACATACAACAATTCCGCTGTGGGAGGTGTACGAATGAAACTGGCAGTATTCAAGAGCGATTACAAAACCGGCGGCGACATCGTCGACCGGTTGAGC
Organism: Nitrospiraceae bacterium; assembly: GCA_012517735.1. Lineage (GTDB taxonomy): Bacteria > Nitrospirota > Thermodesulfovibrionia > Thermodesulfovibrionales > Dissulfurispiraceae > JAAYUK01. The sequence continues at coordinate 3,079 of JAAYUK010000039.1, forward strand.
GCAGAGAAGCTCGGCATCATTTTTGTCGGCAACGGCATCTATCACGCTTCTGTCAAGGATGGCGGGGCAGCAGATCCGATCTTTCAGAAAAATGCAAATTTTTATGTTCTGGCTGAGGATCTCGAAATCCGCGGGTTCAATGCATCGCAGGTGCCTGCCAATGTCAAAGTGGTCACCTACGATGATGTGGTCGATCTCATGTTCAACGACTACGAAAAAATCGTCTGGGTCTAACCCCGCCTGAATACGCAAGGAGGATAACAATGGGAAAACTAACTATCGGCTCGTTTCCGGGCCTTGTCGGCTCACTTTCGCTCGACTTTTCCGTCAAGCTCGCCGAAGCAGCGGTGAGAAAAGGACATTCGGTTGACTTCTGGGTTTCTTCCAACGGCACGATGCTCTCCAAAAAAGGTCAGCGGGCATTCAAAGACTATCCGTATCTCGCAAAAACGATTGAGGAACTTTTCAAGACCGGCAAGTTCCAGGCGTGTGCCTGCGAGGCGTGTGCAGAGGCCCGGGGCTACCACAAGGAAGACACGATGGACGGCTGGATTCGCAAAAGCATGGACTGGTACCTGGCCAGCTGCTTCAGCGCCGACCGTGTGCTGCTGATCGGAGGTGAGTAGGATGATCAAGAAACTTGCATTCATCGTCAGATCATTGCCCTACAAAAACGAAGCGACGCGCCTTGCCTTGACCCACGCAATCGCGAGCCAGACTGTTGAAATTTATCTTGAAGACGGAGACAACGTTGAGCCGTTTCTTGCACTCGTCGGCGATGGCGTGCTCTGCGGACTGAAGAATCAGTCCAATAAATGCTATGGCATCACGACCATGGAGCAACATATCACGAATGCATTATTGCTCGATCTGAATGTCTATTATTGCAAAGAAGATCTTGAACGCTTCGGCATATCCGAAGATCAGCTCGTAATGGATGCTGAGAGCCTCGGCGGCGACATGAAAGCAAGCATTGTCCCGTTCAGTGAGATACAGGCAGCAATGGAAGCTGCAGATCATTTGCAGATCTTTTAACGAATATACCAGGGAGGTTTATGGCAATGGGAGATTTGAAAGCAAAAACACCGACTGAAGTCCTTGACGTTCTGGGCAGAGTCTGCCCGTATCCGCTGGTGCTGACCAAAAAGCAGATCGAGAAGATGGGTTCAGGCCAGCTGCTGAAGATCCTCTGCGATGCACCGGCTTCGGCTGAAGATTCGATTCCTCGCTTTGCGGAAAAATCCGGCTACCCGATCGAGGTCGAGAAGGTCGGCGATCACTGGGAAATCTACATCGAAAAGCAGTAGCACGACGAGAGCAATAAAAAAGGGCTCCGCTTGTGCGGAGCCCTTTTTTATTGCTGAATTACATCTCGGTAATCGTGATAGCGTTGGTCGGACAGACGTTAAGGCAGGTCTCACACATGACACACTCAGACCCCTGGAACGGATCAGACTTGCCATCCTTCATCTGAAAAACCACCTGCGGACAGTTATTGACACACTCTTCGCAGCCGGTGCATTTGTCGGCATCAACCTGGACAAGATACATAATATTCACCTCCTCGCCGCATCTCTATACTCTGAGACAGAGTTTACACAATCAATAATAATACTAGGATGCCCGTCTTTTAGTCAACGGTTCGGCGGTTATTTCTGCGCCACAACCTGTATCAGTTCGATATCGAAAATCAGCGTCTGGTTCGGCCCGATCACCTGTCCCGCGCCGCGTTCACCATAGGCGCTTTCAGCCGGGATCACCACCTGCCACTTTGCGCCTTCCTTCATGAGCCGGAGCGCTTCGCTGAATCCCTTGATCACGCCGTCAACCTTGAAAGTCGCCGGCTCGCTGCGCTTGACCGAGCTGTCAAATTCAGTGCCGTCAATCAGGGTGCCGGCATAATGCACCTTCACGGAATCGGTTTCCCTTGGCTGTTTCCCGGTGCCTGCTTTAATCTCCCGGTACTGGACTCCGCTCGGCAGCGTCACAACGCCTGCCTTCTTCCTGTTCTCGGCAAGAAACGCATCTCCCGCCTTCTTGTTGGCATCGCTGATCTTCTTCAGTTCTTCCTCCTGTTTTGCCCGCAGCTTCTGCTCGTATACCGCCAGCGTCGCCTTGATTTCTTCCTCCGTCATGACCCCTTTCTTGCCTGCGTAGCCATCACGCACCCCGCGCGCAAGCTGCTCGGCCGAAACATCCACACCGTCCTGTTTCAGATTCATGCCGCTCACATACCCGATACTGTAGCCGAGTTTTTCTTTCTCGGTCGTCAGCTTTCCCTTTTCTGCAGCCAATGCAGGGACGGCGGCGCAGACACCAATCAGAAGCACTGCCAATACACGTTTCATAGACACCTCACCTCTCGAGAATGGACAACGTTTTATATTACTGGAACGGCAGCTGTTGAGGCCAGCGGGATCCACCCGGAACCCATACGAAAAAGGTGGTGCCCCCGAGGCAGTCACTCGGAGGCACCCGGCACGAGGAAGGAGGGATGGGGAGGAGGGGATGCGCTGCAAATGCCTCTCTCAATCACTTCATTCGCAGCACATGGCTCAATTGTGACAGAAGAACCGGCAGGTGTCAATTCGTAGAACTACTATGGTTTTTATCCTTAAAAAACAATGAGGACAGTCTTTCAGAGCGAGGTGATGCCTTCCTTGATGGCAAAACGGACAATTTCGGCAACGGAAGAAGCGCCCGTTTTTTCGATGATCTTCATCCGGAACGCCTCAACCGTTCGTACGCTCAGCGCCATAATGTCGGCTATTTCCTTGCTCGATTTCCCTTGCGCAATGAGCTCGATAACCGTCAGCTCGCGGGGACTCAATATCCTGGTCAGTTCATGCCCGGAATCAGGATCAGACTGCGTTGATTCCGCAAAGAGCCCGGCAACGATTTCAGGGCTGAAAAACTGCTTCCCCCGTGCAACCATTCTGACCGCTTCAATCAGTTCCTGACCGCTGCAGGTCTTGACCATGTACCCGGACGCTCCCGCCTGCATCATCTGCACAAAACTCTTGCGCCGAAGGCTCGCGCTGAAGGCAAGCACCCGCGTGTCGGGACAGCGGGCCAATATCTGGCGCGTAGCATCGATTCCGTTTAATCCCTTCATGGTAATGTCCATGATGCAGACATCCGGCCGGAGTTCCTGCACCCGGGCAACGGCATCGACACCATTGTCCGACTCCCCGACGATGGCAATGCTGCGCGCCTTGTTGAACATCATCTTCAGGGCATCCCGGAGAAAATGATGATCCTCCACAATGAAGACGCGGATCTTCTTCGGCTGAGTGCGGCTTTTGATTTCCATGCGGGTCAATATCGTTTTCGTCATGGCTTCCTGTCTGAT
>JAAYUK010000235.1 GCA_012517735.1 Nitrospiraceae bacterium
CCGGAGCATCGTCTCGACAACCCTGAAAAAGAGATAGGCATCGTGCAGTCTCGCAGCAGCCGGTGCGTCCACGATCCCGTAATTGCGCAGGCGGCGGATCGCATCGATGGTATTCTGCACCAGCAGCCCCGGATACTCCGCACAGTGGTGCAGCTGGAGATACTGGACCATGAACTCAATCTCGTTCATTCCGCCGCTGCCGAGCTTGATATCACAAACCCCGGCTGCAGGATCGTCCTTTGCCCGCTCTTTTTCGATCCGGTGGCGCATATGCAGAACGTCATCGAGCACCACGGAGGGGCCTCGCTCCGCAAGGATACGGTTCTTCATGGCGATAACGGAGCGGCGCATGTCCGGTGTGCCGATATTGGTCACGGGCCGCGCTTTCAGCAGCGCCTGCAGTTCCCACGACTGGGCATTGCCGAGATAGTAGTCCCGCAGGGCGTCAAGCGATGTCACGAGCGGCCCCTTGTTGCCGTCCGGCCTGAGCCGGGTGTCGATGCTGTAGGCTACCCCCTCACGGGTATGGGACATGGCCGATTTCAGGAAGTTTTCCGCCTGCCGGAAGTGATGCGCCTGGGGAGGGCCCGGGGTTGCGAAGACGATGTCGAGATCGGAGTTGAAGCTGATCTCCCGGCCGCCGAGCTTGCCGTATCCGAGAATAAGGAGATCGTTGTCCGGCGCTTCTCCTGAAACGAAGCGGAGGAGTTTCCCGACAACGGTTTCTGCAATGGTCGTCAGCGAATGCGTCAGCTGGATTACGTTGATGAGCCGGTTCAGGAAGCGGGTGCCGAGCCGGATCTCCTCGCACCGCCGCAAGAGGCGGACCGCATGGATGACTTCCTTGCGGTCTGAAAGCACGTCCAGTTCATGCACGATTTCGGAGCGCACCCGCCAGCGGATCTCCCCCTCGACGAGAGAACCCATGTATTCAGGATTGCTCATGATCAGCTTGGCCAGATAGTCGCTCTGGGCGAATATCGAGGTGACAACCGTGACGAGGCTCCGGTTTTTGAGGATCGGTTCGAGGTACGATTCGTTGGTAGCGAGCAGGCGGGAGAAATCGACCAGCTGCATGATCGCCCAGTCGGGATTGTCGGTCCTGAGGGCGCTTTCGATGAACTGCGGGATGATGGTTTCGAGCAGTTTTCTGCCTTTCAGTGTCTGGAAGGAATAGATGGTGTTTCTGATCTGCGTCAGGTGGTAGAGCGCACGGTCGGGGTTCTGCACGCCGTGTTCGGTCAGGGCGGCGGTCAATTCGCTCCGGTCGGGGGTGTCGAGATCCCAGAACCTGCTGCAGAGCAGGGTTTCGCCGGAACATGCCGGCGCAGCTCCCTCAGGAGTCTGCTGGAAGAGCGAATCGTAAATGCCGCGCACCCGAAGCCGACGCTTCTGAAGATCAGCAAGGAAGGTCGTCCGGTCGGGATAGCCCATTTTCAGAGCAAGAAACCCGAGGTCGCGCTCCGATGCCGGCAGCGAATGCGTCTGGAGATCGTTCACCTGCTGGATGCGGTGTTCAAGCGTCCGGAGGTAGAGATAGTTTTCCGAGAGCTGATGGCTGTCGTCATGTCCGATCAGCCCTTTCTGGAGGATCCGGTGCAGCGCCTTGAGCGTGCTCCGTTCCCGGAGGAGCGGTTCCCTGCCGCCATACATGAGCTGGAAAATCTGGATGAAGAACTCGATCTCGCGGATGCCGCCGAAGCCGCGCTTGATGTCGCGGCTCGGGGTGCCGGGCTTGAGCTGTTCGACCTGCGATTTCATGCGGCGGATCTCCTCGATCGCATCGTGATCGAGGTATTTCCGGTAAATGAACGGCTTGACTGCCTCGAGGAAATCCGCGCCGAGCGCCATGTCGCCCGCAACCGGTCTTGCCCTGAGCAGCGCTGCCCGCTCCCAGAGCTGTCCCCACGACTCATAGTATTCCTCATGGCCGTTGAGCGAGAGCGCAAGACTCCCCCGGGTGCCTTGCGGCCTGAGCCGGAGATCGACCCGGAAGGCAAACCCGTCCGCAGTATTGAGCGAGAGGAAACGCGAAAACTCTTCGACCAGCTTGACATAGTATTCGAGGGCTGAGATGCGGTTCCGGACAACCCCCGGCGTAGTCGAAATGCCCGATGTTTCCCCTTCTTCCCGATAGACGAAGATCGGGTCTATGTCCGAGCTGAAGTTCAGTTCCTCGGCCCCGAGCTTTCCCATGCCGATCATGACGACACCGTTGTTTTCCGGCGCGCCGTAGCGCTGCTGCAATCGTTGATCAAGAAAGCCGAGCGATCGCTGTGCAACCACATCGGCAAGCATGGTCAGTTCAAGCATGATCGTCTGGAGGTCGGCACGATGCAGAATGTCGCGCAGCGTGATGACCAGCTGCTTGTCCTTGCGGAAGCGCCGCACTTCGCGCATGCCGTCTTCGGTCGATATGCAGGCGGCGAAGCGTTCTTCCAGCTCGGCATGCAGACGCTCAAACGAGAGTCCCTCATGCAGAAACGCCAATGCGCCGGCCCGTTCGTCGAGCAGGGATTCGGGATGGTTCAGAACGTAGGTGGCGAGAAACTGGCTGCACGAGAACAGCGCCGCAATCTCGTCCCGATATGCCATGAGGCGGTCCCGGTAATGAGGATGGTCACCCGCAAGGTTTTCGAGTTGTGCAATGACGCGCGGCTGGTCGGCAACCGGTCTCGAGAGCTCTATGGTCATGGGTGGCGGATTGCGGAGCGATGATGCGGACAGACCCCCGCACAACAGACGATCCGCACGGCTATCTTCTCCCTTCCTGCCAGAGGCGGGGGTCGAGGGCGTCGCGCAGTCCTTCGCCCACAAGGTTATAGCTCAGAACGGTAATGAGGATAGCCAAGCCTGGAAATAGCGAGAGCCACCACGCAACGGTAATATTGTCCTTGCCTGCAGTGAGGATATTGCCCCAGCTTGGGTCTGGCGGCTGTACGCCAAGCCCGAGAAACGAAAGCCCTGATTCGGTAAGGATTGCGCCTGCTATGCCGAACGTTGCCGACACGAAGACCGGTGCGAGCGCATTGGGCAGGATATGACGGAAAATGAGCCGGCTGTCACCTGCTCCCGCAGCACGCGCCGCAGCAATAAAGTCGCGTTCCCGCAGGGAGAGAAACTCCGCCCGCACCAGACGGGCAACACTCATCCACCCGGTCAGGCCGATGATGATCATGATGGTGGCGATACTCGGTTCGAGGATGGCGATGACCGCGAGAATCAGGAAAAGCGTCGGAAACGCAAGCATGATGTCAACAAAGCGCATCAGCACGGCATCGACTCTGCCGCCGTAGTATCCTGCCAATGCACCAATCAGTGTGCCGATGGTAATGGCGATACCGACCGCGACGAAACCGACCTTGAGCGACACTCGGCTTCCCCAGATCATCCGCGTCAGCACATCACGGCCGAGTTCATCGGTGCCGAACGGATGCGACCAGCTCGGGGGATTCAGGACCTTGTGTACGTTGATGCTCGTCGGATCGTAGGGCGAAACGAGCGGCGCTGCGATTGCCACGAGTGCGAGCGCGGCAATGACCAGCAGCCCGGCAAGGGCGAGCCGGTTTCGGGCGAATCGTTTCCAGACGAGCTGGCGCAGCGGAGCGGCAGCGCTCATTCCTTGCTCACCCGGATGCGCGGATCGATGAGCGCATAGGATATGTCGGCAAGCAGATTGCCGATGAGCGTCAGCACCGCACCAATGACGAGCACTCCCATGATGGTCGGATAGTCGCGTGCCATGGCAGACGAAAAGAAGAGCTGTCCCATGCCGGGAATGGCGAAGATGGTTTCAAAGATGACCGCCCCGCCGATCAACCCCGGCACCGAAAGCCCGAGGATGGTGACGACCGGCATCAGCGCATTGCGGAGCGCATGACGGCTCAGGACGGTCGATTCTGCAAGCCCCTTTGCGCGGGCGGTTCGTATGTAGTCCTGCCGGATGACTTCGAGCATGCTCGAACGGCTGTAACGGCTGAGCCCGGCAATGCCGCCGAACGCGCTGAGCGTGACCGGCATGATGAGGTGCTTGAGGTGATCGAGCAGACGCTCGACGGTTCCCATCTGCGAGGCATCAATGCTTCTGATGCCCGAGATCGGCAGCAGGCCGAGCGTGACGCCGAAGAGGATCATGCAGAGCAGCGCAAGCCAGAAGGTCGGTGTCGAAAAACCGACGAAGACGAAGATGGTCGAGAGCTTGTCGAAGAGTGAGTATTGGCGCGTTGCGGCAATGACGCCAATCGGGATCGCGATGGCGAAGATGATGATGAGCGAGAGGATATTGATCTCGAGCGTCACCGGAATGCGCTCCCCGATTTTCTTGATAACCGGTTTTCCGTCCACGAACGAGGTGCCGAAATCGAGCGTCACGAGCCGCTTCAGCCAGTCGAAATACTGCTCGTGGAGCGGTTTGTCGAGGCCGTAGAGTTTCTTCAGGTTTTCCCGTGCTTGTGCCGACGCTTTCATGGACATTTCGGTCTCGACTTCGACCGGCCCGCCCGGCGGCAGATGAACGACCAGAAAGGTGATGAGCGTAATGCCGATAATGAGCGGAACCATGAGCAGCAGCCGTTTTGCGATGTATGACGCCATACAGTTACCTTAAAGGATGGAGGGCGTCTTGTCAACTCGGACAGGGTGCAATCCGGCTTCCCGCAAGGATTTCTCCGCTTGCATTCCATTTTTTCTTTATGATAGTCTTAAATTACGAATTTGTAATATATCTTGTAAATTTATCCGGAGGTGAAGGGGAAATGACAGAGCGCATGCAGCTGGCAAGGAACGAAGGCGGTTTCACACTGGTAGAACTCGCGATTGTTCTCGTAATCATCGGTATCATCCTCGGTTCTGTTTTGAAGGGGCAGGATCTGGTCAACAATGCGAAGGCAAAAAGAGTGGTCAGTGATTCACAGGCTATGTCTGCTCTGGCATATACTTTTTTCGAC
>JAAYUK010000040.1 GCA_012517735.1 Nitrospiraceae bacterium
GCGGCTGCCGGAGCGCCTCTCGTGGTGGAGCAGAAATCCGCTCGCTGCGCTGAAAATCGGAGGGGATATCGTCCTTGCGCGGATCAGCACCGGACGCGTCCACAGAGCGGTTGCAAAGCGCCTTGCCCGGGAGCAGGCGATTTATCCGGGAGATATCATGAAGCGATGGCCTGTCGGCACGTCAGTGCTCTGGGTAACGCTTTTCCTGTTCGCCTACCTTATGGTGTATTATCTGGGATAGTCGCTGACCGGGCTCATGACGATTCCAAGCGTATGAAATACATGCCTTCACATTTTTCGTTTTTTCTCCAGCACCGGGGAGCCCGCCGAAATGTGCGACTGCTCTGCCGGTATCTTTTTTTTCTCCTGCTGCTTGTTGTGTCCTACAGTGTTGCCTTCCATTTTCTCATGGAATATGAGGGGCGCAATTACAGCTGGGTGACAGGGTTTTACTGGACACTTACGGTCATGTCGACGCTCGGGTTCGGGGATATCACCTTTACCAGCGATCCCGGACGGCTGTTTTCCATCGTTGTGCTGCTCTCCGGGATTGTCTCTCTTCTGGTCATGCTGCCATTCACCTTTATCCAGTTTTTTTATGCGCCCTGGCTTGAGGTCCAGGAAAAAACGCGGGCCCCCCGCGAACTGCCTGCCGGAACATCGGGACATGTCATTCTGACCAACACCGATCCCATTTCCCTTACGCTTGTGCGAAGGCTGCAGCAGTACCATATCGATTATGCGCTTGTTCTTGAAGATCTGCAGAGCGCGCTCGAATATCATGACAAGGACTATCGGGTCGTTGTCGGAAGGCTCGATGATCCGCAGACGTTTCGGCTGCTCCGGACCGACCGTGCTGCCCTGGTTGTCGTCAACAATAACGACATGATCAATACGAACATCATTTTCACCATCCGCGAGCTGTCTCAAGACGTTCCGATTGTGACCAATGCCGACAGCGACGATTCCCTCGATATCCTCCAGCTTGCCGGCGCCACCCATGTGTTTCAGTTTACCAAGGACCTCGGCAAGTCGCTTGCGCGGCGAGCGCTTGGTCCGAACATGCAGGCGAACATCATCGGCAGGTTCGACGATCTTTTCATTGCCGAAGCGCCTGTCATGAGAATGCCGTTTGAAGGGAAAACCCTCCGGGAAAGCAATCTCAGGGGGGTGACCGGTGTTACGGTTGTCGGTATCTGGGAGAGAGGCCGCTTTGCGATTCCCGATCCTGATACCGTACTGACCGGGACATCGGTCCTGGTGCTTGCCGGCTCTGAAAAACAGCTGCAGTCCTATGCCGCGATGGAGGGTGACCGCAGTGAAACGTCCGGGAGGGTCCTTATCCTCGGAGGAGGCCGAGTGGGACGTGCTGCAGCGGATGCCCTCGAGGAGCGGGGTATCGCCTATTGCATTGTTGAAACCAATCGGGAGCTTGTCGAGGACGAGACGAGATATGTCCACGGCAGTGCCGCCGATATCAATACCCTTATACGGGCCGGCATTTATGAAGCACCGACGGTTTTCGTGACGACGCATGATGACGATATCAATATTTATCTGACCATTTATTGCCGGAAATTGCGGCCGGACATCCAGATCATCAGCCGGTCGACACTTGACCGGAATATCAGCAAACTGCACAGCGCTGGTGCTGATCTTGTCATGTCGTACGCCTCGCTCGGGGTAAATACCATTGTGAACGTTCTTCGGCCGGACAATATGCTCATGCTTGCGGAAGGGCTTAATGTCTTCCGGCTTCCGGTTCCCGATTCTCTGGCAGGAGGGACCCTCGGGGAAAGCGGCATACGACAGACGACAGGATGCAGTGTTGTGGCCATTCACTCCGGAGACGGGGACCGGATCAATCCTGATCCAGCTACCATACTGCATGAGCACGACGAGCTTATTCTGATCGGTACAGCTGATGCTGAAGCTCAGTTTATCGAAAGGTACTCAAGCCCTTCCTCATGAGAAGAGCTGCCCGAGGCGCTTATCGTCACAGCCAGTCTTTTGGTGTTACAAAAATCCCGATTTCGGAGTGCGCTGAATGAAATGCCTTGTTGAATGGACAAAAACATCCCGTGAGACGATTGATGAGTTTATCAGCAAGGAATCGTCTGCCGGAATTGTCCTTATCTTTGTCACCCTTGCTGCCTTGGTGTTGAAGAATTCTCCGCTATCGGCTGCCTATAACGCGTTTCTGCACATTCCGGTGGAAGTCCGTTTCGGAGCGCTGCATGTCGCAAAGCCCCTATTGCTCTGGATCAATGACGGGCTCATGGCGGTGTTCTTTCTGCTCATCGGGCTTGAGGTCAAGCGGGAAATCCTCGAGGGGAATCTCTCCTCCCTGTCCCAAGCGGCGCTTCCCTGCATTGCGGCGCTCGGCGGAATGCTTGTTCCGGCAGCCGTGTACGCCGGGTTTAACTGGTCAGACCCTGCCGCCATGCGCGGCTGGGCGATCCCGACTGCAACAGATATTGCATTTGCCCTTGGCATCCTTTCATTGCTCGGAAGCCGTGTGCCGGCATCCATGAAGGTGTTTCTGCTTGCGCTCGCGATTATTGATGACCTGGGAGCGATTGTCATTATCGCAATGTTCTATACCATCGAGCTCTCTGCGCTTTCGTTGACGATTGCATCACTGGCTCTGGCTGTGTTGATAATCATGAACCGTTCGGGAGTGACGAACAAGGCGGCGTATGTCCTTGTCGGCATAGTGCTGTGGGTGAGCGTTCTGAAGTCCGGCGTTCACGCTACGCTTGCCGGTGTTGCCCTTGCATTTACGATCCCGCTCCGTTCCCGAGGAGCGGACGGAGCCTGTTTTTCGCTGAGCAAGGAGATCGAGCATGACCTGCACCCTTGGGTGGCATTCATGGTTCTGCCGCTCTTTGCGTTTGTGAACGCCGGGCTCGATCTTAGGGAGCTTTCGTTAAACGAGATGACCGGAACGGTTCCTCTCGGCATCATGCTCGGCCTTTTTATCGGCAAGCAGATCGGGGTGTTCGGTTTCAGCTGGCTTTGCATTAGGCTTGGATTCGCATCACTGCCTGAAGGCAGCAGATGGCGTCATCTGTATGGCGTTGCCGTACTGACCGGCATCGGCTTTACGATGAGTCTCTTTATCGACTCGCTTGCATTTACGGGTGGGCAGGTCTACCAGAACGCCGACAAGCTGGCGGTCCTGACCGGTTCATTTCTCTCAGGCCTTGGCGGGTATCTGGTTCTGAGACGTGCATAGCCGCTCTCAGCTTGTCCAGGCTCACTCGCAAATTGGCGGCACAAAACCCCTTTTTTTTCGGCAAATCCTGCGCTATGGTGCGCCACTTTTCTCCTGGCCGTCCATGCGAGCGGATGATGACTTGTTTGCGGCCAAGGCTTTTTTCAGAAGATAGTAGCCAGCGGAGAGCGCAAAAATAATGCAAGCGATTCCGATAAGCGTGATGCCGGGGGTCTGTTTTACATCGAGAATGATCACTTTTCGTGCGATTGCAATGATCGCCAGCGGGAAAACGACCTCGACATGGATGACGTTTTCCTTCAGATAGGTTTTGATCGTCTCCAGCAGCTCAACGCCGATGAGGACGAGCAGGAAAAGTCCGAAGATGTCGAGCAGCTCTTCAATTTCGAGAATCAGCAGCGGCGGAGACAGAATATCCTTGATGATGAGCCAGCCGAGCTCAATCATGGCAAGCAGAACCACAACC
>JAAYUK010000236.1 GCA_012517735.1 Nitrospiraceae bacterium
ATCATCATCCTGGTCCTGATGTGGTCGGTTATCGGCATGGCATGGAACCTTCTCGGAGGCTATTGCGGTCAGGTTTCATTCGGACACGCCGCCTTTTTTGGTTGCGGGGCATATGCGGCAGGCATAGTCTACCATCATACGGGCGTTTCCGCCTGGTGGGGCATCCCGGTTGCGATTATGGCGACTCTGCTGGTGGCGCTTCTGATCGGCTCGATCAGCCTTCGTCTCAGGGGACCGTATTTTGTCCTTTCCACACTTGCAATCGGGGAAATATTCCGGGTTTTCGCGGAAAATCTTGAAGGACTTACCCAGGGGAATCTCGGCATCATGATCCAGGAGCGTTCATGGGTGGAAAAAGAGCCGTTTTTCTATATCATTCTGCTTATTGCCGTCATCACCTTTCTGATGGTGAAACTGGTCGCCGAGTCAAAGTGGGGATATTACTTTGTTGCGATTCGCGAAGATCAGGATGCGGCTGAATCCCTTGGAATCAATTCAACGCTGTTCAAGACGATAGCATTGTCCCTGAGCGGGATATTTACCGGCATTGCCGGTGCATTCTACATGAACTACATGGGCTATATTGATCCGGGGATCGTTTTCGCGCTCGGCGACATATCGATCCTGACCGTTATGGTCGTCATGGTCGGCGGCGTTGCAACATATTGGGGACCGATTGTCGGCGCCATCATCATGGTCTTTTTTTCCGAACTGATCCGCTCCCTGCCGGCACTGGGAGCTGCACACCAGACGTTCTTCGGCATTCTGCTTATTGTGATCATTATTTTTGTTCCCAATGGCATTGTCGGAGATTTCCCCAAGTTGCTCAGAATGATCGGAATCGGGAGGAAATCCTGATGGCACTGCTTGAAGTGAAGGATCTCTCGAAGTTCTTTGGCGGGCTTGCGGCGGTCAGCAATGTTTCCTTTGAGGTGCGGGAAGGTGAGATTCTGGGACTGATCGGACCGAACGGCGCCGGCAAGACAACACTTTTTAACATGATCAACGGTTTTTATCCGCCGTCAAAAGGAGAGGTCTTTTTCAAGGGAGATCGCATCTCCGGCCTCAAACCCTATCAGATCTGCAAGCGCGGGATGGGACGCACCTTTCAGGTTGTCAAGCCGCTGCAGCGCATGTCCGTGCTCGACAATGTCATTGCATCGGCGTTTATCCGTGCCGGTTCAAAGCAGGCAGCCGAGGTAAGGGCGCGCGAGGTGATCGACTTCGTCGGGTTGGGCGACGACGTGCATGTCATTTCCAAAGGGCTGCCACTCGGCAAGAGAAAGAAACTTGAGATTGCGCGGGCGCTTGCCACAGGGCCTGAACTGTTGCTGCTCGACGAATCGTTTGCAGGACTGAACCCGGCCGAACTCGACGAGTCGATTGAGATCATCAGAAAGATCAAGGCGAAAGGCGTCACAATTCTCATTATCGAGCATCACATGAAAGTCATCATGTCGATTTCCGACCGCATTGTTGTTATCAACTACGGGCAGAAGATTGCTGAAGGAGTCCCGCACGAAATCGGAAACAACCCGCTGGTCATAGAAGCCTATCTCGGCGAGGCGCACCATGCTTGAGGTCAGGAATATCCAGGTCTACTATGGTGATGTCCAGGTTATCTGGGATGTTTCGTTCCATGTCAGGCAGGCTGAGGTAGTTGCGCTGATCGGTGCCAACGGGGCGGGCAAGTCGACCATTCTCAAAACCATATCCGGCATTCTCCGTCCGCGACCGGGGGAGATTATTTTTGACGGGAAGCCGATTCACACGATTGAGCCCTATCATCTGATCGAGCACGGTCTTGCACATGTGCCGGAGGCACGAAGGCTGTTTGTCGAAATGAGCGTTGAGGAAAATCTCGAAATGGGAGCATTGCGCGGCGCAGCGAAAGTGGAGCGGCAGAAGACGAAAGAACAGGTTTTCCAATTCTTCCCCCGCTTGCTGGAGCGCCGCCGCCAGAAGGCGGGAACATTAAGCGGCGGTGAGCAGCAGATGCTTGCGATCGGTCGTGGCCTGATGTCGAAGCCGAAAATGCTCATGTTTGATGAGCCGTCGCTTGGTCTTGCCCCCATTCTGGTCAGGGAAATTTTCAGTATCATCGAGCAGGTCCGTGCTGAAGGTGTGACGGTGCTGATTGTTGAGCAGAACGTCAAGCAGACGCTGGCGATTGCCGATCGTGCCTATGTGCTGGAAAGCGGCAAGCTCGTCATGGAGGGAACGGGAAAGGATCTGCTGCATGACGAGCATGTCAAGCATGCATATCTTGGCGTATAATGGACGAATCCATTGTATGATGTGAAGGAGAATCAACCATGTTTGTATCAGACTGGATGACCGCAAAGGTGTATACCGTCACCCCCGATGACAGCATATCCCGTGCCGTCAGCATCATGAAAGAGCGGAATATCCGGCATTTGCCTGTTGTCAGCGGAGAGTCGGTCGTGGGTATCGTCTCGGACCGCGACATCAAGGAGTTTAGTCCTTCGAAAGCCACCACGCTCGATGTCTATGAACTCCACTATCTGCTGGAGAAGACCACGGTTCGGGAGGTTATGAAGAAAAAGCCCATTACGACCACAGACGATACTCCCATTGAGGAGGCCGCGCTGATCATGCATGGTGCAGGAATAGGCTGTCTCCCGGTGCTCGACAGCAAGGAACGCCTCGTCGGCATCATTACCTATAAAGATATTTACAAGGTGCTTGTCGATATCACCGGCGCCCAGAGCAGAGGGGCTCGGATATCGCTCCTGCTGACGGACAAGCCGGGGTCGATCAAGGAGGCCGCCGATATTATCAGGAGCTTTGACCTGCAGTTGAGGAGCATTCTTTCATCGCATGAAGGAACACCCGAAGGATTCCGGCGCGTGGTAATCAGGACGCGAAAGAAAGAATCCCTCGATACTGAGGCATTGAGAAAACAGCTGTCTGTGCTCGATCCGCATGTCAAGGTAAAAGCCTGAGGCATGACCAATGCATCCCGGACCGCTTCCCGCGTCAGCGGCGGGAAGCGGTCTTCTCTGAAAAAACGACTCGATGCTCTTCATCGAACATGCAACTACACCGCCCGCATCGAAGGCGATCCGATCGAGTTCCCGCACCGCTACCGTAATCCGCGCGACATCGAAATCGCCGGCCTTATTGCTGCGGTCCTCGCCTACGGCAGGGTCGATCTCTTCAAAGCGGTGGTCGAACGCATTCTCCTGCAGATGGGGGAAAGTCCGGCGGCATTTCTCTCACGGTTTTCGCTGAAGCGCGATACGAAACGTTTTGGCGGCATCTACTACCGGTTCAACACAACGGACGACATTGTATTGCTTCTGCAGGTACTGCATCTCCTGCTGAAAAAACATGGCAGCATTGAGCATGCGGTTGCCCGTCATCTTCAGGCGACTGATGAAACGGTGGGTCCGGCGCTTGCCGCTTGTATCGACGAAATCCATCTTCTTGCAAAAAAGAACGGGGCAGTCAGCAGAGGATTCGCACAGTTTTTCCCCTCACCGGCGAGCGGCAGTGCCTGCAAACGCCTCAATCTGTATCTCCGCTGGATGGTTCGCGCAGATGCACCTGACTTCGGCATCTGGAAAAGCATTCGGCCCGATCAACTGGTCATCCCGCTCGATCTGCACATCAGTAGAATAGGGCGATGCTTCGGACTGACCGCGCGGAAGAGCGACGACTGGAAAACCGCAGTCGAAATTACCGAGTCGCTGAAACAGTTCGAGCCTGCCGATCCGCTCAAGTACGACTTTGCGCTTTGTCACCTCGGCATCACGCAGGAGTGTCATGTGACAAAGTGCCGCATCTGCAAATTCCGCAGTACTGTGTGATCAGAAAATTTCGCCAGCAATCGAACATATCCTTTGTTAGAAGACATGCAAGCAGAGATTTTGTTTTGTTGCCGAAGCAACAAGGTTGTCATGCTCCGGCTTGACCGGGGCATCCATTTTTTTGCTGGATTCCCCGATCAAGTCGTGGAATGACGGTGCCGGAGTAATATGAGACATATTCTATTGGCAAAGTAATAATACCGTTGAAATCCTTGCTGCCTTGCATTTCACCGGTCTGTGTGATAGTGTTTCGGGATGTTGCTGAAAACTGCGGAATATAGGTGGTTGCCGAGCGGACGGATCACGGGTGTACGGTGAAGCGTGACCTTGCCATAGACTATCTCCGAAGCAGCGTCACCGTGCTGGTAGTCGCTCATCATGCCGCACTGGCATACACCACCTACGGCAGCTACAATCCCGGCAACTACATACGATCCTCGGCACCCATTATTGACACGGCCAGATCGTTGCCGCTCACCTGGTTTGTCGGGTGGAACGACATGTTCTTCATGGCGCTCATGTTTTTCATATCCGGGCTTTTCGTCAAGCCATCCCTTGAGCGCAAAGGGGTCGCGCACTTCCTGTCCGATCGGGCAAAGCGTCTGGGTATTCCGTTTGTCTTCGCCGTCGTCGTACTCAGCCCGCTGGCATTTTATCCGTCGTGGCTGCTGAGCGACAGTGCAGCACAGGGCAGCTTCCTCATGCCGTTCTTCGCCCAGAACTGGTCTTCAGGGCCGGCGTGGTTTGTCTGGGTGCTGCTTGCGTTCAGCGGTGTTGTCGCTTCCGTTTATCGGGTTGCGCCGGATTTCATGAAGAAGCTGTCATGGTCTCCTGCGTCGGTTTGGCATCTGCTCATCGGCTTTACCGTGGTTAGTGTTTTAACTACCGTTCCTCTGCGCCTCTTCATTCCGGCAGCCGAATGGGTTGCATTGCCTGGGCCGCTGTCGGTGCAGACCTGGAGGATTCTGTTGTATTTCTCCTGGTTCCTCATGGGCGTTGCACTTGGAGGCGCAGCTCCCGAACAGTCCTTATCGCGAACAAACCTTCGATTTTGGCCGTTCTGGCTGATTCTCGGTTTTTTGACGTATATGTTTCACGGTCTGCTGGAGCTGAAAGACGCTTTCCCCGCAGGCACACCGTTCTGGAAGGTAAATGCCATCATGGCAGCCGTGTATTCCCTCTGCTGTGCCGTCACGAGTCTTGGTGCGCTGGGTCTTGCGCGCTCGTGCTTTCAGAATGCTGTGTCGTTTGCCGATAGTTTCACTGACTGTGCCTACGGCGTGTACATTTTCCATTACTGCTTCGTGACGTGGACGCACTACTTCCTGCTCTCATTTCCACTGCCTCCAGTGCCGAAATTTCTGATCACGTTCGTTGTCGCCCTGACAGGGAGCTGGCTGCTGACGGCGATGCTGCGAAGAACGGTGGCGAGAAAGGTGTTGTGACATGGGAATGTGGACCGGTGTTAGCAGCGGATACTATACGCCGGAAAACCGCATCAGAACACTGAGTTCATACCTCTGAACGATCGTGGAAATGGAGCAACGACATCCGGTCAATATAAGCTCTTTTATTGGTATAATACCCAAAGAGCGCCGTTTTTTCTGTAGTCGAGAAGCTTCTTTGTGGGAGAGCTTTATGACTGATTTGCATGCACCTGAACGTGCCTTGGCTGTTTTACAGAAAAAGATCGGTGAATTGACCGCGCTTAACAAACTTGCCCGTGCAACGACAGAGAGTCTGGATCCGAACGAAGTAATCAATGCTGCTCTTGCTGAAATAATCCCTCTTCTCAACCCTGATCTTGCCATGGTTTTTCTGACTGAAGGCGGAAAATTTGTTCTTGCCGGTTTTGCGTATTCCGGAAAACAGGTTGACCGGTCTGAAATGCCGTGCCACAAGATTGGAGAATGTCTCTGCGGATTGGTCGCATCTGCCGGTAAAGCGTTCTATTCGTCGGACATACAGACAGACGGGCGCTGCGCCCTTCCTGCAGGCCAAACTGCGGAAATTCGCTCGGTCGCAACACTTCCCTTTTCTGATCATGGTTCGGTAATCGGTTTTCTGGTATTGGCTTCACGGGAAATACGCAACTTTGAACAGGAACAAACATTCCTTGAGGCGCTTACGGGGCAGATATCTCCGGGACTGAAAAATGCGTTGCTGTATCGCAACCTGTTATTGCAATTAAAGCAACAGCATTCATTTGTTCAGGACCAGAAATCGCTGATCGATGCGCTTGCAAAAAAAGAAGAGCGATTTCGTCAGGTCATTGATGCTACCAGTGATGGAGTGTGGGACCTGGATATTGATAACGATACCGGTGTTTTAAGTCCCGCCAGTTATCGATCGCTTGGTTATGAGCCGAATGCCTTCCCCATGACAGGTCAGGCGTGGCGTGACCGGGTGCATCCGGATGACCTGAAACAGATACTTCAGTCACACACAGATTGCGTTGAGGGGAAGACCGCTGGATTTGAGGCTGAGTTTCGTCTGCAGACAAAAGAAGGAAGCTGGAAGTGGATTCTCAGCAGGGGCACGGTCGCGGAAAGAAACGCTGACGGCAAAGCTGTGCGGATGGTGGGAACTCATGTCGATATCACGGAACGCAAACTCAGGGAAGATGATCTTCGGGCAAGTGAAGCGAGAATTCGTTCCATTATCGACAATGCTCCGTTTGGTGCGCATTCCTATGAAATTCAGCCGAACGGTTCCCTCGTCTTCGCCAGATACAATCATGCTGCGGAGATAATCCTCGGTATTGATCATGCTTCGCTCATCGGCAAAACAATCGAGGAAGCCTTTCCTTTCCTGACTCATACCGATATCCCCGATATTTACCGCACCGTTGCCCTGACCGGTCAAAGCCATAACTTTGATCAGATTGCATACGAAGGATCAACAATTCGTGGTGCTTTTCAGGTGCATGCATTCCAATCCGCTCCCCGGAGTATATCAGTGTTTTTCCTGGATATTACGGAGAGAAAGAGGTCGGAAGCAGCTTTGCTGGAGAATGAGCAGAAGTTTCGTTTTATCGTGCAGCATGCACCTGCGATCTTTTTCATGCTTGACCGAAACGGCATGTTTCTCATGTCCGAAGGACAGGCCCTTTCCCGCATCGGGCTGTCTCCGGGAGAAGTGGTTGGATTGTCTGCCTTTGATATTTATCGTGATAATCCTTCGATATGCTCCAGTATCAGGGGAGCGCTGAACGGGGAATTAACCCGGGTCAAAAATGACGTGAACGGAATTATCTTTGATTCAGTCTATGCCCCGTATTGTGACAGTACCGGTTCCTCGAATGGGGTCATCGGCGTTGCAATCGATATTACCGAACAGAAAAAACTTGAAGCGCAACTGCTTCGAGCGCAAAAAATGGAGGCAATAGGAACGCTTGCCGGGGGAATCGCCCACGACTTCAACAATCTGTTAACAAACATTCTCGGGTATACCTCCCTGATGCTGTATGAGATTTCGGAGACGCATCCTCATTATGCACGACTCAAGAGTATCGAAAAGCAGGCTTTCAGCGCAGCGGATCTTACGAGACAGCTTCTTGGATTTGCGCGCGGCGGCAAGTATGAGGTGCTGCCGACCGATCTCAATGAACTGGTTCGTTCAACA
>JAAYUK010000237.1 GCA_012517735.1 Nitrospiraceae bacterium
GCTCCCGACAGTGACAGAATCCTATGGCCTGCCGAATCCACATAGAACGCCTCGCAATTATTTCGGGCAAAGGTCTCAAATGCCGCGAGCGCCATTATCTTGGTCCCGCCGGTGGCATTGAGCAGCAGGTGATCGTGCGAATGATCGGCGATAATCGCACTGCATACTGCCGAGACTGCTGAAGGATCATAGGCGGCAACCGGCATGCGGACGACATCGCGTATGCCCCACCTGTGTATGACCCGTTCAAGTCTTGCGGCCTGCGGCGACATTTCGCCGGTAACGAGGAGTATTACGCGGTCAGGTTCAATCCCTGGACATCGCAGGGGCACTAAATTCGGTATCGGCTCTTTTGAGACCAGACATACATGAACGCGCTTCATCTGCCACCCCTCTCAAGGTTTTTTTGACAGATCATATAATAATTGCATATAATAATAGCATATCAAGGAGGTGTATTCAATGCGTGCGACACTGAACATAGCGGATAACCTTATTGAAGAAGTGCAGCGGCTTTCGGGAGTGAAGTCGAAAACAAAAGCCATCGAAACGGCGATGACCGAATATATCCGCCAGAAAAAGGTGGAACAGCTTCTGGCACTGCGCGGCACAATTAATGTTGATTATGACTGGGAAGCCGAAGAGGAGCGCGAAATGGCGGCGCAGGAAGAGCGGGAGCGGTTCCTTGAAGGCCGTTAACGGCGTGCTGGCAGACACCTGTCTCTGGATTGATTTTCTGAAGGCGGCGCCACAAAGCTCAGACCACATGGCCGGACTGATCAGCGCAAATGCGCTCTGCGTCTGCGGAGCGGTTCTCTTTGAGCTATTGCAAGGGGTGCGTACAGATGCAGAAAAGAAACGCATCCTGGGCGCACTAGGTGGACTGAGCTACTATGAAATGACGCCGCCCGCATGGCATTATGCGGCAGTTTTGTCGGAAGACCTGAGAAAGTCCGGCACAACGGTTCCTCTGTCTGACATATTGATCGCGGCGCTGGCGCATCAGCACGGCCTGATGATTTTCACCCACGACAAGCATTTTGCGCAAATCCCGGGTGTTCAGCTCTATCAGCCATGATCGTCAAATGTCAGTGCTGGAAACCTGGGTGCTTCCGCAGGATCGAACACGTTCAGATCTATGATAAAATCCCGCAGTTTTACGCAGGTTTCCTCTTTCGCAGCGTTCAGTCCATGCGCCAGCCATGAGTGATTGCGAGCATCGCTGATTTTTAGCATGGGTTCCCTTCGCTCCTCAAAGAGCCGTCCAACAGGGTCTCCCAATGCATCGAGCAGTCGGTAGGCGGCAACCTGAGGTATTTTGACGATGCCATCGTTCTGATAACGAGCCAGATATTCCGTGCGCAGCGGTTCAGGCAGCTGATTGTGCTTCACATTTGATACATCAATATCATAGCCTTTCTTCAGCCGCTCCTGGGCAATCATCTCTATGATGCGATACAGCCGCACAATGGCATCGTCTGTTTTGCCCTCATGCAATCTCCGCTCAGCATTTGCAAATATGTCAAGCATATAGGTCAGCGAGGGTGTTTTCCCGCCGGACAGCAGTTCTTCAAGAAAGGGTATGAGCTTCGCAGTCGCTGCTGCAAACCGGCATATGCCGATATCGGTGCACTCGGCCAGTTCGTCCAATTTCGCCCTGCTGAAACAATCCAGAGCGTTTTTGTGCATGAATGCGTCCCACTTGTGATAGCCATCCAGGATGAATCCGAGTTTTTTGAAAGCGGCTTTATTGCTGAGGTTCTTTTCAAGCATCAGGTCTATCAGCTCTTTTGCGGCACGGTACTGATGCTGGCCGCACAGGAGCGATAATTTGCGCTTTTCTTCTACAGCCAGGACATCCCATGGATTGACATGATGATAAACCTGCTCGCAGCCGTCTTTTACGACGCCGAGCCCGTTTTTGGTCCGCTCCGTGCCTCCCACATAGGAAAAACTGACACCGTGCGTTATGGCCGCAAGCGCAAGCGCGACCGACATGTTTTTCGTGCCGCCGGTGTAATCCACCACAATCCCGTCACGTGCATATCCTCGGGAGAGTGCCCTGCCGATGGCTTCCAGCGCCTTACGGTGGCAATGCAGCAGGTCATTGACATCGTCAACCAGCGTCACTTCTGACTGATACCCAATGTCTTTTTCATGCAGGGTTTGTTTGACAATACTGATTCGGTCGAGTGAATCCTGAGAGGCGAAAAAAACGATGAATTCCGGCACATACTCTGCAAGAGCCTTTATGACAGGTTCAGGAGTACCGCCAACTGACACGATTGCAGCGTTTGGCATATTAGCCCTCTCTCTGTACGATTGTGTGGATCATCATTACCCCAGCACACGAAGAAGTTTGAAACCGTTGCCCTGTTGTTCGACCTCAACCGCAGCCTCGACAGCCTTCTTTTTCACAAAAAGCTGCTCATGCAGCGCTGCCGGAACAACGGTTTTGTCTGAAACCCGCATTTCAGCTTTCAAAACATCTTTTGTAGCCCTGAGCGTCTGATTGCTGGGATTCCAGGTCAGGAATGCCTTGTCCCATCTGAGGTATTCAGGCGCTTCCATAGTCTTTGCCGGTTTTGGCGGTGCCGGAGATTCTGTTGCCGTGCCGGCACTGACTGTCGCGCCGCGCTCCGGCAGAGGACGAACGGGGTAGATGTTTTTCAGATCCTCAAGCGGCAGCATCTCAAGCATGGCCCAGCCGAACGGCACAAGTTTGCTGGTATCTGTCGGCTTCGGCGTCTCGGAGGCAAGCCAGATGGTCGTTGCGTGGTCAAGCGTTTTGGGTGGAGTTCCATGCTTTTGCATGATTTTGATTTCCCTATGACCTTCTATGGTTACCCCCTCCGCACCAGTATGCCTGCCTATCCGGACAAGAAAACAGGTTTTTTTCAACTGGTCGGCGAAGTGCTGGGCAACAAGGGGATGCACAGTATGTGTCAATCCTATTTTTTTGAGCGATTGTGTTTCAGTTTTTAAAAGGATTTCATAAAAACGATGCAGCGCCGCAAAAAGATGATTCTCTTTAATTGATTTTTTACTCGTGGGGCATGGAGAAACCTGCACAGTTCCTTCAAAGCATGCGCCCGAAGAGACCGTTTCAAAAATCTGATACACATCTCCTTTGCTTGCCTGTGATTCACGCTCGTCTGTGCTCAAACGCTTGTTGACAGCGTATACAATTTTGGTTAGCGCCTCTGCAGTAGGATGCAGATCGGACACTTTCACCATCCTGAAGGGATCATTCTCAAAATCACCACCGAGGAGGATTTTTTCAAGTCCTTTGGAATTGTTCTGCTTCCCAACCTTTTCAACTGTCGCTAATGCACTCAGATAAGCGGTCCTCAGGGCTCCTTTCAACGATGTGCCGGGTATATATGGCAGGTTGTCATTCGGATGATGCGCGGTCTTCATAAGGGTAAACTGGTTTATGACCGCTTTCCTGTCATACGAGGACATGGCAAGCACTTTTTTGTAGTGGGTCAGCAGCCCGGATGCAACATCTGTCATGCGGCCTGGCACTTTCGCCGTGTATTCGCGTTTGATAAACTTAAAGATGCCAAGCAGGTTTTCTCCTTCACACAGTTTTGTAAATTCGGCCCTCTGTTTATCGGATAGCGAAGCGATGAAATCCATTGGATCAAACTCGATGAGCTTACCCGTTTTTTCGTCGATGACGAAGTTTGTCGGCTCATAGGCGTCGTCGCATCCAATATGGATGGGTGAAAGCACATGCAGTTTTACTCTGAAAGGTCTTTCCATTTAGTCCCCCAGTCTCACCGGAATGATCGGCGCATACCCCTGTGCAACCGCACTCGGCTGCGCTTTCGACACGCCCAAGACAGCACTGCCGAAGTACGGCTTTGCAAGTACCTGTTCGGAGTCGAACGGCGTGAAGACTGCGCCGTCATCGGCCATGACGACCGGATTTTTGAACGGCTTGCCGGACTTCGCGAGCTGGTCTCCATGTCTGCCGAAGCGGGTAAAGGGCGTGAAAAACGAATTCACCCAGGCGCCTTTTCGCGGCACGCACGGTGCAAGGGTATAGCAGGCGTTGGGTTTGGCGCTGCCGAGCGAAGCAAGGTCGAGCTCAGACGCTGATACTACCTCAAAACGGCCAAGACCGACCGAGGCATCCTTCCCAAAGCCGGTTTCGCCGATCCGGCTGAATGCTTCTTCAAGCATCTCTGCGGTGATTGTGGAAGTCGCCACAACGAACACCGCAAGTTCGACTTCCGGCAGATACACAGACTGCTGTACTGCAAATGGAGCAAACGGGGCGCTGCCGGTGGTGCCGGTCTGGCGGTTTATGGTGTTGCGCGGCTGCATGAACTCTTTCAGCAGCAATGCAGACGCATTATGTTCACTCTCGACTGTTTCAACAAGCCCGGCTGTATCCAAATATGGCACTGCCCGAAACGATGCCATACCGGCCTCCGGACTCAGGAGCATCCAGCTCCGTTTTTTCAATTCCTTGTGGTCTGCCATCTCTGAGTCGGCAAACAGCATGTGCAGCGGCATGGTCGGGCGATGCACGGCATAGCAGGCTTTGCCCTCATGCTGCACTTTCGGATATGCGGAGGAGACGACCAGAAAGGGCTGTTCTGCATAGTCCGCAAGCAGTTCATTGAGCGGCGCGCCGAAGAGTGACTGGTCATATGCAGCCTGCCAGCAGATGTGGCCGAACAGCGTGTCTCCCTTCAGTGGCGTGCCAAAGCCGCTGAGCGGTCTGATGGTGATTCCCCAGGTTTTCATGACAGACGTTCTCCTGCAATGAGCTTTGTAATGAATGAATAGATACGCTCCGCACGGACGATGGCATCCTCAACATCAGCTACATCCGGACTCATAACAACATCCGGATACCGGAACGCTGAAGCATATGGCGTCAATGCTGCCGCATCTTGCAGCAGATCCGCACACCGCGTATCAAGCGCTGCGCATAGTTCGACCAATAGCTCAACGTCATGCGTTTTGTGTATCGGCTGCTCACGAAAAGCCAGAAACGCCTTGAGCGTTTTTTCGGCGCACTGCTGAGCGTGATATACGGCGGTGTCCGGATACGGACCCGCACCTTCCATCAATTTGCGGGAAGATCCCAGGTCATGCTTTGCTTTGATCAGCCATGCTTCATGCGGCTTCATAGAGTTTTATCCCTTCATGTTTGACCTTGTAACAGAGTGTAGACACATGTCCGGCGAGTTCTTCAAATTCTTCACTGGTATAGACCAGAATATCCTTGGCAATGCCCAGTCCACTCAGTGCCTTTATGCCCAGCAGGGCTCGTTTATACGGTTTCTCATCCGAACTGGCGACGACGATGAGCAGATCAAGGTCACTTCCCTTGTCAGGACTGCCCCACGCATGCGAACCGAACACATAAACGGCAAGCGGCTCGTAGGTGGCAACAAGACGTTGCCTGACAGTTTCAAGCAGTTCCGGCTGAACCATAACTATGCCCCCCCGGCAAAAGGATTGAGCGCGTCAAACTTTGTCTGGACGTCCTCGTCATTCAGCCGGAGTCCGGTAAATTGAACCCTCCCATAGCCTCGGCTGCCGCTGCCGCCGAGGGCATCGAGTTCGAGCAGCTTGAGGCCTTCCAGCACTTTATCA
This sequence comes from Nitrospiraceae bacterium, assembly GCA_012517735.1. Lineage (GTDB taxonomy): Bacteria > Nitrospirota > Thermodesulfovibrionia > Thermodesulfovibrionales > Dissulfurispiraceae > JAAYUK01. The sequence continues at coordinate 5,620 of JAAYUK010000237.1, forward strand.
AAAAGCGCTTCGTCTTCTTCATCAAGCACTCTGAAGGTGAGCTGAAAACGGAATTGCGTGCCCTCCGGCACGCGTTCAAAAAAACGCGGGTTTTCGGCGGTGCCTTTGATGCGGTTGATGCTGTTTTCGGACTTCACCTCGCTGAGCTGCCAGCGGTTTTCACGGGCCTTTGCTTTCCACTGCGGATCGAGGTAGCAATCGCTGAACGAAACCCGCGTGGGCCCGAGCGTTGCGTTTTCGCTCCGGTCGTCGCCACCGGAGCCGAATATTTTGATGATTGCTTCGGCTTTTGCACGATCTGAGCCGTCAAGTTTGTTGAGATACGCCGCAGAGAGCACGCGGCCGCCGGTGAATGCCATCAACCCGCTGGCCATCTCCAGCAGCGAACGTACCTTGCCCTTGAGCGAGGAGCCCGGAATGTATGGGTCGAGCGTATGCGGATGCTTGATAACGGGGCTGTCGGTGCCGCCGATGTGCATTTCCATATTGCCGGAGCCAATATGCAGGCCGCTTTTCAGCGTTATGGTGCCTTCAAGCTTCTTGATTGCGGTCAGTTTCATCATCTGCCTCCCTTGGGAGCAAAGTTTTTCTGCGGGCGTTCACCTTTTTCATCATAAAACTTGTAGAACCCCATAAAGGCTTCAAAGAGTCCATAAAATGCATCAAAGTCTTTCTTTTCATGGATCTGCTGAATTGCAGACGCTATGAATTCCTTGAACTCGGATGATATCAGGTCGCGTGCCATAGCGTATGCTGCCTTTGCATTCAACATTTTCAGATACGGCAACTGTTTTTTAAACTCATCTTCCTGTTGTTCTGCTGGGAATGACTTGATCTCGCCGTCGAACCGTACGACTTCATCATAAAACTTGCGTAGTTGGGTCGGTTTGTTGAGCTTGTTATTCCTGAGCTGCCCCTGAAATACGTGCTGAGCCAGCTTTTCGGCTGTCGATGAAAACAGTTCCGGATGAACGTGACCGGCGTCTCTGTTTTGCCACAACTGAATCTGCATACATCCTCCTATCGTCGTTCGTAGATAATCTGCCAAAGCGGTATTCTGCAGGCGCCCCGATAGACGGAGAGCCACTGTTCCATTGACTGCAACATTTTCTGTACTGCATCGTTGCGATCTTCGCCCTTCAGGTTTTTTGCCGCTGTGCGGATAACAGAATACTTCAGGCGGGAACGCCACTTCAGGCACTCCATGTCCTCGAGAGGCACGCCCTGCTTTGCATTGAGCATGCGGTTCTCTTGTTCCGCCATTTCGACCAGGTCGTTCAGCCGGTAGAGCATAGCCTTGTTCATGAGACCACTCTCCAACCACCTTTCGAGCGTCTCTTTGACCTGTGCCAGCAGCCTCAATTCATCCCATTTGACGGTCATCCCGAACATGGTAACCCTGTTGCGGCCGCTGTCTTTTGATTGCTGTAGAGCTGTCTCTGCAGTTTCTGCGATCGCGTGAACCGGTTCGCCCGGTTTGTGGAGGGAAATGCCCGCGGAAAAGGTAATCTGTCCGTTACCGCAGACATACCGGCTGAAATCTTCGCGCAGTCTCCAGGCCAGATCAAACATCTGCCGCCATGGGCCGATGAGGAAGAGATCATCGCCGCCCGCAAAGAGCGTGTAGGTATCTGGATACGCTCTTTGCAGAAGCGATGGCAGATAAACAGCAAAGAAGTTGTTCATCTGCCTGCTCATGGTTGCCGTGCGGGATATGGACTGGCTTTTGCCGAGGCCTTTGCCGAAGATTTGGCCCAGACGGTCGACATCTGCTTTCAGAACGCCCAGCGCTTCGATGCCCGCATATTTGCCGTTCTGCTCACGAAGAGCATGTTTGGCAAGATGATGAAACGTCTTTGGCGCTCCCTCGCGGATCGCTTCCAGAAGCTCGATCTTCAGTTGATCGCTTTTGTCGCCGCACAACAACAGGGAGAGCAACTGCTCGTTATACAGGTCATCAGCAGTGAAAACCGGCACGTACCCATTCAGCGCCTTGACGGTTATGATTGACGCAGCTTCATTATTCGTATTGCTGTTTACTTCCCAGAACCGCAGAAGCTTTCCGCTCTGTGCCTCTTGATGCATATTGCCGGACACAAAAGCGATTTGATATGTGCCGAAGATCGGCTCGCTGAGTTTCCCGCCTTCGATTCCGGCGTCGGGCGCAGTTACCGCTATCCGCTTGTCTCTGACCAAATTCTCACCGAGATAGATGTGGTCATCGCAGATGCCGCAGATCTCCTGATTGTCGATTCTCTTCCGTGCAGGGCGTTTGCCGCAGAAACGGCAGATGCCGAGTTCGTTGTCGAATGAATCAAGAAAGGACGCCATAACGCCGCCGTGGCGGTTGAGGTCGATCTTACGGCATTTTTGTTCTTCGGCCGCCCGGATAAGTTTAAGCATAAGGGAGGGATACCGCTTTTCCGTAAAATCGCTGCACGCTGCCGCTGTGTATGAAATGCCGAGTGATGCCTCTCCGCAGTAATGGCGCATCAGCCATTCGTTGCACGCTTCTTCTGTTTTTTTGATCGCAGCAGCGGCATGCGGCATATTGGGCGCAATAAGCGTGAATTTGCCGGCTGCGTTGAGAAGACACGCTGTTGCAGGAATACCGATCTCCGTGCATATGAGATCGGCAGCCAGTTCGGTCAGCAGAGAAACGGCAAACGATCGCCCGCGGAGGAGTTTTGCAAGGGACTTTGCCGTGCTGCCGCCTTCGGAAAATATGAAATTCTGGATGCCATGGAATTCGCCCCGCACCAGCAAAAACTTCTGCGGCTCATAGTCTCTGATGGCCGTTTCATTCAGGCTGCTGGTGTCTCGGTGGTACAGATACAGGGCGGCAGCAAGTGCGCTGGTAGTTCGAGAGTGGTCGTACAGTGAAATGTCAGGCACCGTTTCTACGGTCGCCGATGGGATGTGGGCTGTGTAGCGCATGTACAGGCTGTCGAAATGCTCAAACCACAGCTGCAGGGCTTTTTTGTGAGGGACTTTTTCCAGATCAGCCACGAATGCGTCCCAAAGCGGCGCATAATTTGACGCTCCGGTATCAGCCTCACTTGCGTTGATCGGAAATAGTGTGTCGGGCGAAAGCGGTTTGAGTGGATAGCAGAATGCGCTTTCATTACGCTCCGCGTCCGCTTTTTTACCGGACAGATCAACGCGGTCAAAAAGCGGCCAGAGCCTTACATTGCGATATTCGCGCACCGAGTAGCCGGTATCGGCTTTCTCGCGGTCAAGACCGCTGCTGACCCGGTCGGCAATCGTTATAATATGTTGAAGCGGCGTGGAAGGGTTATGGTGTTTTGCGGCAAGGTTGACGAACGAATCGGTGACTTCGCCCTCGCCCCAACCGGCTTTCGAAAATTGAGCAGGCAGCAGGCCGGCAATGTGCTCGATAACGGCTGCGCTGAAAAGGGCATGCTTGTGGGAATATTTTCCCTGATAAACCGGTTGATAGAGAGATTCGTTGCGTTCAGCATAGTCTTGCGGCAGCGGTATCTTGGCCCGCTCGGCGAACTTGCCGATATCGTGAAAATATGCTGCAATCGCTACTTTCAATACTGTATCATCCATCGCGCCTCCCGATCCGATCCGTCATGTGTGTTGGATGCGTTTAGTCTAATCGGATATCATGTTCTTTGCAACGCCAGAAACGTTTCGAAAATATTTCATGTTATCAGAATTTTCCGACGGTCAATCGCGATGCCATATCTGCTCGCACCGTACGTGCGCAGGGTCCGAATGACACATGCTGCCTGAACTGCTTCTTCGGAGATATGCTCGCGAATGCGACGGTTTACTTTGCTGATGTATTGACGGAGCAGTTCCGGGCCCAGTCCTCCTTTGTGCGCAGCCATAAAATCTTCAGCTTTGAATGGACGGTTTTTATGTATCCGTCGCCATATTTCTGCTGCCTTGTCAAGAGCGGCGGGAGCGCCTGGAACGTCGAGCGTCACAAAGCAGTCGTGGCAGGCATGACAGCGCTCCTGTCCAGCATGTCTGCAACGTGTCCGCTTCAGCAGCAAAAAAAATGTGTAGATCAGCAGAAGAGATGGCTCCAGTTCAAAGACCCTCCCGCCGACATCAACAGTTCTGTGTACAAGGTTGACTGCAAGGTTTGGCATGAAAACCGCCTGATCGATTGCCCGCTGACTTTCCGCTATCAGTTCGTTGAAATTGGTCTCGGGAAGGATTGTTTTATCGCGAAGCCGGAGAAACGGGAGGTCTGCCAGCTCGACTACCGCTCCTTTTGACTGGTTGCCAGGTCTTGGATAGAAAAAGTCCGGACGCGATTCGTATTTTTCTGGTACCAGGACATGATAGAGTCGGTCTTGAGGACGCCCAAAAAATTGCATGGCTGAGCCCAGATAAAAACTCATGGTTTTCCGGCCGCCTGCAAGTGAGCAGTGAATGCGCGTGTCGGGATCCGACGTTTTGTTTCTCACAACGGCGAAGATGCTTTCGCCGATCAGGGCATTGTCCTCAGGGGTTCTGACATCATCGAGAAGCTTCCCCCTGGCGCTGCGAGGGATAATAAATGAGCTTTCGACCAGTGGTATTGGGGGGAGTTGGTAATCAGCACGCATATCGGCGAGAACAGAGCTTTTCAGAAACGTATTTTTGAGGATTCGATAGCCGGTCACCGTTGTGATGACGATGATCTCATGTGCGTAAACAGGTGGATCTTGCTGGGCGAGTGCAAAGAGTGTTTCTGAAATGATTTGGGGAGTACCACCCGCTATAAATATGTAGACTTCCCTATAATGACTACTGGAAGTGCGCATCGTTTGCGCAGGGAGTCGGTTATGGTTTCTGTTTTTTAAAAGCGGAGAGTCATGCGCTTTTGCGGGATCACGAGACATGCAGACAGAGGTCCTCCTTTTCCTCACCGCGCCGTGCATTGTAACTTTTTACCGATATTATGCCATTGATAAAGGAATAAAGTGTAAAAATTCTTTGTTTCCTGCACCTGAGAGTTCGACATTGATGAGCTGCTTTTCACCAAAGCTCCCAGAGCTCGTGATCCTCGAAGGAGACTATCGCCTGCTGACTGATATTTGAGGACATGTATAATAAAAATCATACGGCAGAATGGGGGATTGCAGTCTCCATGAGTAAAACAAACTGGGACAGAAAAAACTATCTTCAGCTTATTGCTGCCGTCATCCTTGTGGTCGGTCTCGCCAGTGCGGTCATGATTTATTTCGCGGCAGTCAAGGCTGAAGGAAATGACGCGTATGACCCGTATATGTCGAAAAGCTATCGCCACAATATCCGGCTTTACGGCGGCAAGATGACGCTGCTTGCGAACGATCTCCATTACTGGTTTTTGAGTCTTTGGGAAGGGGAGCAGCTTGCCTACACAATCGGCTGGGGGAGTGTGCTCATCTCTGGAGGACTCTTCTGGATAGCGCGGCATATGCGTTCTGAACGAAAGGGGAGTGGGCAGCCGCCTCCGGAGGCGTGAAATGGGTGTAGTCAATTTGTAGTCATCAACTCAGCACAAAGGGTTTGCGGACACTCTCTGCAAACCCTTGTTTTTGTATTGGTGCGAACGGGGAGAGTTGAACTCCCACGGGTTGCCCCGCCAGATCCTAAGTCTGGTGCGTCTGCCAGTTCCGCCACGCTCGCGAGCGGCTATTTTACGCCATTTGAGGCCACTGCCGCAACCTTCCGATTACCCTCCGTGGATGGCATTGTAGCGATATTGTAGCTTTTTCCCAGTGCACCTATTGCGGCTCTAACAGGGTGCTGAAAAACTCTTTGTGCAAAATACACTGCGAAAACCGACTCTCTCAGAGGCTCAAGAATCGAAAACTCGGGGCAACCCATGTCGGAACATCCCCCGAAACAGACCCTGCTGAGCTGAAAAGGGACTTTTTCAGCTCAGCCTGTTAGAGCATACCACAAAAAACGGCGATATGAGTTGTTAGCGTTTTTCGGACGGATAGGGAACGGTCAAGCTCATGAGAAACCCGGCAACCGGCAGGATCCCGATGAATTTGAGCGCGGCGGGCACTCCGTAGGCATCTGCTATGACGCCGAGAATGGTGACCCCGATTCCTCCGGTGCCGATGGCAAAGCCCACCGTCAATCCGGATGCAACGCCGAGGTTATTCGGCAGCAGCCGCTGCGCCATGACGATGGTGACGGTAAACGATGCGATCAGGGTCATGCCGAGGAGGGCGAAGACGCCGAAGAGTGCGGGGCCGTCCGCATAAAAGATGAGCGGAAAAATAAGCGATGTGAGGCCGAGAGAGAGCATCAGGACTTTCTTGTGCCCCCATTTGTCTGCAAGCGGTGAACCGCTCAGCGTGCCGACTACTCCCCCAAGCAGGAAGATCGAAACCATGGTTCCTGCATGTACCGGATTGCCCTTCAGGTAGTCGATGTAATAAAAGGGGATGTATGACATGAGGCCGAACTGAGTCCACGACCGCATGACCACGGTTGCAATCACCAGTGCCAGCCCTGTCCGGGCTCCGGGCACCGGGGCTGCCGGCGCGCGGTTCAGCGCTGCATGCGCTTCATGATGATCGGAAATGATCCTCCAGACGGACAGGATCAGGATCACAAAGAGCACTGCGGGAATCGCCATGACCGGGAGCCAGTCGAGCCCGAAGTATTGAATGACCAGCAGAGTCAGGATCGGCCCGAGAGCAAAGCCGAGATTGCCGCCCACCGTGAAAATCGACATGCCGGTCGCCTTCTGCTCTCCGGTAAAGAACGTGGCGGTCTTGTATCCCTCGGGGTGGTATGCCGCAACCCCCAATCCGCTGACCAGCACCAGACACAGCACAATGGGATAGCTCGGGCTCCACGCGAGCAGAGAGAATCCGATGCCTGCGCAGAATGCTCCGAGCGGAAGGAGAAAGGCTTTCCCCTTTTTGTCCGATATGATGCCGAAGACCGGCTGGATAACCGACGAGGTGATGCTCGACGTCATCAGGATCGCGCCGGCCATGGTATAGGAGAGGGAGAGCTTCTCCTTGAGAAACGGCAGGATCGTCGAGAGTGCTCCCTGATAGATATCGGTGACAAGATGTCCCAAAGCGAGGAGCAGCAGCATTCTGAGATTGAACGAAGACATTTGTATATATTCCCATATTCCGCGCGGTTTGGTCATCTTTTCGCTGATATGGGGTTTGTCCTTTTTGTGCCCGGTGGGATAACATATGTCAAAGCATGCAAAACAGATATATGAACCGTTCCCGATTTGCTGTCATCCTGTTCATCCTGTTCCTGTCGTTCTCCATCCTCCTGGCTTCAGGAATGGAAAGCGGGCGGGATGCTCACGCGTCTGAGCGGATTTTTGCCGAGGATCATGTCTCTACGATCGGCATCCGGAGTGTCAGCGCCGGTCGCGCCGAGCACACGGATGTGTGTCTGCAACGGACCGACCTGCAGAAGCACACACCTGTCCAGAAACAGCGTATTACCTCACTCAAGAAGTCCCGGCTGCATGCGGCTCCGGAAGGCAGATGCGAACCTGTTCTGATTCACGATGGTTCGATGTCCGGATTTCTGCCGCTGCTGAGGGATGCTCATAACGGCTTTTATCTCGCAGTTTCCGGTCTTTCCCCTCCTGTCCGGTCAGTGTGCAGGGCATAGTGTGCGACAGCATACCCAGCCTCCCGGCATGTAAGTATTGACGCGCCGGGCGCTTCAGGCGTTTTGCGGCAATCTGTCGGCGCGCCCTGCCTCCATGGAAGCATTCTGACGATGCTTGTGCCATTCTGGAGGATAACCATGCTCTGTAACTATTTTCATGACGAAACCTTTGGCTTCTGCTCTGCTGACGGCAACGGCCATGTGCCGACTATTTATGAGATGGAGCGGTACTGCTTCTCAAAATATTACCGGACCTGTCCGCGTCATGCAGAGGCAGAGAGCAGATATCCCGCACCGTGTCGTGCGCAGAAAAGTGAATGCCTGGACCGGAGTTGTCGTGAGCGATGAATAACCGGATATGCTTTGTGCATATGCAGGCGCGAAGGAGGAGCAATGGAGCATTCGACGGCCATTTTACTGTCGGGTTCGGATTATGATCGACTGATCGATCTGCTTGACGCACTGCCGGAATCGCGGGCGGCCGAGTTCGATTCGCTTCGGACCGAACTGGAACGGGCGAGTATTATTGCCGCAGACGCTATCCCGGAAACGGTGGTTACCATGAATGCTGAAGTGCATTGTGTCGATGAGTCGAGCGGCAGGGAGCGCTTCATTACGCTGGTGTATCCATCGGAGGCAGATGCGGACAAGGGGAGAATATCGGTGCTTGCACCACTCGGTAGCGCACTGATCGGGCTTTCGGTCGGCCAGTCCATTGACTGGCAGGTGAAGGACGGGCGGCTGCTCAGGCTCAGGGTCCTGAATGTGAAACAGCCGGTTGGATGAATTCGTTGATCAGGCGAATGTGCGTTCCGGATATAACGAGTGAAAGAAAAGGAGAGTTTACCATTATATGAGTATCAACAGCAGCCATTTCA
>JAAYUK010000041.1 GCA_012517735.1 Nitrospiraceae bacterium
CTATCTCCCCGTTTTGCTCAGGGCTTGCCGGTGATGCCTTCGGGGTTCCATCCGCCATTACCTTCATCGCATTTCTGGTTCTGGTCACGGTTCCTCTGACCTCCCTGCTGAAAGGCGCAATAGGACGAGAGTCATAGCAGGCTTAACTCCAAGGGTGTCATGAGATAACGATCAAATTGCTCGTACCCTGTCCTGTCGGATTGAACCCAAAATTGTCATTAGATTCGATCCAATAACGCTCTAAGCCTGGCTGGGCTGGCAACAGAGCGGATTTATTCGGCGAAGCGGAACATACAGGATGTATGTGCCAGGCGAATACCTCGGAGGACGGCTGGATGCCGTTCGAGAAACGGGGCCCCCGAAAATGTCGAGGACTTTTCGGGGTAGCAGTTGAGCGGCGTTGCCTGTCCTGCCAGGCTAATGACAATTCTCGGGTTACAGTTTCAGCAGCACCATCCTCGAGACTTCGTCCAGCTCGCGTTTTGCGGTGACTCCCCTGATCTCGAAGATCACCACTTCCAACAGCATGAAGGTCTCGGATGCCTCCCGCAGGCAGCCGACCTTTACCGAGTCGAACTTGCCGTATGATCCATGGAAATGGATCTTCGGATCTTCACCATGCCAGAAGATGGTGCCGAACCCGTAGGTTTCATGGCTTTCGGTCAGCTCCCGCCATTCCGGCACCGGCGGCATTTCATCGGTCTTCGGACCGACCACGAAGCGCCCCCCTTTCAGCGCGCCGACCATATGGAATGCCCCGGCCCTGATGTTCTCTTTTTTTGCAAGATCGATCAGGCCCTGCAAAACATTGTCGCCGTCGTCAAAACGTGCAATGATCACTCTTCCTATTTCACCAGTGGTATATTTCATGACGACCTCCTTTTCATGTGCTGCGGCTCAAATAAGTTGGTGCAGGGTTCCCATGGCGTGAAACGCTTCGAGAACCCGGTCAACACCGATGCCCTCCAGGCATTGCGGAGACGGACACGTTTTTTTGTAGCAGGGCGCACAGGGCAGATCCGGCGTCAGAACCAGGCTGCTCGATCCGTACGGCCCGGTGCGCACAGGATTGGTCGGTCCGAATATGGCAATGGTCGGAATGCCGAGTGCAGCCGCAATGTGCATCGGACCGGAATCGTTCGTAACGACGAGCCGGGCAGCCCGGGTCAGGGAGATCAGCTCCGGCAGGGTCGTTTTCCCGGCAAGCGAACGGGCCTTCCCTTGGGAATGCCGCTCAATGAGCAGGCCGGTCTCAGCGTCCGCTCTGCTGCCGATGACCATGCTCCTGACCGGTAACGCAGCGGCAAGCGCGGCAAAACGTTCCGCCGGCCAGCGTTTTGTCGCCCAGCGGGCACCAGGGACCAGAATGGCATATACGTCCGACTCGGCCTTGATCCTGCTGACTGCGTCGGTATCCTTCAGCAACGGAAGCGGAAAAACAACGGGGGCGGTGTCGCAACCGATCGCTGAGGCAATTTTGAGATAACGGTCAACCGCGTGGATGTCCCGGCCACCTTTGACCGTGTGGGTATAAAAAAGACGGCTGCCCTCACGGGCCTCGGCGAATCCGACACGCACCGGAGCCTTGGTTGCGTTGGTAATCAATCCGCTCCGCAGAAGCCCCTGCAGATCAAGGACCAGGTCGAACCGTTCCATGCGCAGTGCCTGGAAAAGGCTGCGGATCTCGGCTGCAGTCTGCGACAGCGCACGCAGATTTTTCCAGCGGTCTTTGTGGATGATCCAGAGCCGGTTGATCATGGGGTGATGATCGAGGAGCGCCTCGAATCCTTTGGCGACGACCCAGTCGATTTTTGCCTGCGGGAATGTGCGGTTGAGGGCATCGAGGACCGGAAGCGCGTGCACAATGTCGCCGAGCGAGCTCGGCTTGACCATGAGAATTCGGCGGGGTGTCTGTTTAAGCACCGGCGGGTTTCCGGGTCAGGATGGCGCTTACCGCTTCAGACAGGGAGCCGACGGTGATATCCGCATGCGCCGACGTTTCCTGCTGGCCGGTCCGGACATGAATCCCTCTTGCTCCGACCATGCGGGCGAGCAGCATGTCGGCATCCTTGTCGCCGACCACCACGGACTGCTTCAGGTCGATCCGGTGTTTCAGCCGCGCGTCCAGAAGCATGCCAGGCTCCGGCTTGCGGCAGGCGCAGCATTCCGATGGGGAGTGCGGGCAGTAGAAGAAGTCGTCAAACCCATATTGGTCGATGAAGAGCTGGTTCACGTCCCGGGTAAACGTCTCATCGACCAGTCCCCTGCCGATGCCGGACTGATTCGAAACGCCAATCAGCAGATAGCCCTGCTCCTTCAGTGCCTTCAGGGAGTCGATATCAGGGAAGAGCTCGAAGTCTTTCCAGTCATTCAGATAGTTGGCGTCACGGCAGAGGGTGCCATCACGGTCGAAAAAGACGGCTTTCCGCTTCGGCATTATCTGGGCAATCTCGTCACAGACATCATCTGCAGATATGGTATCCATGCATTTCATGTGGCCTTTTTTGCATCTCCGCTCAAAGCAGGGAGCGCAATCAAGCCGTCTTCGCACAACGCGATGCCCTTCTCCGACCGGGCCGGTCAGTTCGGGAGCGGTTGACCCAAAGATGGCGACAAGCGGTGTGCCGACCGCATAGGCAAGATGCATCGGGCCGGAATCGTTGGTGAGAAAAACCTCGCATTCGGCAATGAGCGCGATGAGGTCCTGCAGCGAGGTGTGCCCGGCGAGACAGAGTTTGTTGGCAGGCACATCTTCGTCGATTTCGAGGGCAATGTCTTCCTCGTTTTTGCCGCCGAATATGACGACACTGCCTCCGGTGGTGGTAATGAACCAGTTGGCAACCTCCGCGAAGCGGTCCGGAAACCAGCGCTTTGCCGATCCATACGTGGCGCCCGGATTGATGCCGAGGATCGGCCTTTCCAGAGACGCGAGCTTTTTTCGTGCGCGTTCGCGCTCATGGATCGGTACCGACAGGAATGGCCGCTCATACTCTGCATGAAGCCCGGCCTGTCTGAGAAGGTTGAGATAGTAGTCCACATGATGCATGGAACGGTCTTCATTGGTGAAGGGAATCGGATGGGTAAGCAGCATGCCGCGGCCGTCGCGGTCATACCCGATGCGCTTCGGGATCCCGGCAAGCAGCGATACGGCCGCTGCTCCAAACGCATTTTGGAGCAGGATCGCCATTGTATAGTGTTGCCTTCGCAGGCGCAGGCCAAGGCGCAGTCTGCCCTGTATGCCGGTATCCTGCTCGCCGAAGGTCAGTACCCGGCTGATACACGGGACATGCTCGAAAACCGGCGCAACGCCGGGCTTGACCAGCAGGTCGATATGCGCTTCCGGGAATGCCTTGCGGATTGCCCGTATGGCGGGCAGGGTCATGACGGCATCACCGATCCAGTTGACGCCGCGTATCAGGATCGCTTCGGGCGTTTCACGCATGCGGGTAGTTTACCATGGAAGCTTCTGCCGGAAGGCGCATGAATAGCAATGGGAAATGGCGTCATGACGGCCAGCAGGTGTGTGTATTCAGTCCGACTTCGAACCATGTTTCGGGGTCTGTTATGCCCCGCAGCATTTTTTGTATTTTTTGCCGCTGCCGCAGGGGCAGGGATCGTTGCGTCCGACTTTTGGTTCTTCGCGCCGGAACGGTTTCGGTGCTACCGTCTTGCCGTCAACGAGATACCAGGTTCCGTTTGCTTTTCTGAAGCGCGAGACCTCATGGTGCCGGACCTCGTTGCCCTGCTGGGTAAATGTGGCGATGAACTCGACCGTGCCCTCCGTGTCTCCGGCTTCGGTATGTACAATCTCAAGGCCGCGCCATTCAGAGCCGGAAGCCCATCCTTTGGTACCCTCCCGATCGAAGTCCCCCCGTGCCTCAGGCAGGAGTGAGTCATGGAGGAAGTCGATATTGGCGGTAGCATATGCGCTGTATCGTGCTCGCATGAGCTGCTCAGGCGAATCGGCCGGCTTGGTTTTTTGTATGATCGGTTCGCAGCATTCGGCAAACGCTGCACCGGAGCCACAGGGACAGATAGTCATAGGACAACTCCTTATCGAGAAAATATCTGAACGAAATTATACCTTTTTACCGACAATTCAGACCAATCCGCGGTCGATCAGCTCGGTTTTCAGATACGCGTAACAGATCGGAGCCGCGGCAACGCCGGGCAGGCCGAAGAGCGTCTCCATGATCAGCATGGTGATCAGCCCAAAGAAGAGACGTGCCTGATCCGCGAGGCTGAGAACTGGGGCAGGCACGTCTGCAGCGATTGTCAGGGGAGGTGGGGCTTTCCCCGGAGCGCTTCAAGGATACGCTTTTCGCATCGGGAATCCTCGAGTCCTCCGAGGGTCAGAACGCCGAAACGGCGGCACTTGGGGTTGTCGCAATAATAGATCACCAGCTCGCTGCAGGTGATCTGCTCCAGATGGTCGAAACAGTCTACACAGAGAAAATGATCAACTTTCATTGCGCCCTCCTGATGCGGCGATGACGACGGCTTCCTGACTCAAGTATATCACGCTCTGCACACGACTCAAAGCTTTCTGCGGTATACTTTCTGAAATGACCGAGCACATAAAAGGGGAGGATTTTCATGGAATGCATCATGGAAAAGAACAGATCGCTCTGCACCTGCACATATGAACCGTGCGGCAGGAAGCACAAATGCTGCGAGTGCCTGCACTATCACCGGAAGAACGGGGAATTGCCGGGTTGTTATTTTTCCGCGGAGTATGAGCGGACCTATGACCGTTCGATCGCGAACTTTCTCAGGATGCACAGGAAATAAGCGTTTTCCCCTGAAGTCCGGACGGACGCAGTTGCGTCCGCCAGCGCAGATGCCGCCCTGATAATCGGGGCGCTGAATGGCTGCAATTTCACGGTTGAAGAGAGCTTTGTTACCGGGCTGCCTTGCGGAGCATTGCAGCGATTTCGTTTTTCTTGAGGCGCTCAGCCAGCTGGATGGGCGTGGTTCCGTTGCTGCTCTGATGGTGAACGTCCGACCCGTTTTCCAGGAGAATCGCGACACACTCCGGCCTGCCCTCCAGAATTGCGTACATCAATGGGGTGAAGCCGATGGCTGACTGCTGTTTGACGTCCGCTTTTGCTGCGAGGAGCAGTTTCAACATCTCGCTATCACCCTGCACGGCTGCCATCATGAGCGGGGACTGGCCATGCTTCTTTTCTGCGGTATTGACCTGTGCTCCCTTGTCGATGAGGAGCTTGGCAACAGCAAAATGGCGATTGTTGGGATAGTTCCGGATTGAACTGCCGGAGACCGCGAGGAAAAGCGGAGTAATGCCGGCACTGTTTGTCGCATTTATCTGTGCTCCCCCGGCGAGCAACAGCTGAACCGCATCATAGTTTCCCCGGGCGGCTGCCATCATGAGCGCGGTATCGCCGTTTTTAGTGGCGGCCTGGAGCGATGCTCCCTTGCCGAGCAGCAGTGCAACGACCTGCACGTTTCCTTTCGACGATGCGAGCATCAGCGGCGTCAGACCGTCGGCATCCGGTATGTCGACCGGCATGCCTGCTTTCAGGAAGAGATCGACGATATCAGTCTCGCCCGCCACCACGGCACTGAGAAAGCTCTCCGGCGTATAGGGAATGCCGCGCTCCTGGAGCAGCTTTTTCGGACCTTCTGTGTCACTACAGGCGATTGCAAGCAGACAGAGGCTGAGTGCAACGACAATTCCCAGCCGCTGCAGTACATTCATCATCATGGACATCTCTCCGATCGTTCTATTTTTCGGTATCCAGCTTGATTCCCTGCGATGCCGCCCCGAGGATTGCATCCATGATCAGATCCTGGATCATCCCTTTCGTCCTGTCCGGCGAGAGGCGGTACGCTGTGCGCAGCGGCGCGAGCGATTTCGCCCATTGGCGGGTGTTCAGATAGGAACGGCCCAGATAGAGATACGCATCGACAAATCCTGAATCCTGCTCGATCGCTTTCTGCAGGTGCGGAATCGCCGCATCATAGTTCCCCTGATTGAAGAACGCCATCCCCTTGTCGAAGTCGCCCTGGGCTGTGCTCAGTCCGCACGCCGACAAGCAAAGGAGCATGCCGATCACAATGCATGATGCGATCACGTTCTGCGCGATACCGTTCATTCCGGCCTCCCTGTCAAACAACTGGATATTTCGGGTATTGTATGAAGCAATCAGCAGCTTTTGCAAGCGAGGCAACACTCAGCAGGGATTCGGCATTTTGTTTTTCCGGCGGAGCCTGTTAGAATTGGTTGGGACAGAGGGGGATGCATGTCGATGCGATGGTCACTGTCAGGGGAGACGGAACAGGCTGTCATGAAGCCGAGATTGTCGGGAGCTGTAGCCAGATATGGCTGAACACCTGCTTATTGTTGAGGACGAAGACGAGCTGAGGGATCGCCTCCGGCGGCTATTTGTCGAAGAGGGGTATTCTGTTGATGCGGTTCCCGACGGAGAAACAGCGATCCGCCTGTATGACGAGGGGTTGTACGATGCCGTCATAACCGACATCATTCTTCCGGGCATTGACGGCATAGAACTGCTCCGTCGCATCAAGGAGCGGAGTCATGAGCAGAGCGTCATCATCATGACTGCGTTTGCATCGCTCGATACCGCGGTCAAGGCGCTGAAGGCAGGTGCGTACGATTATCTCATCAAACCGCTCATGTACGAGGAAATCAAGCAGAGCGTCCGCAATGCACTCCGCGAAAAATCGCTGCGCACCGAAAACGTCATCCTGAAAAAGGAGATCGAACGGCGGTACGATTTCGGCAAGATCATCGGGGATAGCCCCGAGATTCGGACGCTGATCGACGATGTGCGCAAGGTCTCTGATTCCCGCAGCAACGTGCTGCTTCTTGGAGAGACCGGTACCGGCAAGGAGCTTTTCGCCCGGGCCATTCACTACAACAGTTCCCGCAAGGACAAGCCGTTCATTCCGATCAACTGCAGCGCCATCCCGGAAAACCTGCTCGAATCAGAGCTCTTCGGCTATGCAAAAGGCGCATTCACCGGGGCGACCAGCCCTAAGCGGGGGCTGCTTGAAGCTGCCGATCAGGGGACGGTTTTCCTCGATGAGATCGGGGATCTTCCGGTAGCGCTTCAGGCAAAACTGCTTCGTGTCCTGGATGACCGTGAGATTCGTCCGCTCGGCAGTCTGCAGGGACGTCGGGTTGACCTCAGGATTGTTGCTGCAACCAATCGCGATCTCAGCCGGGAAATAAAATATAACCGATTCCGGGAGGATCTGTTCTATCGGATTGCGGTCGTGACGCTCCGGCTGCCGGCACTGCGCGAGCGGACCGGCGATGTGAGGACGCTCGCGCTCCATTTTGTCCAGAAGTATTCGGCCGAAGTCGGCAAGCAGGTTGCGACAATCGACGACGACGCCATGCAGTTGCTCATGAATTATGCGTGGCCCGGCAATATCCGCGAACTGCAAAACATTATTGAGCGCGGGGTCCTGCTTGCCGACGGCCGGACCATCTCCCCGGCGCACCTGCCGGAGGAGCTCCGTGCCGCCGAACGGCACGAGCACGCGAATGTTTCGCGGCTCCTGTCCATTGAGGAGTATACGAAGGATTGTATTGTCCGCCATCAGGAGCGCCATAGCGAGCAGCAGCTTGCCGACATGCTCGGCATTACCCGGAAGGCACTCTGGGAGAAACGAAAAAAATGGGGGCTGAAACGGCAATGACCCTGCGATTGGCAGATGGTAATGCCTTGACTATGCGTCCGGAGGATTTCGCATAGAGGATGAAGCGGTGGTGCGGTGGGATCGGAATCCTATAAATACATCACGAAGAAGATCATCTCACGCGACAAGACGACGCCTTCCTGTCAGCAGCTTGTTCTGCGCGGGCTGGAGCAGCAGTCGGCAAAGGAGAGCATCGATGAAAAACAGGGCCAGCTGAGCGATCCGGACAATAGATACGACGATGCAAAAGAGCTAGAGCGGAAGATGCTCGAACGTGCTGCCGCCCGAAAGGCCGCGGCTGCTCGGGAGGCCGCGGCCTCAGAGCCCCGCGTGCTGCGAAAGGAAGCTCCGAAGAATGAAGTGACGACCCTGCTCGATCTGCTGGATGATGAACCCGGCAGGAGCCCGGCAGCGGAGCCGCCGGAGGATATTCAGTCGAGGCTCTGGGAGGCTGTCCGCCCGCATATTGTCCCGTATATCCTCGATAATCCAATCCTTGCCGGAATAATCGGCAATCCGGGGAAGGGCGATCTTCTCAAGACCGAGTCGATCACGACTCCTGCCGGAGACGTCATCAGGCTGGTGATCCGGCAGCGGGATCGCCAGGAAATCCGCGATGTCCGGCTTCGGGGCGTTAAGGAGCATCGGGGGGTTCGGGGAGTAGAGTTCGAGATTTCCGACCCCGGGGGCTTCAGGACACCGGATGATTGCGGATCTGTGGGATTCATGGATCTTGATTCAGTAAAAAAGGAGTAGCCCGGATATCCTTCAGCAATTCCGGCACGTGCATGGCGTTGTCGGAACGGACAGCTCCCAATCGTTTGTTCAGGTTGACTTTTCCCCGCTCTATCTGGTATTAATCCTGCTAATGTCAGGCATTGCTAGAATTTATGACGAGCTTGCGCGGGCCGGTTTTGCGGACGGCACGATGTATGTCATCAGCGGGGACAACCATATTGTCGAACTGGTGATGTACGCGGGATTCATTGTCAGCGTAAAGTGCCGGGGCCGCGGAATCGATCAGATTGTCGAATTGCTGAAGGCCGGGGACTTCAAGCAGGTTCGGCTGACGCCCGGGGATGTCAGGCTCGAAGCCGTCAATCCCGATGCGGTCAGGAGGCTCGCGGGTTTCTGTGCGGCTGACGCCTTGAAGCCTGCGACGATGGAGCCGGAACGCATGGTGCGGATCATCTCGCTGATTTCGTATCTTGATGTGTCGACAGCAGAGGGCAGCGCGCCGGCTGCTGCGGAACTCACCTCTTTTATCGAACGGTTTTATCCGACCTTTTCCTTTGATCGTGCTGCAATACAAAAGAGGATCGTCGGTCTTTCCGCCGAACTGAGCGTCATGATTCCCGGGCTGCATCAGGATGTGGTACCGGATGATGCAAAGCGCATACCGGCATGGATTGTGACGGTGCTGGAGAAGATTCCGAGCGTGAGACTGCGGGGCTTTGTGCAGTACTACCTCCTTTTTGGCGAGTCGCCGCAAAAGATGCTGGGGCTGACCGCAAAAAAGGACACGAGCCTCGGCGCCAAGCCAGGCTCCGTCAAATTATCGAAGACGCAGTACCCTGCCTATACCAAAAGCAGCGTGGTGACCTTGTTTTGCAACCTCCAGAACGCGGGAGACTTTAACATCATCTGGCATTCCGAAAACAAACGGGAGCTCCTGATTACAAAGGCTGATTATGAACATGCCGGGATCGGGCAAAACGATAACGTTATTGTTCTGTTTCATTAATACAGCAGGGAGGGGCATATGGATCTGGTTCTGGTCGCAAATCTGATTTTCAGCATCACCATTGTCGTGCTTGGGGTCAGGCGTTACAAACAGACAGAGGTTAAGGCATTTCTTTTTGTCGCTCTGGGCTTTCTCATGTATGGCATTTCGCATCTCGCGGGCCTGACAGGTTTTGGAGACATGAAAACGCTTCTAGTCGGGGTACGGAGTCTGGGGTATATTTTCGTCATTATCGGCCTGCTCATCTGAAGCACGCGCTTGTTTTGGCACCTGAACGGAGAACGCGTCAGCGCTCTCCGTTTTTTTATGCAAACGAATTTGGGCGGTGCACAGATGAGCGGCTCGCGTATCTTTGGTATTCAGGACTTTTTGCTGGTTTTTGCGAAGACTCCGGTTATCCTCCGCTGCAGGTTGTCGCTGCCGCAACCCGGGCATTTGGTTGCAGGCTTTGTCTGGTATTCGCTGATCGTATAAAACGCCGTAAACTCCTTTCCGCAATCCTTGCAGGCGAAATCATAGGCAGGCATGGGTTCCTCCTTCCTGAGCAGGGTTTCCGGTTCATACAGGTATCCTGAACAATTGTAGCAGGTTTTGGGCATGCACGCATCGGCGTCTTATGCTCTGTCTGCCGGAGATGGTATTCCGGCTCGTTCCGTGCCGGGTGTCGGCCTCTATACAGAATTCTCCGATTCGGCATCCGGCCGTCAGAGCGACATGAGGGTTGTGAATGAGCGCTATTCGTCCATGGGGTCGTGCGCTTTCAGGAAAGGTGCAGAGCAATCTGACGGTTTGGAATATCGGTAACAAAGAAAGCAGTTCCATTTCCCCTCCCGATGACGTTACTTTTCGTTACATTGCCCATCATGCCTGTTACCTTTATTCACAGGCTTCAACAGGTTATACAGACCGGAATTTGCACATTATTCCATTGTATATAATTGAAATTTAAAGATAAAAAATGTCTGCTCATAATTTCTGCAAATGAATGGCATAAGCGTTGCTTATCAAAGAGGCATGATTATTGGAGAGCTGACAGAGTTTCTCGGGAAGGTACCTCCCTTTCAATTGCTGGATGCCCCGCAACTCACCGCCGTGGCGCACAGCGTTTCCATGGAGTTTTATCCCAAGGGCACCCTGATTCTGAAACAGGGCGGCAAGCCGAGCGATTATCTTTACATCATCAAAAAGGGCGGTGTCCGGGTCTCCCGCCTGACAGCGGATGAAGGCGAGGTAACGATCGACTATCGAAGCGAAAGCGATCTTTTCGGTTACCTGTCCCTGTTCGGCGGCGACAAGGCTCGGGCCAGCGTGGTTGCTGTGGAAGACACGATCTGTTACCGGATAGACCGGGCGGCCGTCCGCAAGCTGCTCGATACGCACGAAGGAGTCCGGGATTTTTTCCTGAAGTCCTTCCTCAATATTTATATCGACAAGACATTCAAGGAAATGCACGACAAAAGCATGTCCACCTCTGCGGCAGATCGCATCATGTTTACTACCACCATCGGCGAAATCGCATCGAAGGATGTCATCACCGCACCCGACAGCATATCGATCAGGGATGCAGCGGGCATCATGTGCCAGAACAAGATCAGCGCATTGGTGCTGAACGACGCCAATGGCCTCCCGTCAGGAATCGTGACGGACCGCGACCTGCGCGGCAAGGTTGTCGCGCGTGGCCGCGATGTGAACGAGCCGGTGAGGTATGTGATGAGTGCCCCGCTGATCCGATCGGATGCGCGCGACCTCTGCTTTGAAGCGGTGCTCAAGATGATCCGATACAATATCCACCATCTGCTGGTCATCAAGGATGGCGCGATGTGCGGGATGCTGACGAACCATGACCTGATGCTCCTGCAGGGCAATTCGCCCCTTTCGATTGCCCGGGATATTGAAGAGCAGCAGAGCGTGGAGGGACTGGTTGGGGTATCCCGGCAGGTGAACGGTATCGTCGGTATGCTTCTGAAAGAAGGGGCGCGCGCAGGCAGCATCGCCCGCGTCATTACGGAAATCAACGACCGGCTCGTGCGGAAGGTGCTCGAAATCGCCGAGCGCAAATACGGCCAGCCTCCGCTCAGATACTGCTGGATCGCGTTCGGCAGCGAAGGCAGAAAAGAGCAGACCTTCAGGACCGATCAGGATAACGCGATCATTTATGCTGACCCGGCATCGCCGCATGAAGCGGACACTGCTGCCCGTTACTTTTCGGGATTTGCATCGTTTGTCCGCGACAGCCTGGTGCAGTGCGGTTTTCCGCTCTGTCCGGCCGACTTTATGGCGAGCAATCCCAAGTGGTGCAAGCCGCTGAAGAGCTGGAAGAAGTTCTTCTCCCAATGGATCAGCGAGCCGACAGCCGATGCCGTGCTTAATTCAGTCACCTTTTTCGATTTTCGCGCGGTGCATGGCGAACATCTCCTGGCTGAGGAACTGCGCGACACCCTCTGTGTTCAACTGAAAGATCGCAAGGTATTTCTCGGCTACATCGCAAACATGGCGATCAAGAACCGTCCCCCGATCGGGTTTCTGAAGACCTTTGTCGTCGAAAAAAGCGGCGAGCACAAGGACATGCTGAACATGAAGATCAAGGGGTTGGCACCGATCGTCGATCTTGTCCGTCTTTTTGCGCTCGAAAAACAGATTCGCGAGACATCGACGCTTGATCGTATCCGTTCCCTCAAAGGGCAGCATTCGCTTGTTGATGAGTTCGGAGACGAACTGGCCCAGGCATTTGAATTTATCATGCTGCTCAGAATTCAGCATCAATTCGACCAGGTTACGAAAGGTAACATTCCGGACAATTTCATTAACCCCGACGCCCTGACCAATCTCGAAAAGAAGACAGCGAAAGAGGCGTTCCATCTCATCAGCCGCGTGCAGGACCTGGTGATTGAGCGGTACAAGCACATGATATGGTGAGCACATTCTTCGAGAGGTTCTGGCAAAAAGGACAGATCGCCGGCTCGCTTGATCCGGAAACGGTGATTGACGATGTCCGCTTTGTCGTTATCGACACCGAGCTGACGGGGCTGGATCAGCGGCGGGATTCCCTCATATCGATCGGTGCTTTCCGCATGAACGGCAGTGCAATTGAACTCGGCACCTATTTCAACCGCATGATGAATCCCGAGCGGGCGATGAATCCGAAAAGCGTTCTCGTGCATGGCGTAACGCCGGGAGAAGTCGAGCTCGAACCGGCTCAGAAGCCGATACTGGCTGAGTTTCTTTCGTATTGCAAAGATGCGGTTCTGGTCGGCCACTGCATTGACGTTGATCTGTTTTATCTGAACAAGGAACTCCGGTCTCTTCACGGAACGGAGCTGGGCAATCCGGCAGTGGATACATACTCGCTCTACGAGTGGCTTGCAGGCAGAGGGATTGTGCGGCCGCAAAAGGCCTCGGGCGGCGCCAGCACGGCCCTGTTCGCGATAGCCGCCGATCTCGGCATCGCGGTCGCCTCAGCACATAATGCCCTGGGCGACGCCTACACAACCGCCCAGATATTTCAGCGCTTTCTCTCGTTGTTCCGTCGCGAAGGAATAACGACGATCGGCGCTCTTTTACGCATTGGGGATCCGGCGGGCGGTGGAACGCGCGCACTTCCGGCCGGACAGGTGAGTAACTTTTAACTGAGGAGGTCACCATGCAGACAGACGTCAATGTTGCAAAAATGCTCGAAGACCCTGAATTCAAGGCACTGACCAGCCAGAAAAACAGAATCTCATTGATTCTCACCGTCTGTGAAATGGTCCTGTTCTTCGGATTCATTGCACTCATCGCGTTTCAGAAGCCGTTTCTCGGAACCAAAATCTCCGGAGCCGTCACGATCGGCATTCCCATTGCGGTCGGGGCGATTGTATTTTCGTGGGTCCTGACGGGGATCTACGTTTTTTGGGCAAATACCAAATATGACTCAATGGTGCGGCGCATACGCGAACGCTTAGGAGGATAGCATGGAACAGACAGCGATCGGTCAGGCGAACCTGACATCAATCATCTTTTTTCTCGGCTTTGTCGCAAGCACGCTCGGTATCACCTACTGGGCAGCGAAACGGACCCGCAGCACCTCGGAGTTTTACGCTGCGGGCAGAAGCATCACCGGCTTCCAGAACGGTCTTGCACTGGCAGGAGACTACATGAGCGCCGCGTCGTTCCTCGGCATTGCGGGTCTCGTTTCGACCCGCGGCTACGACGGGCTGATTTATTCGGTCGGCTGGCTGGTCGGCTGGCCGATCCTGACGTTTCTGATTGCAGAGCCCTTGCGGAATCTCGGCAAATATACGTTTGCGGATGTTCTTGCGTACCGGCTCAGCCAGCGGCCGATTCGCACCGCTGCAGCAACCGGTTCTCTCGTGACCGTGCTGTTCTACCTCATTGCGCAGATGGTCGGCGCGGGCACGCTCATCAAGCTGATGTTCGGACTTCCTTACGAAGTCGCGCTGATTCTGGTCGGCACGCTCATGATCGCCTATGTGCTTTTCGGCGGGATGCTGGCGACGACCTGGGTGCAGATCATCAAGGCGGTGTTGCTGCTCGGCGGCGCGACCATTCTGGTACTCCTGACGCTTTCGAAGTTCGGTTTCAGTTATGCCGAACTGTTCCAGGCTGCCAGCACGCAGTACGGAGACAAGTTCCTCCAGCCGGGTGGCCTCGTCAGCGACCCGATTGACGCCTTCTCGCTCGGTCTGGCGCTCATGTTCGGCACGGCGGGATTACCGCATATCCTCATGCGCTTCTACACCGTGCCTGACGCCAAGGAGGCGCGCAAGTCGGTCTTTTATGCAACCGGGTTTATCGGCTACTTTTACATCCTGACCGTGACGATCGGCTTCGGCGCAGCGGTTCTCGTCGGCTCAAAGATCATAACCGGCATCGACAAGGGGGGCAATATGGCAGCGCCGCTGCTTGCGGAAGCCCTCGGAGGAGACGTATTCCTCGGTTTTCTTGCTGCGGTTGCCTTCGCCACAATCCTTGCCGTTGTTGCGGGTTTGACGCTTGCCGGCGCGTCCGCGCTTTCGCACGACCTGTACGTCGGCGTCATACGCAAAGGCGTGGCAAATGAAAAGGAAGAAGTCAAGGTAGCACGCATGGCTACCGTCGGCCTCGGCGTGGCCGCCATTCTGCTTGGCATGTTGTTCAAAGGACAGAATGTCGCCTTCATGGTCGGACTCGCCTTTGCGGTTGCGGCAAGTGCCAACTTCCCCGCGCTCGTCATGTCCATATTCTGGAAGGGGCTTTCGACGACCGGCGCGGTTGCGAGCATCTATACGGGGCTTTTCCTTGCGGTTGGATTGATCGTGGTGAGCCCGACCGTCTGGGTCGATATTTTCAAGAACCCGGCAGCCCTGTATCCGCTGAAGAACCCCGGCCTGTTCTCGATGGGAGCAGCATTTATCGTTGCCATAGCCGTTTCGCTGCTGACCGCCGATAAGGGCGCAGAAGAAAAGTTCTCGGAAGAAAAGCTCCGCAGTTACGTCGGCATCGGTGCGGAGTAGAAACAGCAAGCGGATAACAGTGACGGGGATGAGCGATGAATGAATGCTGCAACAGGTCAACGAATCCCCATCATAACGTTTGAACACACTGCAGGGAGCAGATAACGGGAGATTGGGCATCTGCCTGACAGACTTTGAAAAGGACAACAAAAGGAGGACGAAAAGATGGCAGAAGAACGACTTGAGGTGTTGATGAGCGAGAAACGGACCTTTCCGCCCTCGGAAGAATTCAGGAGCAAGGCGCATATCAAAAGCCTTGCGGAGTATGAAGCACTTTACCAACGGGCAGCCGAAGACACGGAAACGTTCTGGGCCGAGATGGCGGAGAGCCAGCTCACCTGGTTCAAAAAGTGGGACAGGGTGCTTGAGTGGGACTTCATGAAGCCCGAAGTCAAATGGTTCATCGGTGGAAAGATCAATGCTTGCTATAACTGCCTCGATCGTTTTGTGCATACGCCGACGCAGAACAAGGCGGCAATCATCTGGGAATCGGACAGTGGTGAGTACCGGACGTATACGTATCAGCAGCTGTATCGGGAAGTAAACCGCTTTGCCAACGTGCTCAAGCGTTTCAATGTTGTCAAGGGAGACCGGGTTACCATTTACATGCCGATGATACCGGAACTCGTAATCGCCATGCTCGCCTGTGCCCGCATCGGCGCCATTCACAGTATCGTTTTCGGCGGATTCAGCGCACAGGCGCTGCGTGACCGCATCAATGACTGCAAGGCCAAACTGGTCATAACTGCAGACCGCGGGGTGCGCGGCGGACGGTATATCCGCCTGAAAGCAAACGCCGACACGGCGCTTGAGGAATGCCCGACGGTCGAACATATGATTGTCGTCAAGCGGACCATCGATGTCGACATGGAGCCGAAGCGCGATTTCTGGTGGCATGATCTCATGCATGACACCGAGATTGAAGACTACTGCGAACCGGAATGGATGGATGCGGAAGACCCGCTCTTCATTCTCTACACCTCGGGATCGACCGGCAAGCCGAAAGGCGTTCTCCACACGACCGGCGGCTACATGCTCTATACGAACCTGACTTTCAAATGGATTTTTGATTACAAGCCGGAAGATATCCATTTCTGTACCGCCGATATCGGCTGGGTCACCGGTCACAGTTATATCGTGTATGGTCCCCTCAGCAACGGCGCGACCAGCCTCATGTTTGAAGGAGTGCCGACCTATCCGAATCCGGGCCGTTTCTGGGAAATCGTGGACAAATTCGGGGTAACGATCTTTTATACGGCACCGACAGCGATCCGTGCGCTCATGCGTGAGGGCGAGCACTGGGTCGAGAAATACCATCTCTCGACGCTCCGGCTGCTCGGCACGGTCGGCGAGCCGATCAATCCCGAGGCGTGGATGTGGTACCACCGGACCGTCGGGCGTGGAAGGCTGCCGATCGTCGACACGTGGTGGCAGACCGAAACCGGCGGCATCATGATTGCACCGCTTCCGGGCGCCATGACAGCAAAGCCGGGTTCCGCCTCGAGACCGTTTCCCGGAATCATCCCGCGGGTTATCAAGGAGGATGGCTCTCCGGCGGGCGTCAATGAAGGAGGCTACCTTGTTGTCGAGAAACCGTGGCCCGGCATCCTGCGCGGCACGTATGGCGATCCCGAGAACAAGCGTGTCAAGGAGGTCTATTTTTCCCGATTCCCGGGCAAATACTTTACCGGCGACGGCGCACGTGTGGACGAAGACGGCGATTTCTGGCTCATGGGCCGCATCGACGACGTGATCAACATTTCGGGCCATCGCCTCGGCACTGCCGAGGTCGAATCCGCGTTGGTGAGCCACGAGTCGGTGGCTGAAGCAGCGGTTGTCGGGTTCCCGCACGATATCAAGGGTGAAGGTATCTATGTCTTTGTCACACTGAAAGACGGCTTCGATCCTACCCCGGAACTGCTGAAGGTCCTCGTCGGCCATGTCCGTGAGGTTATCGGGGCGATCGCGACCCCGGACAAGATCCAGTTCGCTCCGGGTTTGCCGAAGACCCGCAGCGGCAAGATCATGCGCAGGATACTCCGCAAGATTGCGCACGGCGATATCAGCAATCTCGGCGATACCAGCACGTTAGCCGATCCCACCGTCGTTACGGAGCTGGTAAAAAACCGGAAATAAGGTTTGTTCTGTTTATGCAGAAAGAAGGCCGCCGTTGGAGGCGGCCTTCTTTCTGTCGGAGGCCTGTTGGGCGGGAGCGTCAGGGTATGCGAAAACGTTCGTTGTACTGTTGGCGGAATTTCTCGATACGTTTCCGGTTTGCCCCGAAATCCCAATACCCGATTCGCGAGGCGGATCGCACATGGACAATGCTTTTTGTGCTATCAATGAGAAACTCCACGTCGTCAATGAAACCGGTGTTGACCCTGAATTCAGCGTGGATATATACATCAGTCGCCGTAATGAGCTTAGCCCCGGGATAGGCGGCGATTACCTCCTTGAGTAGTTGCAGGGTTTGAGGTCCTGTCCTGAAGACGTGCAATGGTGCTATGGCATGGCGCTTGTCTGGCGCCATGCTGGATACGCAGTTTGGTGAAGACGGACAGGGCTTCAGGATCGGCTGAACATCAAGTGCTGCCGCACAACTCGCAGAGAAAATCATGGCCGGAGCGAAAGCAACAAGGAGAATAAATGCCATTATCATGAGAAAAGTATACTCTTTTCCTTGTGCCGAAGCCATTCCTGTCCGTCTGCACGATGATGATTTCTTCGCACAGAGCGTTATGCAGTAAAGATTGTATTCAGCTTTGCAGCCAGGGCATTGACCGTAAACGGCTTCTGGATGAAATGCATTCCCTCGTCAAGCACGCCGCGTTTGATAACCGCATCGGAGGTATAGCCGGACATGAAGAGCACCTTGATGTCGGGGCGGAGCGCACTGATCCGGTCGCGCATCTGCATGCCGTTCATGCCCGGCATGATGACGTCGGTCAGCAGCAGGTCGAAGCGGGCATTGCCGTCCCCGGCAATGCGGAGCGCTTCCTCAGGCGAGACCACCGCAGTAACAGAGTAGCCAAGTTTCTCGAGCGTTGCTTTTGTCACCCGGCAGAGTATTTCATCATCCTCAACCAGAAGAATTGAACCATTTCCGGCGATAGCCGTTTCCTGCACCGGTTCCACTGCGGTGGCATCCCCGTCGACGCGCGGGAAGTAGAGCTTGAATATGGTCCCGATTCCTACCTCGCTGTAGACCGTGATAAAACCCTGGTTCTGCCTGACAATGCCGTAGATCATTGCCAAACCCAGTCCCGTGCCCCTGCCGACTTCCTTGGTGGTGAAAAAGGGTTCGAAGATATGTTCGATGTTTTCGGCACTGATGCCGACCCCGTCATCGCTCACCGAGAGCTGCACATACTTTCCGGGCTGAAATTCGGCATGGAGACGGCAATAGGCATCATCGAATTCGACATTTGCGGTTTCGATCGTCAGCTTTCCGCCGTCCGGCATTGCGTCCCGGGCATTGACCGCAAGGTTCATCAGGATTTGATCAATTTGGGACGGGTCGATTTTGATCCTGCCGAGCGACGGCCCGGGGACAAAGCGGAGCGAGATATCTTCCCCGATGAGGCGGGCGAGGGTTTTCTCCGCATTGGCGACCAGTGCGTTCAGATCCACAACCTGCGGGGCGATAACCTGTTTGCGGGAGAACGCGAGCAGCTGACGGGTGATGTCGCGGGCGCGTGTGGCGGCCTGAAGGATTTCGCCGAGCTGTTCATGAAGGGGATCCTCCGGGGAGAGCTTCATCTTGATCAGCTCAAGCGAGATGAAAATAACAGCAAGCATGTTGTTGAAGTCGTGCGCGACCCCCCCCGCCAGTCGGCCGACCGATTCCATTTTCTGTGCCTGTATGATTTGCTCCTGCAGCAGATTCCGTTCCTCCTCCGCACGTTTCCGGGCGGAAATGTCCTGAACAATACCGACCATGCGTTGCGCTTTTCCGGTCTGGTCATAGTCAGCACGCCCGACGTTCGCAACCCACAGATCCGTCCCGTCGGGCAGCACCACCCGGAACTCGGTCGTTAAGGTCGATCGCTCCTGGATAGCCCTTTGCGCGGCGGTCCGGACCTGCTCGGCATCGTCGGGGTGCAGCATCCGCATGAAATCCAATTCCGTCCCGCCAAACCTGGTCTGGCCGAACAGCTCATAACATTCGGGCGACCAGATGACAGTATTGGTCACAAGATTCCATTCCCAAACTCCCATTTTGGCCGACCGGAGTGCAAGATGCAGCCTGGACTCGCTTTCCCGGAGGGCCGCTTCCGCCCTGCATTTGGCGAGCGCGACCGCCAGATATCCGGCAAGCCGTTCCCAGAGGGCGATCATGTCGGGACGAAACATTCCAGTCCGGCGATCGTTCATCTGCAGCAGCCCCAAATGGTTCTCGCCGACCGTAAGCGCAATCAGGGCAACGGATTCATAACCCTCGCCATTGCACCGGTTCCTCGTGCGTGCCAGACGGTCCTGTTCCGATGTCGTTGCAAGAAGCTCCGACGTGCTGTTGGTCCAGAAACTTCCCTTGGAGGTGAAGAATGGTTTTGCTGGGTCGAAGCGGCCCGCAATCACGTTGCCGCACATGCAGTCGAGAACCGGATTGCCGATCTCGTCGCGGATGAGCTGGCCGGAGAGGTCCCGGCTGCAGAGCGAGTTTTCCGCCTGGACAAAGTCGGGAGGGAATCCGCGAAACTCGAAGTACGGATAATCGTCGCCCTCTTTGAGCCTGATGCCGACCGCTTCGCATCCGGAATGCTTTTGAAAGAACGCTGCCGCTGAATGAATGACCCCGTGTTCGCTGACGCCCTGGTTGACCAGCCGGAGAAATTCGACGGTGATTTCCCGCTCCCATGCAGCGTTTTCACGATCGGTAATATCGCGGGAAATGCCGAACATGCCGATGACCGCTCCCTCTTCATTTCTGAGCGGTCCTTTGGTAGAAAGGAACGTGATCAGACCTCCGGGAGTATCGGCTTTTTCGTGAAACGTATCGGTTCGCCCCGATTCGATGACCTCCCGGTCATTGCCCATGATGAGAGCAGCCTGCTCCGGCGGAAACAGCATGGTATCGTCATGGCCGATCACCGTATCGGCTGATCTGCCGGTCATGGCAACGGCGGCCTGATTGAACAGAATATACCGGCCCGCCAGATCCTTCGCAAAGATGGCGTCTGTTGAGCTGTTTGCAATGGCATCGAGCAGCTGCAGATCCCGCAAACGCTCGGCCTGAGCCTCACGCTCTTTGAGCGAAGAAAGGAGATGTTGGCGCTGGCGGATGAGTACCCCGCCGGCAGCGACCATGAAGAGGGAAAGGATGCCTGCAAGGGCGATCCAGACGGCATCACGGTTGCTTTCGGCAAAAACTTCGTCGCGATCCATTTTGGCAACAAGAAACCAGTCGGTCCCCTTCACTGCCTGCGCAACGCCGAGAACCGGCACGCCGCGGTAATCGACACCCTGCAGGGGCTGGCCCGAAACGGCTTCGCCCCGGAGCACTTTTGCCGCAAGAAGATCGGTCTGCGATAGGGGCCGATGGAGCGTAGTCGCCGCATCCGAAACGTGGCGCAGATTATTCAGGAACACAATCCGGTCCCCATCACGTCTGATGAGCAGGACTTCGCCGGATGCGCTCGGGACAGGCCAGGTCTGAAGTGTGCGAAAGAGATACCCGGAGGGGTCCGTATGCAGGATAACGACTGGACCCGGCTTGCCTCCGACTGCCGGAAGCGGTGCGAGGAAATCCAGGTGCAGGCGCCCGGCCTGGTCACGATACGGGCCAAAGTGGGAAACGCTGTCAAGCTCGGCAACCCTTCGGGCCGCAGCCTTGAGTAATGGATCGGCATCACCATGAGAGCCTGCGGTGTGCAGGATGGGGAATCCCTGATCGTCAAGGAGGAGCAGCAGTTCAAAATCCTTTTCCCTGCCGAAGCTCGCAATCCGGTTCTGGAATTCCTTGAACGCAGCAGCGTCGCCGGCAGATCGCCAGCGGACATACGCATCAGAAAAAAATATGCTGTTTTGTACAAAGCGGGCATCGCCGAGACGCTCCTGGAGCCAGTTTTCGATCTGGGCGGTCTTGAGGTCGGCGATCGTCTGAAGGCGTGCTTCTTCCTTGGCGAGCTGATGCAAAGACACATGATAAACGGTGCCGGCAGTCAGGGCAGCAATGACCATGCCAATGAACATTCCGGGAATCAGCAGGGAGCGCAGGCCGCCGACGGGCGTAAATTGCGCTCCAGCGCTTTTGAGAAGCCGCCGGATCAACAGGTACAGCAGCAAGGACGTTATGGCGACAAAGAGCCATCCCTTCAGGGTGCTGACAAGAGTGATTTTTTCGGGATCGTTGAACAGCAGGGAAACAGCCTTGTCCGAGAGCAGTATCCAGAGCGAGGCAAAGCAGGCGTATGCAAGCACAATCGAAAGCGCTGCAGAACTGCCGGGCATGGCAGCATTCGGGGTGCTCCTGGAAACGGGTGTGTCTTGAGCCACGGGACCGATTCCCTCCTGGTCAGACAACGGGTAGTGCGCGTTCCGGATCGGCCAGGGATGAATCCGACAGGCAATACATCGGGAATGCCCATGCCGATCCCATTTATAGTATAGGGGAAATCCTCCGACCCGCCAAGCAAAAGTGCGGAGCTATCTGATACGCTTCGAAATTGCCCTGAACTCGTCCGTTCCCGCTGCCTTCAGGAGCTGGAAGAGCACGGTTTCGGTGCAGGTGATAACCGCCCCTGCGTCACGCATGAACTCAACGCCGGTCTGCCAGTTGTCCTGGGTGCGGGAACAGACGGCATCCCTGACCAGATGCACGGCAAAGCCCTGATTCATCAAATCCAGCGCTGTCTGGAGCACGCAGACGTGCGTTTCCATGCCGGTCAGCAGGACGGTCTTGCGTTCCGTTGTTTTCAGAGCATCGGCGAATGCGGGTTCGCCGCAGCAGCTGAAGGAAGTCTTGACAACCGGTGCATAGACGGCAAGAGCATCCCTGATTTCGGGAATGGTAGGGCCCAGTCCTTTGGGGTACTGTTCCGTAAGCAGCGTCGGAATCTGCATCAGCTTTGCGATTTCAATAAGGTGTTGGCAGTTGGCAATTACCGTATCTTTCTGACCCATGGCGGGGACCAGACGCTCCTGAATATCAATAATGACCAGCGCAACGTTGGTGCGGTCGAGGATCAGTTTTTCCATGGGATGCTCCTTGGGGAGTAACGTTTCTGTTTCCATATTAGCATCGTTCTTTTACCGGTGCCAAGTCACGAGGTTTTACGGACTGTTTCCGAAATGCTATAGTCCCCCTATCATGAACGCCGGCCGACTTCCTTTTCATTATGGATGGATTATTGTTGCAACCGGCATGCTCTGCATCTTTGCATGCCTCGGGCTTGGCCGTTTTGCGCTCGGGATGCTCCTGCCTTCCATGTCTTTCAGTCTTGGGCTGAGTTATGCCGAAATGGGGTTCATCAGCACCGGGAACTTTCTCGGGTATCTCCTTTCGGTGCTCGTCAGCGGGCTCTGGGCGGTCCGTTTCGGGCTCCGGCAGCTTATCTGCGTAGCGCTTACCATAGCGGGCGGTTCGATGCTGCTGGTGAGCTTTGCGGATGCTTTTCCCGGCGTACTTGCCCTCTATTTTCTGACCGGGATCGGCAGCGGCGCGACGAATGTGGCCGTGATGGCGATGGTTTCTCTCTGGTTCGGTCCAGCCCTGCGCGGACGGGCGCACGGATGTATCGTCATCGGCTCCGGTTTTGCAATCATGCTGACCGGCACGCTCATTCCGCATATCAATGCAACCGTCGGCGCCGATGGCTGGAGGGTGAGCTGGAAACTCCTTGGCGCAATGGTTTCCCTTGTCGCAGCGCTCAGCTTCCTGCTGATGCGCGATACGCCGCGCGAAGCAGGGCTTCTGCCTGCGGGTTCAGCGAACGGCGAGGCATCGCATCATGCAACAGTAGCTGCTGCTCCTGCAGTCAACGTCTTCCGCATGCCAAGGCTCTACCATCTCGGAGCGATCTATTTTCTCTTCGGATTCACCTATGCAATCTATGTCACCTTTCTTGTGACCATGCTGGTGAGCGAACGCGGTTTCTCCGAGGGGATTGCGGGGACGTTCTGGTCGTGGATCGGTTTTCTGAGCCTCTTTTCCGGACCGGTCTTCGGATCGCTCTCCGACCGGATCGGACGACGGATTTCGCTGATGCTGGTCTTTGCGTTTCAGGCTGCGGCATATCTTCTTGCAGGCTCGGGCCTTGCGGGGGGATTCCTCTGGGTTTCGATCGGACTGTTCGGCCTTGTGGCGTGGAGTATTCCGTCGATCATGGCTGCCGCCGTTGCCGACACGGTCGGCCCGCAGCGGGCGGGAAAGGCATTCGGACTGGTTACTTTCATCTTCGGCATCGGCCAGATCCTCGGCCCTTCGCTGGCCGGGCTTCTGGCAGAACGGAGCGGCAGTTTCTCCGGAAGCTTTCTCCTTGCCGGAGGGCTTGCCGCGCTGGCAATTGTGCTGACGGCGTTTTTGAAGCGCCGGACATGCCGCTGACCGAACGCATTCTCATCGGCGCGTTCATTTTCGGCATCATCGGGCTGTTTACCCTGATCGGCATCCTGACGCCCGGAGTCGGGTGGTTTCTCTATCTTTTTCTCATCCCGTTCTGGGCCATGTTTCCGGTAGTGGTTGTCGGCAGCACCGGAGCACTCTATCTGCTCGGGGCCTATCTGGTCGGGTTTCCGCTTGCCAAGCTCCTGCTCAAAAATACCGGGTGGTATGCCCGGGCGCAGAAGGACTTGCGCACCAAAGGGCGCACGTCCATCGGCGGCTTCACGGTTTCCTCAGGCGGCTCAGGTGGTTCGTGGAGCTCCGGCAGTTCCGGAGGGTCGTTCTCGGGAGGCGGGGGATCCTCAGGCGGCGGCGGAGCTTCAGGCAGCTGGTAGTAATGGTTTTGCTTTCCTGACAGCCGCGGGCTTCGCACCGCAAATATGTCCTCTCTGTGCCGCCTTGCTGAATAAATCCGCTCTGTTGCCAGCCCAGCTGAGCTCTGAACGCTTTCGATCGAATCCAATGACAATTTCGGGATACTGTCTCGCAGCAAGATTTTACAAGACAAGGATCGGTATTTCCCCTAAAATGGAATCAAGATTAAAGCACAGGCAGCAGAGGAGGCGCAATGCAGAGTACAGAACTGAGCGGTTTTTTTATTAAAGGAAACGTCTGTAAGGGAGAAGCATCCGTTGCGATCAAGGAACTTCCTTGGGCGGAACATCCTTCCTTTAAAGGAGTACACATGAAACATCTTTTATCGGGGCAGGAGACTGCAGGATTGCTGAGCTGCCATCTTGTCAGAATTGACCCGAATTGTGAAATCGGCAATCATATCCACGACGGTAAAGTTGAAGTACACACCGTCCTTGCAGGGGGAGGCGGATGCGAGCTGGACGGTAAATGGGTGCCCTACGAACAGGGAACCATTTCCATCATTCCATCAGCTGCACCTCATAAGGTAATGGCGGGCCAGTCCGGCCTTTACCTGTACGCAAAGTTTTCTCCGGCTCTGGTTTAAGAGAGACGTGGGGGAGTATCATGGGAGCGAGTCTGAGATATCAGATGGCAGGCCATAAAAAGACCTGTATGCCAGAAGAAGAGCTCAGGGAACGCCTGCCCATGAACTGGCAGGATCGAGATGTGCTGTTTGATCCGGTTCAGAGCAGTATCAAGCTGATTCAGGCGAAAAACATCACCAACTATCTTCCGAGTCACGTACATCAGAAACTCTATATCGGCTTGATTGATGACGGGAAACGAGTCATGCGGTACCGGGGTGAATCCTCCCCGATGGGAAGGGGAAACCTCTTCCTGATCAATATTGATGAAGCACATGAATGCGATGATGATGCCCACAGTTTTCGAGTTGTTGGCTTCGATGAAAAAACCGTTATCAAGATTGCGAAAGAAATCAATCCGGATTCGCCGGTAAGCAGCATCGCATTTAACAAGTTAGTAACGACAGACCGCTTCTTGTATCGGGAGATAGCCGCATTTTTCCAGATGACGGCTGCTCCCGCCCCGAAACTGGCGGTGGAGTCGCTCATGAACGGCATTTTATCCCGGCTTGTCCTGAAACACACCTGCTCCAGCTCAACTCTGCTGTCCCGGCCACTGTCATTTACCGCAGCAGTTCGTGTCGCAAAGGAATATATACACGACAATTATGCCGAAGACATATCGCTGAGTGAACTGGCGGTCATATCGCGATTGACCCCCTTTCACCTGAGTCGTATTTTTACCAACACGTATGGACTTCCGCCACATCTCTATCTGATACGTCTGCGGGTTGAAACTGCAAAAAGGGCCCTTTTGCAGAATGACTCAACGATCGCTGATGTGGCAGTAAGCACCGGGTTCTACGATCACAGCCATTTTGCCAGGGTATTTAAGCGATATGTAGGCGTTACCCCGCGGCAGTATGTTGAGATGCACAGGCAAAGATCACGTCCCGGTGAGTCTGATGCGCACAAGGAGGATGCATGCACAAGGCAGCAAGGGCCACCATAGGGGCTCTTTTGACGTTGCTCGCGGTAGTACTCATAGCGTATACAGCCGGAGCATATTCCGAAACTGTCATTACCGTAAAGGGAACGGTTTATGGGGAGCGGTGGACCGATAAAGGGGAAGTCGCCCAGGTCTCCATACTGACGGTGGACGGAGATGAACTGCTGGTGAATGACAGTATCGCTGGCAAGGAACTGTTCAAGGTCGTTGATCAGAATGTGAAAGTGACCGGCGCAGTGCTGATCGATGCTGAGGGGAAGAAAAGAATCACGGTTCATGATTTTGAAGTGGTACAAAACTAAAACTATCGATATTGTGAAATAGCGAAACAGGAGGAAGAATGCATCGAAGAGACTTCTTGAAAGGGATGGCTGCCTCAGGAGCTGCCCTTGCACTGGGAGGCCTTGAGGTCGCAGGGGTTGCCGACAATGCATGGGCAGGCCCGAGCAAGGTCGATATTGGTCAGTGCAAGTCAGTGAAGATAACCTGTGTATCAGAGACCAGCTGGTTTGATTCCGCCAAGATGGCCCAGGATATCAAGAATGGCGGCGGAGCAATGGTTTCTCACTACGATATTCCGTGGTCGCAGGACAACATCGGCGGCTATAGTGCGCTCATCGAGGTCGAGCATCTGGACGGATCAAAGCACCTGATCCTCATGGACACGGGTTGGAAGCAGGATTGGATGGACTACGTTTTCCAGAAGAGCGGCGTAGACAGCCTGCTGGAACGAAAGAAAATCGATGTGCTCGTTATGAGTCACGAACATGAGGACCATTATTGGGGCCTGAAATCGACGCTCAAGCGGTATCAGAACATTCCGATGGTCATTCCGAACACATTCTATCCTGAAGGCAAGGCACTGCTCAAGGGAAAGTACAAGAATGACAAGGCGAAGGTTGAAAACAACATACCGCACACCGGAGAGCTGGTTGAGGTTGGTGCAAATCAGGTGTACAAGATGTATCCCGGAGTTGCGGTCAAAATGTTCGATGTTCCTATCCTGCTCCGTGTTCGTGGTGAGCAGGCGCTGATCTTCAACATCAAGGATAAAGGGGTAGCAACGGTCACGGGATGCTGTCATATGGGGATCCTCAACCTCACCAATTGGGCAGCCAGAAATATCGAGGGGTACAAGCCGTATGCCCTCTATGGAGGTCTTCATATCGCTGCATTTGAGAACTGGGACCCCAAATTTGATGACATTATCAACGGCCTCAAACGGATGAAGTTGTCAAAGATCGGCTGCAACCATTGCACCGGGTGGGTCTGGGCACAGCGCGCCCGGGAAATGGGACTGCCAATACTTCTGGGAACCAACAAGTATCGAGAATACAAGAAAGTGCCGACTACGGGCCCCGGAGCGAAGGAGAATGTTTACCTTCGGAATGGCGATGTCATAGTACTGTAATCCACTGAGCGTTGCTGCCTGCCCTGTTGGAATGCGGCAGCAACGCTTCTTTCCGAGTCAAAAATTCATCGATTTGCGCTTTGAAAAAAGCGATGGAGGGGTTTTTATGTCTCAAAATCTGGAATTGAGTGTCTCTGAAGTCTCAAAACCGGCCTTCACACTGCCTGCATCAATTCAGGGTTTAGTGAATGTAATGCTGCTTTCTCTTGTGGCGGAGGCTATCTGGTATCTTGTTTTTTCACCGGAAGGGCCGACACGGCTCTATACTCCCAATGTAGGACTCTCGCTTGTTGTCACCATACTCATGGTCATTCATTGGGGCGTGGACGTGCTGGAGTTTTGGCCTTTTTCTGCCGAATCTCTCCAGAAGATGCATCCGCTTGTCAAAGGACCGATACTTTCCATTTTGTACGTCGGTGCAGGAGCCGTGGTGATGTTCGGCATCTATCACAGTATAATCGGTCCTTTTGGGGCATTGTTTTTCAGCGGCCCTGCGCTTATTGCGAGCGGTGGACTCGGTCAGTATTCCCAGACTGCCATCGAAAACGGATGCTATGCACAGATCGTCATGAACACCAGCATTATTTTCTTCACCATGCTGTGGCTGCGTTGCTTGGGGTTTACCCCTTGGGAGGGGCTTGATCGACCAGCCCGGGGATTCTCTGTCTGGATTGCAGGGCTGCTGCTCGGGATTATCGCTTTCTCTTTGTTGTTCTATCCTCACATCGCTTACCAGTTCTACCCGCAGCAGATATTCATGGCGGCAGCACCATGGTGGAGCGGCGCTGCCATGACCCAAAGCAGTCTGTTCCATTTCGGCTGGATCGTTCCCGCTCTGGTTCTTTTATATTGGACCCGGATGCTCTGGGAAGGATATCCCTTCATTCTTGTGCATAAACCCTGGCTGCGCGGAGTCATGACTGCTCTTGTAAGTATAGGAGCAGGCATCGGGTTGATGTTTCTGTCCAATTCCATTATGGATTGGTACTTTGGTGCGGAGGCGTTCGAGGGAGGCTCGATGACTGAGCAGCCGGCATGGAGATGGAATCATGTTGCTGAGATGGCCATGTTCATGCAGCTTGCAGCGGCAATCCTGTTTCACTACTTTGACAACTGGCCCAATCGGCTGAGCCTGCCCTTGAGAGCTATTGTCAGGACGGCAATCGCTGTCACCGGTGGTTTGCTGATTGCAAAACTCTATTACGAATTGGCCCCCGATTTGCTGGGCACGGTCCCCGGAATAGCGCAGGAGGCTGATACGACACTTTGCTGGACAGTTCTTGTGCTGATTCTGATCACCATGCACGCGCTTTTCTTTGATTGCTACCCGTTCAGGCGAAGGAAAAAGGACTAGAAAGGTAAAGGGGAGGGGACGTAAACTGGTATCAGTTCCCCTCCCTCATTTATATGTTACGACGTTGCAATGGGAGTTGGTAATGTTTTGGACCAGACCGAAAAAAGGCAATAAGATGATAGAACAACTTGATCCCATAGAAAAGCTCCAGCTCTGTCTGCAAGGACTGTTTCAGCAGATGATTTTGACCGAGGCGGCAAAAGGCGTAATACAACTGCAAGGGGTCAGCGAAAAATGGGTGGGTGATCCCGGATTGCTGCTCTGGTTCGAAAAGGCACCCGGACCCTATCTCATGGAGATTGCCTATGCAGGTTGCGCATCGCGTCCGAGATCGCGCGAGAAAAGCTTTGTCGGTACCTTCAGGGTCAGCTGCTATCCGGCAGGAGGCGATGCAACCGATCATGGCACTCATTATCATAAAGATGGGCGCGCGCTTAGTTCCGATCCGCTTTTTGACAGTACCGGGACTCCCACGCTGGAAGGTCTTCTGAAAATACCTGATGTGCTCTTTCAAACCGGGTTCATCTGTGTGGAGATCTCCGGAGATAAACTTCTGCATTTCTGCTCGTGCGCTCCCGACGAATTCCCCCGCATTTCAGAAAACACCATCATGTTGTCGCATGATGCCATAAAGCACTGCCTTGGAAGGGAGTGTCGGACTCCGTGGTATACGACGTGGTTCATTCTCGATAAGCTCATTCTCGCTTTTTGCCATATCAATCGATCAAAACCAAAACATATTATCCTTTATCCTCCTAAAGAGGCACGTGTCCGGCATGAGCAACGGCATGGGCAGTATGTTTTGCGTGGCTCGACCTCTCTTGCGAGAGATGCTGTGGTGTCTCTTCCTTGTTCGGCTCACGTCGCTGCGCACGGACACGGCAAAGTGATTCGAACGGAGCACGATGTGAAAAATATTGAGTGGATCAATGGTCAGTGGTGGCATGCTGCACATATCCATGTTGTTCCGAATGGAGGAGCTTCATTTTGTGCTCATGACTAAGCCCTGTGTGATGATCACAAAAACAACAGTCGAGAAATGGTAAGTGATTCCCTCCCCGTGATCATTCCAAGCTGGTCACGAATATGCTGCCTTCGTTCAGAACGGGTGAAGGCAGCTTTTTCATTTGTGGAGACAGGAGATAATAATGATATTTGTCGATCCTCAGGTTATGTCCCTTAGGAACGACACCAAACCGGGCCGACAATTCAGATCAAGTCATATGTCTCTCAGATAGTCAGCGGTCTCTTTATTTCAGCATACGGCAAGAAATAATTCGGGCTTCCTTACCAGACAAAACTCTGCTTTATCCCAAAATGTCATTGGATTCGATCACAATCGCTCCGAGCATGGCAGGACTGGCAACAGAGCGGATTTATTCGGCGAAGCGGCACATATAGGACGTATGTGCCAGGCGAATACCTCGGAGGACGGCTGGACGCCGTCCGAGAAGCGGGGCCCCCGGAAGTGTCGATGACTTTTCGGGGTGGCAGTTGAGCGGCGTTGCCTGTCCTGCCGGGCTAATGACAATTCTGGGTTTATTCCGTTGGGGTTGCCCAAGCAGGCAATATAAGAATTTTTAATAGCGAAAAAAAGCGCGATTGGAGCCGATTCGCGGGCAGATAAAAAAGATTTATGCTTCCAATCGAAATAAATCATGCTGATTTTATTGACTTTTTTCAAAATCGGCTCATAAACTAATCGTGAAAAGTTTCTCGATAAAGATTTCTCGAGAAAAAAATCTCGATTGGAGCTCGGGGGAGGCCCAAGTGGAGAAGGCAGCAGACCATAAAGAGGTGATTACCATTCCGGAACCAACGCTCCGGCGTCTTCCTATCTATTATCAGTACCTCAAAAACCTCGAAAGCACGGGCACCAAGGTCATTTCGTGCACGACGATCGGCAATGATCTCGATTTCGACCCGACCCAGGTACGGAAAGACTTTTCCTATACCGGAGTGGAAGGCAAGCCGAAGGTCGGCTATCTAGTTGCCGACCTCCTCCGGGAGATTGAGGAGTTTCTCGGCTGGAATAAGGTCAATGCCGCTTTTCTGGTCGGCGCAGGCAATCTCGGAACCGCCCTGCTCGGGTATTCGCAGTTCAAGCAGCATGGTCTATCCATTGTGGGAGCCTTTGATAAGGATGAAGCAAAAATCGGGCGTCTGATCCACGGCAAGCGGGTTCTGGCACTCGAAAAACTGCCGGGGCTCGCGCTTCGCATGGGCATCAGGCTCGGCATCATTACTGTTCCTCCAGCATCTGCCCAGGAGGTCGCCGACCTGATGGTCAAGGGCGGCATCCAGGCGATCTGGAATTTTGCTCCTGTTACGCTCAAGGTACCTTCCCCCGTCCTTGTGCGTAACGAGGAGCTCTATTATTCCCTGGCATCGCTTTCCCATTCGCTCGCCAAAAAAATGCATACAAAGACAGAGAAAGGAGAAGAGGGGTATGCAAGCAACTGAAACGCACGTAACACCAGCCGAAAAGTTTGCAAATGTATGCGCAATTCTGGAAAAGCATGGCCGGCATCCTGCCAAGCTGATCCCGATTCTTCAGGCAGTGCAGGAAGAATACGGATATCTTCCTGAGGAGGTGCTGACCTTTGTTGCCGTGGCGCTCGATGTGCCGGCTGCCAGGGTTTTCGGCGTCGCTACGTTTTATGCGCATTTCGCCCTGGAGCCTCGGGGTAAATACGTCGTACGACTCTGCAACGGAACGGCGTGCCATGTCAAAAAGTCGATCCCGATTCTGGATGCCCTGTATCGCAAGCTCGGCATTTCGGAAAAGAAGCCGAAGCACGAGCTTATCACGATCGAAATTGTCGCCTGCCTCGGCGCATGCGGCCTGGCCCCGGTTATGGTCATCAATGAGGACGTATACGGCCAGATGACGCCGGACCGTGCCGTGAAGCTGATTGACGAAATTCTTGAAAAGGAGGCTGCCCTGGTATGAGCAAGGCCACGACTGTGACAAAGAAGGGCGACGGCAAAGGACCGGTTGCTGCCGGTAAACGCCGTGTCATCATCTGTGCCGGCACGGGCTGCGTTTCCAATGGCGCCCTGAAAGTATATGATGCGTTCATGCGCGAGATGAAGGAAAATGTTCTCGACTTCGACGTGATCCTGAAGCCGGAGAGCGACAATCTGCATCTCTCCAAGAGCGGCTGCCAGGGATTCTGCCAGATGGGCCCGCTGGTCACCATCCTTCCCGACGAGATTTTCTATACCAAGGTGACGCCAAACGATGTCGCCGAGATTGTCCAAAAGACCCTCCTGAAGGGCGAAGTGGTGGAGTGGCTTCTTTACAACGATCCGAACACAAAGCAGTTCTGCAAGGGTACGCATGATATTCCGTTCTATCAGCGCCAGATGCGGTATGTCCTGAAGGAATGCGGTCTGATCGATCCCGAAGACATCAATGAATACATCTCCCATCGCGGCTATGAAGGAGCAAAGAAGGCATTTCTGAGCATGTCGGCCGAAGATATCTGCAAGGAAATCCTGGCATCGGGTCTCCGCGGTCGCGGCGGCGGCGGATTCCCGACCGGCCGCAAGTGGGATGCCGCACGTGTGCAGCCGGGCGCGAAAAAGTATGTGATCTGCAACGGTGACGAAGGCGATCCCGGCGCGTTCATGGACCGAAGCGTCATGGAAGGGAATCCGCATTCTGTGATCGAGGGTCTCATGATAGCCGCCCGCGCGATCGGCGCCGATGAGGCGTACATATACGTCCGCGCAGAGTACCCGCTCGCAGTCAAGCGCATGTACAAGGCGGTTGCAGATGCGGAAGCCGCCGGAATCCTCGGCGACAATGTGTTCGGCACCGGGCAGAAAATGAAGTGTGTTGTCATGGAAGGCGCAGGCGCCTTCGTCTGCGGAGAAGAAACAGCGCTGATCGCTTCCATTGAAGGCATGCGCGGCATGCCGGTCCCCAAACCGCCGTTTCCCGCGCAGAGCGGATTATGGGGCAAGCCGACGGTTATCAACAACGTTGAGACGCTTGCCCAGGTCCCGCGCATCCTCCTTGACGGAGCGGATGAATACAGGAAAATCGGTACCGCAACCTCTCCGGGAACCAAAACCTTTGCGCTTACCGGGCATGTCGTCAACACCGGTCTCATTGAAGTTCCGTTCGGCACGACGCTCGGCGAGATCGTCATGAACATCGGCGGCGGCGTAACCGATGACCAGGGCAAGATTACGAAGGACGTATTCAAGGCGGTACAGATCGGCGGTCCGTCGGGAGGCTGTCTCACGCCGGACATGCTTGACCTTCCGCTCGATTTTGATTCGCTCCGCTCTGTCGGCGCCATGGTCGGCTCCGGCGGCCTTGTCG
This sequence comes from Nitrospiraceae bacterium, assembly GCA_012517735.1. Classification (GTDB taxonomy): domain Bacteria; phylum Nitrospirota; class Thermodesulfovibrionia; order Thermodesulfovibrionales; family Dissulfurispiraceae; genus JAAYUK01. The sequence continues at coordinate 32,579 of JAAYUK010000041.1, forward strand.
TCATGAACCAGAAGACCTGCATGGTCAGCGTTGCGCGGTTCTTCATGGAATTCACCCAGCGTGAATCCTGCGGCAAATGCGTACTCTGCCGCGAAGGAACCAAACAGTTGCTGTCGTTGCTGGATGACGTCATTGAGGGGCGTGCGACGCTGGAAACCCTTTCGTTGATGGAACAGCTCGGGCGTGCTGTCCAGAAAGGCTCCCTGTGCGGACTCGGCAAAACCGCGCCGAATCCGGTTCTGTCCACGCTGAAATACTTCCGGCATGAATACGAATCGCACGTCATTGACAAATACTGTCCCACCGGACGCTGCAAGGCGCTCGCAAAGCCGATGATCAATGCGACCAAGTGCAAGGGGTGCACCCTGTGCGTGACGGTCTGTCCGGTCGGCGCCATTACCGGCGGCAAGAAACTTCCGCACAAGATCAATCAGGAAGTATGCATCAAGTGCGGGGCCTGCGCAGCAAAGTGCAAGTTCAACGCGATTGAGGGGGTTTAAGCGATGACCAAGAAACCTGTCGATAACAATGTCTATATAAATGGCCGTCCGGTGGCGATCGAGGGCGAGCGCAACCTGCTGGAGCTCATCCGTAAGGCAGGCATCGATCTGCCGACCTTCTGTTATCATTCCGACCTGAGCGTGTACGGTGCATGCCGTCTCTGTCTGGTCGACATCGAAGGCCGCGGCATCGTCGGTTCCTGCTCCACTCCGCCGGAGGCCGGCATGAGGATCAAGACACATACGGAAGAGATTCGCGAGATCCGCAAGGTTTCGGTCGAACTGCTTCTGGCGAATCACGACAACAATTGCCCGACCTGCTACAAGAGCCATAACTGTCAGCTGCAGCGCATCGCCCGGCAGCTTGGCGTCGAGCATGTCCGCTTCAAGTCGGTGCTCGACCGGAAGCCGGTGGATGTATCGTCTCCGTCAGTCACGCGCGATCCGAACAAGTGCGTGCTCTGCGGTGACTGCGTCCGCGTCTGTTCGGAGATCCAGGAGGTCGGGGCAATCGACTTCGCCTATCGCGGCCATCAGGCATCCGTTCTTCCGGCATTCGGCAAGGATCTGGCCGAGATCGAGTGCGTCAATTGCGGGCAGTGTACGGTAGTCTGCCCGACCGGCGCGCTCAGCCCGAAATCCGAGATGGAAGAGGTCTGGAAGGACCTCACCAATCCTGACCTGTTTGTTGTGGCCTGCGTCGCGCCTGCGGTGCGCGTCGGGCTCGGTGAGCCGTTCGACATGGAACCCGGCACCATTACGACCGGCCAGATGGTCGCATCACTCAAAATGCTCGGATTTGATCAGGTCTACGATACTTCGTTTGCGGCCGACCTGACGATTTTCGAGGAAGGCAACGAATTTCTCCAGAGAAAGACGAAAGGGGAGAAGCTGCCGCAGTTCACGTCCTGCTGTCCCGGCTGGGTGAAGTATGCGGAACAGTACTATCCGGAGCTTCTGGACAAGCTTTCGACCTGCAAGTCGCCGCAGCAGATGTTCGGTGCATTACTGAAAGACCGGCTGCCGGATCTGCTCGGCGTTGCGAAGGAGAAACTGAGAATCGTGTCGGTCATGCCGTGTACGGCGAAGAAGTATGAAGCAAAGAGGCCGGAGTTTATTCACGATGGCGTTGCCGATGTCGACCACGTAATCACGACACAGGAGCTGGCCCGCATGATCAAGGCAGCCGGAATCCTGTTCAATGACCTCACGCCGGAGTCGTTCGACATGCCGTTCGGATTTGCGACCGGTGCCGGCGTTCTTTTCGGCAACTCCGGCGGTGTCACCGAGGCGGTGCTTCGCTTTGCCGCTGAAAAGATTACCGGCAAGCCGTTGCAGTCGTTCGAATTCAAGCAGGTCCGCGGTGAATCCGGGCTTCGTGAAGCCGTAATGGAGATCGACGGCGTACAGCTCAAGCTGGCAGTCGTTTCGGGCCTGAAGAACGCAAAGACTGTCGCAGAGCAGGTTCGCAAAGGCACCTGTGAATACGATATCGTCGAGGTTATGGCGTGTCCGCAGGGATGCATCGGCGGTGCCGGACAGCCGGTTAGCCGCAACCCGCTCGCAAAGAAAATGCGGACCAAGGGCATTTACGATGCAGACAAGATGATGCCGCTGCACAAGTCGCAGGAAAATATTTTCATCACCGAGTGCTATGAAAAGTTCCTCGGCGATATCGGCGGTCATAAAGCGCACCACCTTCTCCATACGCACTACCAGAGCCGCCGCAGGCTTCCGGAAGAGGGTATTGCGCTCTTCTCCGGCCATGGGGATCAGCGGCTGCATGTTGATGTCTGCCTCGGAACCAACTGCTTCCTCAAGGGAGGGCAGACCATTTTGAATGGCCTGTTGAAGCATGCGGAGGAGAGCAAGCTCGAAAACATGGTCGATGTCCGCGCTTCGTTCTGCTTTGAGCAGTGCGAGGAAGGACCGACCGTGAAGATTGGTGAGGTAACCCTGAACCACGCAACTGTGGACAAGGCCGTCGATACGCTGAAGAGCGAGCTTGAAAAGCAGCTTTCCGGGGCGGCGACTGCCGTAAGCGGGTGCTCTGCGGGGTGTTCGAGCGGTAAATAACTACGGATTCATTCCCGTGCGGCCCTCTTCACTGCTGAACTGACTGCGGGCCGGCTTCAGGACTTCAGACGGGAGGCCTGAATGATAAGCCGGCAACTCATGGGCTCCTCCGGAATATTCCGGGCCGCACGATTGGCCTCCCGTTTCACCAGAGCCGGACAGGGGCGGGCGCCTGCCCGCCCCGAAAGGAATGAAGAATGACGATGCGAAAGGAAACCGTTTCAACCTTCAAAGCGGTGATAGGCCATGCGCCCGCATCCTGCTTTGCCCTCACAGGTTACGGCCCCGGTCTCAAGAATCCCCGAATGATCAGGGAATACTGTTCCCCGGAAGTTTTTGCGCTCCCGCTGCCTGTCCTGTCGGGTGGCAGGGAATACGACATTTTAGGTGAGCGGTTCGGGATGAGGAATCCCCATGCCGCACGGGTTCCTGGCTGTCGAAACTATGACGGATCAGATGAACAGCTTGAATCCGGCGGGCGTGATGTGTTCGTATAAAGAGACAAAGCTCAATGGGAAAAAGTCACCGGCAGAGATGTTTTTCGTACTTTTTTTGCATGGCGACTCATGCTTTTTGTGTTGTTCAGACAGGTGGTGGACTGCATGACAGAGGATACGAAAAGGACTGAATCCGATTATCTCGGGAGTCGGGAGCTTCCGGCCCATGTGCTCATGGGCATCCATACGCTTCGGGCCATGGATAACTTCCCGCTGACCGGCCGGCCCCTTCCGGAAGGGCTGGTCCGGGCCTTCGGCATGGTCAAAGGCGCCTGTGCTGCAACCAACCGCGATCTTGGCATGTGGCAGAATGCGCCTGAAAAGGCTGCAGCCATCATTGATGCCTGTCGCGAGATGGCAGAAGGTAGACTGACGCAGCACATTACGGTCGATCCACTGCAGGGCGGCGCTGGCACCAGCACCAACATGAATGTGAATGAGGTGCTTGCAAACCGGGCCCTTCAGCTGCTCGGCCACGCTCCCGGCCGGTACGATCTGGTTTCGCCGATCAATGATATCAACCTTCATCAGTCAACCAACGATACCTATCCGACCGCGCTCAGGCTGGCGGCAATCTGGGCGATCCGCCGGCTTGAAGATGAGGTGGTCAAACTGCAGGAATCGTTTCAGGACGCGGAAAAACGGCTGGCGCATGTGGTCAAGGTGGGTCGTACCGAAATGCAGGACGCTGTTCTGATCACGCTCGGGCGGGAGATGGCCGCCTATGCGGAGGCATTCAACCGGGACCGGTGGCGACTGTTCAAGTGCGAGGAACGGCTTCGCGTGGTGAATCTTGGCGGAACCGCGGTCGGCACCGGATTGACCGCGCCGCGTCAGTATATCTTCCGTGTCGTGGATGTCCTGCGCGAAATGACCGGGATCGGATTCGCCCGGGCGGAAAATCTGGTTGAGGCAACCCAGAATGCCGATGTGTTTGTGGAAGTCATGGGCATGGTGAAGGCGCTTGCAGTATCCCTGCACAAGGTGAGCGGCGACCTGCGCCTGCTTTCGTCCGGCCCTGATGCCGGTTTGGGGGAGCTCCGTCTTCCCGCACGTCAGGCAGGCTCGTCCATCATGCCGGGCAAGGTGAATCCGGTAATCCCCGAAGCGGTCAGCCAGTCCGCCATGCTGGTCTTCGGGTATGATGCCACTCTCGGTTTTGCCTGCGCGTCCGGCAGTCTTGAACTCAATCCGTTCATGCCGCTGATTGCGCTCTGTCTGCTCGAGAGTCTGACGCTCATGGAGCGGAGCTGCCGCATTCTCCGGGAGTTCTGTATTGAGGGAGTCGAGGCGGATGAGGAAGGCTGCAAAAAACAGCTTGAGCGATCGACGGTTGTAGCGACCGCGCTCATCCCTGTTATCGGATATGACAAAGCCTGCACCGTACTGAAGCAGGCAGAGGAGACCGGGAAATCAATCCGTCAGATTGTCGTGGAATCGGGACTCATGACCGGGGCCGAGGTCGATCAGGCGATCAGCCCAGAGGCTGTCTGCAAGCTGGGGCACTGAAGACGGCAATGCGTGATGAGTATCGGTGATCAGTAAAAGCAGGGACAAAAGACAGTCAATGAGTGATCAGTGACGGGTAATGAGTAAAGACAACAGCAGGGAGAGCGCTGAAGACAGTAAGGAGTAATGAGTAAGGGCGACACGGCAAAGAGCAGAGAGGGCAAAAGTCTTTTACTGATCACTCATTACTCATCACTGTTTACAGTTTTTGGGAGGAAGAATGCAGCCGACATCAAAGGGGATGAGGACACAGATCGGATTCTTCGGCCGCCGCAATGTGGGCAAGTCGAGCCTGCTCAATGCATTGACCCGGCAGCAGGTATCCATCGTGTCCGATGTGGCGGGCACGACCACCGATCCGGTCGAAAAGCCGATGGAACTGCTGCCGCTCGGGCCGGTTCTCTTTATTGATACCGCCGGGATTGATGACATCGGGGCGCTCGGTGAAATGCGCATCGCGAAGACCCGTCAGGTATTCGATCGCGCCGATCTTGCGGTGCTGGTGACCGAAGCCGGCTGCTGGGGCGATTTTGAGGAGCTGCTCATGTCTGAACTGCTGCACCGCGGCACAGCGGTCCTGGTGGTTGCAAACAAGGCCGACCTCCGGCCCGGTGAGGATGCGCTGCATGCGATACCCGAACAATACCGGGCGCGCGCCGTCGCCGTCTCCGCAGCGGAGCGGACCGGACTCGATGCGTTTCGGGAGGCATTGCTTGCAAGCGTTCCGCCGGAATGTCTCCAGCCTCCGGCGATCGTCGGTGATATTGTCGGACCCGGAGAACTGGCGATGCTGGTGGTCCCCATAGACAAGGAGGCTCCCAAGGGACGCCTTATTCTTCCCCAGGTCCAGACGATCCGGGATCTGCTGGACAGCGACGCATACTGCATGGTGGTGAAAGAACGCGAGCTTCGCGCTGCGCTGGATCGGCTCAAGACGCCGCCGAAACTGGTTGTCACGGACTCTCAGGTATTTCTGAAGGTCGCTGCCGATGTCCCTGCTGACATTCCGCTGACCGGCTTTTCGGTGCTCTTTTCGCGGTACAAGGGCGATCTGATCAAGCAGGTTGAAGGCGCCATGGCGATCGATCAACTGAAGACCGGAGACCGGATTCTGATTGCAGAAGCCTGCTCGCATCACCCGATCGGAGAGGATATCGGACGGGTAAAGATTCCGCGTTGGCTGACGCAGTATGTCGGCGGCAAGCTCGAATTCGTGCATTCTCAGGGACACGATTTCCCGGATGACCTGCCGACATTCAAGCTGGTGATTCATTGCGGCGCCTGCACCATGAATCGCCGCGAGATGCAGACCCGCATCCGCCGGTGCGCCGATGCCGGTGTGCCGGTGACCAACTACGGCCTGGTCATCGCATACAGTCTCGGCATTTTTGAGCGGGCGCTCGGGCCGTTTCCTGCTGCGCTTGAGGCATATAAAACAAAAGTAACGATGAAAGAGAAAAGGTAAAAATGCATGAGGTCCATATCTTTGTATTTTTCACTTTGCACGTTTAACCGAGAATTGTCATTAGCCTGGCAGGACAGGCAACGCCGCTCATTCTCGGACGGCATCCAGCCGTCCTCCGAGGTATTCGCCTTGCACATACGTCCTGTATGTGCCGCTTCGCCGAATAAATCCGCTCTGATGCCAGTCCAGCCAGGCTTAGAGCGTTATTGGGTCGAATCCAATGACAATTTTAGGTTTAACTTCTCATGATGAATCGTGAAGAGGTTTTGCGATGGCTGCATGAGACGGACCCGACGCGTCTTGCCGATTTGTATGCTCGTGCCGATGCCGTACGCAGGGAGTGTGTCGGCGATGAGATTCATCTCCGCGGACTGGTTGAAATCTCGAATTACTGCCTTCAGAACTGCGCCTATTGCGGTCTGCGCCGGGAGAATATCGCTGTTGAACGGTATCGCATGAGTGATCTTGAAATCATGGATTGCGTGCAGGAAGCGGTGCGACGCGGATATGGAACGATTGTCCTGCAGTCAGGGGAAGATTACGGGTTGGAGACCGGATGGATTGCAGACCTGGTCCGGAAGATCAAGGCCGGGACATCGCTTGCGGTGACCCTGAGTCTCGGTGAGCGGTTCCCCGAGGAGCTCGCCGCGTGGCGGGAGGCGGGAGCGGATCGCTATCTCCTGAAGTTTGAGACTTCCGACGATGAATTGTACGAACGGATTCATCCTGCGTTGCCCAACAGGGCATACTCAAGAAAGGGATTGCTCCGCATTCTCAAGGATCTCGGGTATGAAGTCGGCAGCGGCGTGATGGTCGGCCTGCCGGGGCAGAGTTATCAAGCCTTGGCGAACGATCTGTTTCTGTTCCGGGAAATGGGCCTGGACATGATCGGCGCGGGGCCGTTCCTCCCCCATCCGCAGACTCCGCTCGGGCAGGACGCAACCTATGCGACGCTGCCGCCGGAGGAGCAGGTGCCGGCCACCGAGGAGATGGCATATAAAGTGGTCGCCTTGACCCGAATACTCTGTCCGAACGCGAATATTCCGAGCACCACGTCGCTGGCGTCGCTGAACCGGGAAGCAGGCCGGAGGCTGGCGCTGCAGCGGGGAGCGAACGTTGTGATGCCGAATCTGACGCCGGGGACCTATCGCCTCTGTTACGAGATTTATCCGGAAAAGCTCTGTTTTCATGAAGATCCTGATTTTGAACATGCGCAGCTCATGCAGTTGTTTGCTGACCTCGGTCGTCCTGTCGGCAAGGGACCAGGGGGGAGGCCGGTGGATATCGCCAAGGGCAAGGAGAGTTCTTTATGAGTGAAGAACAGGTAAAAAAGGTCGTGATTTCGATGTGCATGGGAAGTTCGTGTTTCCCCCGCGGCAATGATGAAAACATGGACCTCATCAGACACTATCTGAAGGTGCATAACCTTGATCACTGTGTTGAGCTGAAAGGACATCGCTGTCAGGACAATTGTCATCTCGGCCCGAACATCATCGTGGACGGAAAGCAGTATACCCAGGCGAATCCAGGCCTATTCCCCGCAATCCTGCGGGAACTTCTCCCCTACCTTGAGGGCATGTGCCGCAAGACCCCGGCTGCCGATGACGACACGAAAGGCCTGTCATGAGTGCGGCTACGGAGCGAATGGAGATCCCCATGGAAAAAAATTATCCGATTTATACCAAGAAAACCGAGTGTCAGGACTGCTATAAATGCGTCCGGGAGTGCCCGGTCAAGGCAATCAAGGTGGAGGACGGTTACGCTTCCATCATCAACGAACTCTGTGTGCTCTGCGGGCATTGCGTTGATGTCTGTCCGAGCGGGGCAAAACAGGTTCGCGACGATGTGCCGGCAGCCCGCCGTCTTCTTGCCGAAAAGACACGGGTTATTGTGTCTCTGGCACCCTCCTTTGTCAGTGAGTTCCCCGATCTGCGTCCCGGGCAACTGATAGCGGCGATCAGGAGACTCGGTTTTTTCGGCGTCTCCGAAACGGCGATGGGCGCCGAACAGGTGAGTGCCCATGTCGGCGGCCTGCTTGAACGATCCAGCGGAGAAATTTTCATTTCATCGGCATGCCCCACGGCAGTCGAATATCTCCGGAAATATGAGCCCCGCTACGCACCGCATATCACCGGGTTTCTTTCGCCGCTCCTTTCGCATGCGCGCCTGCTTCGCGCGCATTTCGGAAACGACATCGGAGTGGTTTTTATCGGCCCCTGCATTGCGAAAAAACTGGAATCCGACACGCACCCTGAACTGGTAGAAGTAGCCCTGACGTTTGAAGATCTTCGCCGGTGGTTCGAAGAGGCCCAGATCGATGTTGAAGCGATCCGCGAACGGGGAGAGGACTTTTTCATTCCGCGCCGGTCGCGCGAGGGAGCGCTTTACCCGATCGAAGGCGGCATGATCGCCAGCATTCAGGGGCAGAAGCAGGGCAAGCTGCAGACACACTTTATCCAGTTTTCGGGCATACGCCGCTTCAGCAAGGCGCTGAACGGTGTGGAAGACATGAAACCGAAAGAGAGTCTGTTTGTGGAATTGCTCGCCTGTTTCGGAGGCTGCGTCAACGGCCCGAAGAGCGAGAATCGTGTCTCGACCGTATGCAAGCATTACCGGATCGCCCATTATGCCGAGGCTGCAGCAGAAGTCTCCGATACGGAGCTGATGATTGCCGAAGAATACGCCCCTGCCCCCGTGCCGTATGAAGATATTACCGATGATCGTATCCGGGAAGCCCTGCGGCAGGTCGGCAAGGTATCCGAGACTGATGAGTTGAACTGCGGCGGGTGCGGTTACGATTCGTGCCGGGATTTCGCACGCGCCATTATCGAGGAAAAGGCGGAGCTGGCGATGTGTGTTTCCTACATGCGGACGCTTGCCCAGAAAAAGGCACATATCCTGATCCAGAAAATGCCGTCGGCAGTGGTGATCGTCGATCAGAACATGAAGATCGTCGAGTGCAATCCGAACTTTGTCTCGTTGTTCGGTTCCGGCATCGAGGCCGATGAAACCAACAGCGGACGGCAGCTTGAGGGAGAACATCTGGAGGCGGTGATGCCGTTTCATCGGCTTTTCCAGAGCATTCTCAGAAGCGGGGAAGACCTTATCGAAAAAGATGTCCGCTTCAAGGGCCGGTTTTTGCACGCAATGGTTTTCACCATCGAAAAACAGACGCTGGTCGGCGCCCTCTTTGAAGATATCACCAATCCCGCCATGCAGCGGGAACAGATCATCAAGCGGGCGCGGCATGTCATTCAGCAGAACCTGACGACCGTACAGAAAATCGCATACCTGATCGGCGAGAATGCGGCAGAGTCGGAGATCATTCTGAACTCGATTGTCGAATCGTTCTCTCCGGCGGACGAAGAATCATCCAATGATTAATCTCCAGGATAAGAACGTCATCGAAGTCGATCACTTTCAGACCGCCAAGCGGCAACAGTTTGTCTCCGGCGACATTTTCCTGTCGCAGCGACTGAAGGACGAAGACCGCGTGATTTCGGTGCTTGCGGACGGACTCGGCAGCGGCGTCAAGGCGAGCGTTCTTGCCACGCTCACCGCAACCATGGCGCTCAAGTATACCGCCAGTTCCAAGGATATCCGGTCATCCGCCGAGATCATCATGAATACCCTTCCGGTCTGCAGCGTGCGCAAGATCAGCTACTCCACCTTCACGGTCGTCGATATCGACCTTTCGGGGCGTGCGCGCATTATCGAGCACGGGAACCCGCCGTTCATTTTCTGGCGCGACGGGCGTGAGATCATGGTTGCCAAACAGGATCTCGCGCTGAAGAAATGGAGCGATCGGGTCATTCAGTATTCGGAATTTGACGTGCAGCTGGGTGACCGGCTCATTTTCTTTTCCGATGGAATATCGCAGGCCGGCATGGGCAACGTCGATACCCCGCTGGGTTGGGGAGAGGGCGTCAAGCCTTTTATTGAGCGGATCATTGCCGCCGACGGGAACATTTCAGCGCATATGCTCGCGCGGCGGATTGTACGGCGTGCGGTCCAGATGGACGGACGGGGGGCTCTGGACGACATAACCTGCAGTGTCATTTATTATCGTCAGCCCCGGCAGCTGTTGCTGGTGACCGGTCCGCCCTTTGCCCGGGAACGTGACGCCGAGCTGGCGAGATTCATCGACACCTTTCCCGGAAAGCGTGTTATCAGCGGCGGGACGACCGCAAATATCATTGCGCGCCACCTTGACCGTGAGATCGATACGGATATGGACTTCCGCGCTCCGGGGGTTCCTCCCGGCGCAACCATGGAAGGCATGGATCTGATTACAGAGGGCACGCTGACGCTGAATCGGGTGGCAGGCCTGCTGGAGTCCGGCGCGCTGCCGGAAGACGAACCGAAGGATCCGGCATCAGCGCTCTTCTCGATGCTGCTCGACAGCGATATCGTCTACTGCATTGTTGGCACACGCATCAATGAAGCGCATCAGGATCCGAACATTCCGGTGGAGCTGGACCTGCGGAGAAACATCATCCGCAGGATTATCGATCAGCTCGAAAAGCAGCACTGCAAGGAGACGTTCGTCAAGTTTATCTGATGCGATCCTTGCAGTGATCGGTCAGGTTGCGCTGCCGGCTTTCTTCAGTGCGCCAGCGGCTACCTTTGGGTTGACCATGATGCCCGGGCCTGCAATGCAGCCCCCGGCGCACGCCATCCCTTCAATCAGATCGAACTTCTCCTGACGCGCTGTCTGAAATGTTTCCTTGCCTTCCGCAAGCCCGTCCATTCTGAGCGTCCGCAGATCACGCGTGCAGAGCTCCTTGACCGCAGCTGTGACACCCCCGGCTGCAGCAAAGCCCCATCCGAGCCTGCTGCCTTCGACGGTTGCATCTTCCTGAGCGGCAGGCTCAATGCCTTTCGCGATGAAGAGCGCTCCGAGTTCTTCAAACGTGAGCACGTAGTCGACAAAAGGACCTTTCGATGCCTCGAGTTTTTTTGCGATGCATGGACCGATGAACGCGATTTTTCCAGTACCGGTTTTCAGGTGCTTTGCAAGGGCAATCATGGGAGACGGAGCCGGCGAAATCCTGTCGGTAAAATCAGGCTGGTTTTTCCCGATGTAGTCGACAAACGCCGGGCAGCACGAGGTGGTTACCGTGCCGGCGGCATGTTCCAGAAAATGCGCTTCCTCTTCGGCGACCTCATCTGCGCCGGCGGCTACCGCTACCGCATCGGAGAAACCGGCTTTCTTCAGGGCGTTCTTGATCTGTCCCAGCGTAACCTTCGGCCCGAACTGGGCGACAATCGCGGGCGCAAATATGGCGATGATCTTTTCCCCCCGCCGGATGCCGGCGAGCGTCCTGAGCAGGTGAGAAGGCGACTCAGTCGCCCCGAACGGGCAGGCCACATAGCAAGCGCCGCAGCTGACGCAGCGGGAGTAGTCAATGTCCGCAGCGAAGCTTGCGTCTTTTGCAATGGCCTGCAGGGCACAGGAGCGTTCGCAGGGCCGCTCGAGCTTCACAATGGCGTAGAAACTACATGCCTTTGCGCAGAGTCCGCAACCGATACACTGGTCGATATTGATGACCGCGCGGTCATTTTGTATCTCGACCGCCTTTTTCGGGCAGGCGTTATAACAGGAGTGGGCCACGCAGTTCCGGCAGAGGTCGGTTGCATAATATCGTCCGGACGGGCAGGAGTCGCATGCCTCCTTGATCACCTGCACAAACCGGTCGCGCGAGACGAGGTCGCTCTTCATGCCGAGAATGTCGTCGATGAGCGACGGCAATTCATACAGCTCCAGTTCACGGGAACGTTCGTAATCCATGCCCAGATACATCTTCGTTCGCTGTTTCATGACCTCCCGCTCATGATAGACACTGCTCCGGTAGGTTCCGTGCGGTCCGGGAAGCAGCATTTTGGGAATGCCGGCAAGGTGTTCCTGCAGTGTTCCCTTTTCGTACATTTGCGCCAGTGTCATCATGAGCTGGCGCCGGATTTTCATGATTTCACTGAAGACGAAATTTCTCATGACCGCTCGCTTTCCGCAGTTTTCAGAATGAGCGCCTTCATCCGGGAAGGGTTCATATCCTGATGATATTTCCCGTTGATACTGATAATCGGCGGCCTCATCGTCCCCTGACAGGATTCGAAACAGACGGAATATCCAAGGTTGATTTTCCGGGCGATTTCTGGGGGGAGATCCTTTAACGCCTCGACGAGTTCAGTAGCTCCGAGCAGGTGACACGTTGTGCCGACACATACCTTGATTTCCATGTACCATCCTCCTTGTCTTCATATTGTAGACTGTCGGGAGAATGTTTTTGCAAGCGAAATTTCAGCGTCATGAATATAATTTATGCCTGATATTCAATGAGATAAGGGTTGTGTGTGGATCCTGCCCCGCCGATTGCCGTGGTACCGGGCTCCCTGGGTGATGAACGGAGCGGCACGTATCTGCGGAGAGTTTCAGCAGGGGAGGATTTTGCTATACTTGAACCATGATGATGCCTTCCCTATCAGAAGAAAAGCCGGCGGCTGTCATCATGGTTGTTGATGATGACAATGCCGTGCGCGATGTCGTCTCGCTGCTTCTGCAGGGGAAGGCCTATCAAACAGTTGCCTGCCAAAGCGCTTTTGAGGCAATTGATGCGCTGAAAGCTGTTGAAGTCGATGTCGTCATTTCCGATATCAAGATGCCGGGAATGACCGGCATTGATCTCTTGGACCGCATCCGGTCCGACCGGCCCGATCTTCCGGTCATACTGATGACGGGATACGCCGATCTTGACTCCGCTGTCAGCGCGGTGAAAAAAGGAGCGTTCGATTTCATTATCAAGCCGTATAAAGCCGACTACCTGCTGCATGCCGTAGAGAAGGCGATCAGGTTCCGGCAGTTGATTCAGCTGGAACAGGGATATCGAAAGACGCTGGAAGAGTTCAATGCCGAGATCGAGGCACTCATTGCGGAGCGCACCATGAATCTTATGGCGCTTACCATGGCGGACAAGGTCAGAAACCCGGCATTCGTCATCTCCTGCCAGACAAAGCGCCTGCTTGCCGCGTCCGATATGCCGGAGAAGTTCCGTTCCGCCCTTGCAGAGATGGGGGAGGAGGCAGCACACCTCGAGCAGATCGTGGAAGGGTTCCAGTCGGTGTTGAAGCGGCGGGAGTCGTTCTATGCATATGAAGATATCGGAGCTGTTCTGGCCGAGGCGATCGCTCTGGCCGAGAAGGATGCTGCATTGAAGCGGGTGACGTTTTCCGTGACCGCTCAGGCGTCGCCGTTGCGGCTGAACATGCAAAAGAACCTGTTGCGCATTGCCTTTCTGAATCTTCTGAGAAATGCGATCGAAGCATCGGGCATTGGTGGCGTGGTTTCAGTCGAAACGCGATCCGACAAGGATTTTGTCCTTGTCGGTATCAACGACAATGGTTGCGGGATTCCGGCCGATATGCGGGAGCGGATATTCGATCCGTTTTTCAGCACCAAGGCTCACGGATTCGGCATGGGGCTTCCCCTGGTCAAGCAGATTGTTACTGAGCACATGGGTGAGATTCAGGTGCAGAGCAGCGAGGGCGGCGGCACGCGCTTCACCCTCCGCTTTCCGCTCCGCTGGAAGCAGCCTCAGCAGGAAGCGCCGTCGTGCGGGGTCTGATGCAGATCGTTGACCTTACTCATCCCTTTGACTCCAGCATCCCCGTGTATCCCGGCGATCCGTCACCGCAGTTCCGCGTCCTCGCAGAAATCGGGACCGCGGGGTATCGGCTGGGCGAGATTACGACGGTTCTGCATGCCGGAACGCATATCGATGCCCCCGGACACATGCTGGGTAGCGGCGCTGCAGTCGCCGATATTCCGGTTGAGCGGTTTGTCGGGCGCGGGGTGTTGATTGATGTTCGCCGGAAGGCTCGTATTGACCACGATGTTCTGTCCGGGGTGGAGATGCGTCCGGGCGATGTGGTGCTGTTCATGTCAGGCCGTTCCGGGCAGTACCGGAAGCCTGAATATTTTCATGACGGGCCGGTAGTGACGGAAGCGTGTGCCCGGGCGCTGGTTGCAGCCGGCGTCAGCATGCTCGGCATCGATTTCGCGAGTCCGGACCGGCCGCCGTTTCCGGTGCACCGAATTCTGCTTGAAGCGGGAGTTCCCATTGTGGAGAACCTTGCCAGCCTGGAAAGGCTGTCGCATCATCCGAACTTCGAAATTATCGCATTGCCGGTCAGGCTGGCTGCGGAGGCAGCACCTGCCCGGGTCATCGCCCGAATCATTCCATAACACCCAATGACATTTTTTCCAAAACAGCACTGATCTTTTGGCAAAGCGAATCGTCCGCATGCATTTTTTGCGTATTGACTCTCCCTTTTTCCGGCGTTAGACTTGTATCAGGAGCAAGGACAGCAATGCCCTTTCTTCGGTTAGCCATAGGAACAGCAGGGCAATCTGGTGCTGGAGTCAGATGTGGTGAGCATGCCCTTTTCTTGAGAGGGAAGCCTGAAGCGTCTGCCGGGCGCCAATCATTGACAAAAAGCACTATGGCAAGCCTGAAAGGGCATTTTTTATGAACGTCCGAACTGCCCGCCAATCGTGGTACAATCCCTCATAACTCGCGCATGCTGCAGAACAGGACGGGGAATGAAGATCATCTCGGCAAAGTGTGCAATCAGCGCCGTCGGGCCAAAACAGTATCCGAAGACGGGATATCCCGAAATCGTGATGGCGGGACGATCCAATGTCGGCAAGTCGTCGCTGATCAATTCGTTGTGTGCCCGCCGAGCCCTTGCACGAACCAGTGCCCAACCGGGGAAAACGCAGACCATCAATTTTTTTGAGGTCAATCATCAGCTCTATCTGGTCGATCTTCCGGGGTACGGGTATGCGGCGACATCAAAGGCACAACAAAAGGCGTGGAGCGAGTTTATTTTGCATTATCTCCAGAACGGAGACAAGCTCGCCCTCATCCTGCACCTAATCGATCTCCGTCATGAGCCGATGCAGAACGACAAGGAGGCTTCCCTCTGGCTTACCCGGAGGGATATCCCCTACATCATCGTCGGAACCAAGGCTGACAAAGTCAGTCGCGGCAGGCGTCAGGCGCATATTGCCGCCATCCGGAAAGGACTCAATCTTCCGTCGGAGGTTCCTGCTCTTGTGTATTCCAGCGAGACCGGCGAAGGCCGGGACGAGCTGTGGCGGCAGATCAGAAGCGTTCTTGCCGGGAAGCGCGAGCCCGACAAGGGAATGTGACGTCCGCAGTTTTTATGCCAAAATTGTCATTAGATTCGACCCAAATCGCTCAGAGCCGGGCTGGGCTGGCAACAGAGCGGATTTATTCGGCGAAACGGTACATACAGGAGGTATGTGCGAGGCGAATACCTCGGAGGACGGCTGGACGCCGTCCGAGAATGAGCGGCATTGCCTGCCCTGCCGGGCTAATGACAATTCTCGTTTTATGCGCAGGCAATGCGTACCGACAGAAGCAGGCTGCTGATATCTGATATATCCGGGAGGATTGGATGAGAATGATCGTTGCTACAGAGACCTATCAGGACGGAGCCGTCATTATCAGAGAGGGGAGTTTCGGCGAGGGGACTTATGTGCTTCTGGACGGCAAGGTCGAAATCTCGCGCACGATTGACGGCAGAAAGGTGGTCATCGCCACTCTCGAAAAAGGAGATGTCTTTGGGGAGATAAGCTATATCGACCGACAGCCGCGGTCAGCATCGGTGATCGCCCTGGGAGCGGTCACGGTCGGACTTCTGAACAAGGATTGTCTCGAAGCGGAGATGAATAAAACTTCGGAAGAGTTTCGCATGATCATGAAGGCAATCACAAACCGGCTGCGAAAGACGACCGGCGAACTGGTGAGCCTGAAAACGGGGTATTACTCCGGCCAGGCGGACCAGCAGAAAGGCTGAGGTTCTACCGGGGAAGCCGGATGCGTATTTCCCCCAGCAGCGATTCTGCCGCAGCGGGATTGTTCATTCTGACAACACCGATCAGGTATCGTCCTGCCTGCTGAATGGATACGCCCTGATATAACGGGTCGATAGCTTCAAGCGCCATGTGCTCCGCTGCACCAGACATTTTTGCATCTTTCCCGGAATCTCTCAGATAGGCACGATACTGGTCAAGAGTTTTTTGCGCGAGTTCTTCCGATGCCTCAGGAACCATGAACACCTGTACCTGTTCGCCGCTCATGGTAGCGTCAGCCATATATCCGTGACGAAAGAATGCATATCCGAGCAGGCTCTGCGCGATGTACCGCTCGCTGTTCGGGGTGACTGCCGCGATGCCGAAAACTGCCAATTCCCGGGGTCGACTGAAATTCTGAGGCAGGTTCTTCGACAAGGACTGGGCACAAGTCAGAAAAATGTTCTTCTCAATCTCCGGCGCACCGGACGCCTGAAGCCTTATGTAGTAACGATCCTGATACATGAGCATCTGGGAAGGAGAAATCACCGCATCGGCTCCTGCCTTTACGGAAACATCGTCTGAACGGCGATAGTTGGCATACATGCCGAAGGCGTGCTTCAAAGAACCCATCTTATAGACATCCATGACCAGTGATACCGCAGGATTGCTGACGTTCACATACCGGGCAGTGGCAAGCACCTCAAAGCCATAGGGGAAATAGAGTTCAGCCTCGCCATTGATGTAGTCGAACAGGTTCTCTTTTGTATAAAGAACGGGTTTGTCCTCCATGACCCAGCCATCCGAGCATGCCTTGGGCGGCAGGAATTGAACGATCTCCTGGTCAGCGGCGAGGGCGGGAAGAGACAAACAGAGCAGTGCGCAGAGCGTGATCGAAAGAACGTACGTTCCCCTGCCCCTTGGAGATTGCAGCATATTCAGAAATCCTGCAATACCCGTATTCGTGCCTTTACTCTGTGCATTTGCATTTTTCATGTTCTGTCATGCCAGGATAATTCTTGCCCGCTCCATTTTCTCGGCAATATTGAGTCCGTTTACGCAGCGAGCCGTGCAGGCCGGGCAATTCATGCAGACGGCCGCCGAGGCGGAAACCGGTATCTCGCGATAGGTTGTCAGCGCAAGCTCTCCACTCTTGTAACCCTCCGCATACATCAGTGAACGGTTGATGGTGCTGATCTCCACCCCATGGGGACAGGTGCTTTCGCACTTGCCGCAGAACGAGCAGTAAAACGGTGCGATCGCAGCATTGTATCGCTTGAGGATGCGCTCGTCCCGGCTGGTGAATTTCAGCATACCCATGACGGCGATATCCTCTTTGAGATGAGACATGTCTTTCATGCCGGGGATGGTCGTCGCAACATGGGGATTCTGCAGCACCCATTTGAGCGCGGCCTGATGCGGGCTGATCGCCCCGAGCGCAGAGGTGGAATATCCACCCTGCTGGGTCTTCATGCCGATGATTCCGATGCCCGCCTTTGCCGCCCGCCCGATGGCACCGGCCACCTCCTTGCCGCTTTTGAAGTTGTACGCAACCAGCGCCGTATCAAAGAATCGGTCCTGGTCATCAACCACAGCGTTCAGGACGTCGGCTACATTCTTGTGCGTGGTCACGCCGAAGAAACGCACCTTGCCCTGTTCTTTCAGCTTGAGAAGGGCTTCCTTTGTTTCCGCTATGAATATTCGTTCTCCGCTGTCGAGATTGTGCAGCTGAATGACATCGATGTAGTCGGTGCCGAGTTTGCTCAGGCTTGTTTCGACATCCTTGATGATATCGGCTTTCGCGATGGATGCCGGCTGGGTCTTTGTGGCGACAAATACTTTATCGCGGCGGCCCTTGAGCGCCTGTCCAACGATTTCTTCATTCCTGCCGCCCATGTATCGGCGGGCGGTATCTACATAGTTGACGCCGTTATCGAACGCGACCCGCATTACTTCCGGCTCCGGAGTGAGCATTGCGCCAAAGCTGACCACGGTCACCTTGAGACCGGTGCGGCCAAGAGTACGGTAGACCGGTTTGGGGAACGCAAACTGGTCAGACGCCAACTGCTGTACGGTTTCCGCGAGCGCATCCTTTGCAATCAGGGCTGAAGCCGTGCCCGCGACCCCAATCTTCAGAAATTCCCTGCGGTTCATTCCCTTGAAACCCTTGGTCTGTGACATGGCATCCTCCCTGCGGGATATGGCTCGGGCAGATGCAGTGATCTGCCGGGATCAGAACGCGGAGTCAAGAAGCGGATGAGCAGTCCTTACTGCAATTATACCGGAAATGAACCCCCAAAGAGTCATCAGAAAAATGGCTGAAATTCAGGAGCTGAATTTCTGGAGCTGTCAGTGTCCGGCCGCATTCAGGTACATCAGCCGCGCACGCCGCTGCATTTCCCGGTGATCGACGATCGGCTCACAATATGCCAGCCGGTATTTGAGCGGGTCATGGATACGCGCCGGTGATTCGTTGCGCAGCTCCGGTACATGGCGCTTGATGTAGGTGCATTCCGGATCGAAGCGTTGCGACTGGAGGATCGGACTGAAGATGCGCAATGGTTTCGGATCTGCCCCCACCGAAGCAGACCACTGCCAGTTGCCGATGTTCACGGATTCGTCATAATCGAGAAGCAGATCGGCAAAATGCCTTTCCCCCATTCGCCAATCCATGAGCAGATCCTTTGTGAGAAATGAGGCGACAATCATCCGAACCCGGCCATGCATCCAGCCCTCCTGCCGGAGCTGACGCATGCCTGCATCGACAATCGGATATCCTGTTTTCCCCTCCTGCCAGGCGGCAAACCGGGCAGCATCATATCGCCACGCAAGCCCCCGCCGCTTCGCCTGAAATTCGAACGTGCGGGTTTCGGGGAAATGATGCATGATGTGATACCAGAAGTCCCGCCATGCAAGCTCTGAGATGAACGTGCCCGCATGACAGGATGGGCTTTCCGTGCTGATGACATGGCGGTAAAGCTGCCGGATTGACAGGAGCCCGAAACGGAGATACGGCGACATGCGGGATGTCCCCGCAATGCCGGGCTGGTTGCGCGTCTCTGCATAGCGACAGGGATCAAATGTTCGCAGAAGCTGTTTCCAGCCATCCGCCTGCCATGGCAGACCAGTCCTTTGTGCGTGGCGATCGATGAGATGCGCGCCGGGTTTGGCGGTTACGGGCATCCCGGGAATACGTGTTGGAGCGGGGGCGGGAGCTGTCTTGTCGATCTGCTGCCAGGCGCGGAAGAACGGCGTGAATACTTTTCGCGGCCCCATGGCTGCGGGCGGCACCAGCAGCGAGTCATCCATGCTATGCACGTCTACTCCCTGTTCAGAACAGATGCGGGCGACCGCATCGTCACGCTGTGTACCGTAGGCCGAATATGCCCGTGCATGATAGAGCGCCTCAATGCGATGCTTTCTGAGCAGTCCGGGAAGGATTTCCACTGGATCGCCCTCAAGGATCAGCAATTGCGCTCCCGCGTTCTTCAGGGACGCGGCCAGTCCCCCCACTGCGTCGGCCAGAAAACGGACACGGGGATCCCGGTGGGGGAGAGCGGACAGGATGTTTGTGTCGAAGATGAAGAGCGGCAGGATTTCGGCGCTCTCGCGCAGCGCTCTCGTCAGGGCGGGGTTATCCGCTATCCGCAGATCGCGGCGGAACCAGACGAGAGCGCGATGGTATCGGGGTTCAGAATGGCTCATTGTGTAATCAAGAGGAATGAGCAGGAGCGAGGGTTGCCAGAATATCGAGGGTCCTGGCTGTCGCCCCGGCATTTTCTGCAAGAAAGGCCTTTGCCGCAGCCCCCATGGCTGTCCGTTTTGCCGGATCGCCCAGCAGTTCGATGATGTCGACAGCAAGGGATTCCTGCGTGGTGGGGCGGATTGCGCCCGCCTCGGCAAACTCATCAAGAAACGGAAAGTTGAACATGTGGGGACCGCAGAGAATCGCCTTGCCCCAGTAAGCAGGCTCAAGCGGGTTCTGTCCGCCATGCGGAATGAACGAGCCTCCCATCACGGCGATGTCGGCCGCGGCATAGGCCGCCGAAAGTTCGCCGATGACATCGAGGAGAATTATCTGACCCGTGAATGCTGCTGCAGCTTTGACTGATGGCATCTGGCTCCGCTTCTGATACGGCAGCCCCGATTTTTTGAGCAGCATTTCGACTTCACCAAATCGTTCTGGATGTCTGGGCGCGAGGATGAGGTTCAGTGAAGGGTATGCCTTGACGGCGGTCCGGTATGCATCGAGAAGAAGCGCTTCTTCCGGATTGTGCGTGCTGCCTGCAATCAGCATCGGGCTCTGGAGGGTTTCCGTCCATGCAAGACGTTTCTCCGGAATGACAAGATCGAACTTGATATTGCCGGTCGCATGCACAGTTTCGCTGCGCGCCCCGAGCTTGCGTAACCGTTCCGCATACGTTTTGTTCTGAACGCAGAGGGCGCTCATGCGGACGAACACTGCTTCCATGAAAAAACGCATTTTCGCATATCCGCGATACGAGCGCTCGGAGATGCGGCCGTTGACGAGAGCAACCGGTATGCCTCGGGCATGGCAGATGCGGATGGCATTGGGCCAGAGTTCGGTCTCCATGATCAGAAAGCGTTTTGGCCGCACTGCATCGAGAAAACGGTTCAGCGGACCGGGCAGATCGAATGGCATATAGGCGATCCGAACGCTTTCGCCAAAGCGCTCACGGGCCACCTTCTGCCCGGTGTCGGTAATGGTGGTCAGAACGATCCGGAGATCGGCGAAGCGCTCACGGAGGCCACGGACAAGCGGCACGGCGGCAATGACTTCGCCGACTGATACGGCGTGAATCCATACCGTTTCGCCACCGGCATCGGAGGTCTCTTCGATAACGCCCCGCTTTTCCCGGAGCCAGCGTGCCCGCAGATGCCCGGGCCGCTTGCGGTATTCTGACAGCAGTACCGCCGTGAGCGCAGCTCGGTAGAGCAGGGAATAGGCGGCAAAAATCACGACCGCTCTCCTGACGGAACCGCATGGGCAATCGCTGCGATATGCCCGGCGACGGTCTTGGTCGCTTCTTTCCCGAGGAAAAGATTCCTGACGAGGCGGTACTGTTGCAAACAGTCGTTCCGGTGTTCCGGGTCGTCCATCAGTCTCAGTACTTCCCCAAGAATATTGCCTGCGGAAACATCCTTCTGCAGCAGCTCAAGACTTCGGAACGCGGAAGCTTCAGCGCCGAGGGTGTCAAGGAGAATATTGGCGAGCGAGATGTAATTGACCTTGATGATCCGGCGGGCGATCCAGAAGGTTACCGGCGAGAGTCGATAGATGACGACATGCGGCACTCCGAGCATGGCTGCCTGAAAGGTGGACGTGCCGGACGCGATGATACCGCAGTCAGCGGCACACAGGGCGAGCAGTGAGTCATCCACAATTCTTACCTGCCCGGGGACT
Organism: Nitrospiraceae bacterium; assembly: GCA_012517735.1. Classification (GTDB taxonomy): domain Bacteria; phylum Nitrospirota; class Thermodesulfovibrionia; order Thermodesulfovibrionales; family Dissulfurispiraceae; genus JAAYUK01. The sequence continues at coordinate 53,928 of JAAYUK010000041.1, forward strand.
TCCTGCTCCAGGGTGGTCTGCAGGAGGTCACGCACCGAATGATGGAGATTCGGGGCAACCGGAACCACATAATCGTACTCCGGATGCTTCATGCGGAGGCCGTGCAGGGTCTCGACCAGCACCGGCAGCAGGGTGGTTATTTCATGATGCCTGCTGCCCGGCATGACGACGAGTGCCGGATCTGCAGCCGGAATGCCGAGCGCATTCCGCGCGGCATGCTTCAACTCAACGCTTCCGATGTCATATTCGCTCAATCCGAGGGCGGCAAGCCGCTGGCGGATTTCATCCATTACCGGATGGCCGACGAATGCGCAGGGCACCTGCTCGGCCCGATACAGGGATTCTTCAAACGGCAGGATCAGGGCAATAAAGTCCGCAATTTTTTTCATAGTCCTGATTCTGCCGGAACGCCATGCCCAGACCTGGGGACTGACGTAATAGAAGACCGGAATGCCGAGTGCTTTTGCGCGTGGCGCAATTTTCATGTTGAAGTCGGGATAATCAATGAGGACGAGAACCTGCGGGCGCTCAGCTGCGAGAGTCTCCAAAACGGTATGGTACGTGCGGCGGAGCTGGCGGAGCGATCTGACTGCTTCGAGCGCACCGAACGAGCTTGCAATACGGGAGAGCAACCTGACGCCGGCAGTCTCCATTTTTACCCCGCCGATGCCGCAGATGTCGATTCCGGGCCACTCAGCCCGCAGTACGTTTGCCAGCAGCGCTCCGTACATCTCACCGGAGCTTTCGCCGGCAATGATCATGACCCGCTGAAGTGGCATCCCGTTATTCATGCGAAACGATTACCTGCCCGGGACCGAAATGCCCGGCACACACGACGTTTCCGAAGCTGAGCGGTTCCGCTCAGAAGCAGCGTTTTCCGTCGGACGTTGTGCTATTTCCCAAGGCACGTCCTGATGACCGCAGCAGTCTCTTCGATATCCGCCGCCTCAAGCTCCGGATAGATCGGCAGCGAGAGTACGGTTGCCGCAACCTGCTCACAGACCGGGAAATCGCCGGCCCGATACCCATACGGCTGCATGGCTTCCTGCATATGGAGCGGGATCGGATAGTAGACAACCGACGAGATGCCTCTTTCTTTCAGGGCCTGCTGGATCAGATCGCGTTTCGGGCTCTGAATGGTGTACTGATGATAGACATGGTAAGCCCCCGGCTTTTCGACCGGGCAGGTGACGATGTCCGAAAGCAGCCTGGTATACAGTCGTGCATTCTGGTTCCGCTTGCGATTGTACTCGTCAATATGCTCCATTTTTACGAGCAGGATCGCTGCCTGCACTTCATCGAGCCGGCTGTTGTAGCCGAGGCATTCGTGGCGATAGCCGCCTTTGGAACCGTGGTTTCTGAGTTTCCTGATCTCGTCGGCTATTGC
>JAAYUK010000238.1 GCA_012517735.1 Nitrospiraceae bacterium
CTAGCGCAAATGCTTCGTATTTGCCGACAACTTCGGCGTGAACAACCGGCCCGAGAATGGTCGCAAGTTCATTGGCTCCCGTGTTGAATGCAATAAGTGACCCGCTTCCTATCAACAGCACCCTCAGCAACCTCTCTATTGAAAAAATCGACCGACGGGACAAAAAGTATTCCAGTATGCGGTAGAGCAGATTTGCGATCACCAGAGAAACAAACGGCGAAACTGTCCATGCAAGGATAATCCCGCAAAGGTTTGAATAATTGACGGCACTGCCAAATGCCGAACCGGCGCCTGCAAGACTGCCGATCATAACCTGTGTAAGAGATAACGGAATTTTCTTCCAGTTTGACGCAATAATCAGCGCTGCAGACACAATGCAGGCAACGCTCAGGATGGTGATGTCAACCTCGACAATGCCTTTGCCGACCGTCTTCATAACGCGTTCACCCTGAATGGAAATGCCGATCAGGACAAAAATGCCGAAAAAGAAAATAGCCCGCTTCAGCCTGATAATCCCACAGCCGATGCAGATTCCAATCGCATTGGAGGTGTCGTTTGAGCCCATGCCGACAGCCATGAGCACACAGGCGAGTATGGGGATATAATCAGCCATGAGCCTCTGATGTGCCGCGCATGCTGCCTAGCGAAGGCTCACATTGATGATCTGGAGATAGTCGCTCGCATCCTCGATGACGTCGCTGACCTGGGTTATCGCATCGATGAACCGGGCAAACGTCCTGCCGTCCCAGAAAGACGCCGGCTGGATCATCCGTTCCTGCTCAAGCAGGTCGAACTTGATTTCGTCAATCCGTTTTTCGTAGATCCTGATTGCCAGGCTCTTGTCGCGCAAATCGCCATTCGAAAAGAGCGTCCCGAATGCAATCTGCAGCATTTCGCACATCTGCGTGTTCAGAGCCGCCACTTTCAGGACGTTCGTCCGGATCTCGCCGGTTACATACGGCTGGGCATGCCCATACAGCATTGCTGCATCTTCAATGCCGTCAAACACCTGATCCGCCATTTCCACAAACCGGCAGATAAACGGCCGGATAAACGGCAGAAACGCTCCCTCAAATACATGCGAAATGATACTGCGCCGGATACTGTCCCCATCACGCTCGAGATCGGAGACGCTCGCGATTTTTTCGGGATTATTCTTTTCGATGCCTTCATGCAACGCTTCCGATGCGGCAATAAGGGTTCGGATATGCGCGGCGATTTCCCCGATCACGACTTCTTCAGCGCTGGTGCCGGAAAACAGCTTCTTAAACACCGCGGCCGCCTTTCGCGCGATCGATCAGCGCCCCGTTCATGACATCCATGATCGAGACGATGCCCACCATTTCCGTGCCGTCACACACAAACACCCGGGCAATGTTGAAGTTCTGCATCATGCTGATGACATGGGTCAGATCCATCTGTTTATTCACACAGATCAGGGGTTTTTCGGCGATCTCCTCGACCTTCACGCGGGCAAGGTCAAGGTTTTTCCCGATCGCCTTGAAAACAATGTCGCGCCCCGTGATCACACCATGGACGTCCTTGTCGCTCTTCGGCTTGACGAGGAGGCTCCTGAGACGCTTGTCGATCATCTTTTCAACCGCGTCATAGAGCGTAGCCTCCGCGTCGATATACTCGATCTTCGTGGTCATGATTTCTTCGACTTTCATGCGGGCCTCCTTGTGCCGGGGGAATTGATTACATCATAGCAAAAGGAAAGAAAGGAGAAAAGAGAAAAAGCGTCTCCATGCCTGACAATACAGGCCCTCAGGCAAAGCGGAAAACGGCTAGAGCTCTATTTCAGGAGAAGGAGCGGGTTCGATCGTCGCCATGACAAAGTCCCGGAATTTCTCGGGCAGCAGCCATTCGACCCCCAGTTTTTCGGCCCATTTGATGAGACCCTGATCCGCAGTAATGAGCAGGGCATCGAGTTCACGCGCAAGCAGAAGAAGATCGACATCTTCCTTGCTGTCGATGATCCCTTCGCGAAGTGCCTCGCGATATTTTCTGCGCATGTCCTGGATGATTTCGTCGATCCTTCGCTTTTCGGTGCCGCGAACGCCGGTTTCGGCAATTCTGAGCCCTTTGTTGACCCGGTCGCGCCACTCCTCAACCAGCTCATAAAGCAGGTATCCCGGCACCGGAATCTCAAACCGTTTCGGCGGACGCTGACGCAGGTGCACCAGCAATTCTCCGCTCAGGTGGTTTTCATTCACGAAGTTCAGCAATTCCTGAAACGTCGAGGGCGGCATGTAGAATTCGATATCCTGCGCCCGGGCAGCAAGAGCAAGAAAATGCGCCAGTGCTTCGGTCGGCGTCGCTCCAAGGCTGAAACGCACGTCGGGATTGACAAACAGGCTGGTGTCGAGGACCGCTTTGCGCGGAGACCGGCTCATCGCACCATCACCGGGGACAGCTGCCGTAAATATCGAGCGTATAGGTGTTCCACTCACCGCACTCCGGACACCGGCCCGCCCACTCCAGACCATGCGCCGAGCAGGAACTGCAGCAATATGCCGCCGGCGTTTCGAGACGGCCTGCCGCAAGCGCCGCCCGAAATTCATCGAGCGCCCGCAGCGACTGGTTGCGCTTCAGATACAACTCTCCCCGCAGGCGATACAGCTCTGCGCCCGGTAATGAGGTGCTGTCAAGGGAAGACAATACCTGCAGGGCATCATCAACCATTTCCAGGCGGGCATAGAGCTTGCCGAGCAGAAACTTCAGCTCCCGATCGGTCGGCCTCTGGGCAATCGCGCTCAGATAATACCGGATCAGGCGCCCGGGTTCCCCGACCGAGATGAGCAGGTCTTCCAGACGCGCCAGAAGAATCGGCGCATTGAGCGACTCAAAACTCTTCTCGAGAAAATTGATCGCCTCTTCCGTCTCCCCCCGCGTCACCAGAATCTCGGCAAGCCCGAGATAAGCTGGCAAAAAGGATGCATTCATCCTGAGGATCGTGCGGAATGCTTTTTCCGCCTTCTCAAGTTCTGCGTTTTCGAGACTGACCCGGGCATACTCATATTTGTAACCCAGGACTTTGCGTTCTTCACGCTGTTTTTCCTTCTCATGCACCTCAAGCTTCAGGATCGTCTTTTGCAAAGAAAGCAGGTCATCCCATTTTTCGAGGCGTTCAAGCACCGCCTGTTTTTTATACAGCGCGGTGAGATTGGCGGCATCAATATCGAGGATTTCATCGATATGCCTGAGCGCACCTTGCCAGTTATGGATCCGCTCATGTGCCGCGACGAGACCGAGAAGGGCTGGCAGGCTTTTGGCGTTGATCGCATACGCACGGCGGTAATAATCCATTGCCGCGGCGGTATCATCGTGTCCCAGGGCGATGTCTCCAAGACGAACGAGCGCATCGACATGCTCGGGGTCGTCCTTGAGAATATCGTTCAGGGCTTCATTGGCTTCCTCGTCCTTATGGCCGAGAATCGCATTGAGCGCTTTTGCATACGCCGCCTGAATCTTTGCCTCACGCTTGCTCCGCTTCTGCTCCTGCAGGCCGTCGATGGCACGCTTCGTATCGCGGATGAAAAACCCGATCAGCACCACGAATGCGCCGAGGATCGTCGAGAAAAGAATGAGCGTGACCTTCGACATCTCGTACGTCTCGCCGAACGGAATCTTGAGTGTCACCATCTCCCGGTTGTCAAACGCAAGAGCACCGAGCACACCCAGAAACACGAGCATCAATGTCGTCGTTGTCTTGCCCATCAGTGGTGATACCCCTTTCCCTTCAGTATCGTTGCTGCCCGGAAAAGCTGCTCCATCAGGATCATCCGCGCCATCTCGTGCGTAAACGTCATGCGGGAAAGCGCTATGCACTCTCGGGCATGTTTCCGCACGTCATCAGAAACACCGAACGCCCCGCCGATAACGATATCGACACGCTCAAACCCGCCAAGATAGGCGGCAAACTCCGGAGAGCTGAACTCCCGCCCCCGTTCGTCGCACAGGATGAAGGACCCGGTTGCCGAAAGAATGCGTCGTCCTTCAATCTGCCGGGCGGCCTCTGCCTCCTTGCCCCGTTCCTCCTTGAGCTCAAGAATCGTGACGCGGGCATGCCCGCTCAGCAGCCTGCGATAGTATTCAATGCCCTCGGCGAGGCAGCGGTCCTTTGTCCGGCCCACCCAAAGCAGTCGTATTATTTTCATCCCATGCAATTCTCGGCGCATCGAGCCAGAATTTTTCCAGCTCATAAAACGCCCGTGTTTCCTGCTCGAAGACATGCACGATCACATCGCCGTAGTCCATCAGCACCCAATGGGCATGATCGAGCCCCTCGATGCGCATCGGCCTGAATGCGAGTTTCTTCAGGGATTCTTCGATCTGTCCGGCAATCGCCTTGACCTGGGTGGTATTGTCGGCGGAGCAGATGACGAAATAATCAGCAATGGCGGTCAGCCCGGTCAGTTCGAGCACAACAACATCCGCTGCCTTCTTTTCGAGTGATGCCTGCGCAGCGGCTACGGCTTTTGCTTTGCTGTCGATGATATGCTCCTTGAGGTTAATAGTATGAATATTATAGCAGATGTCAAATTCATTGCAGATTTCCGGGTGTTGATTGATGAACGGTCAAAACGCCTTGCATGCTGCATATGTGGTCGGGGCGCGCAATCGGTTGGTCAAGGACAGATTCATCCTTCAAACACATACTGCACAAGACCGAGCGCAACAATGGCAGCAGTCTCGGCACGGAGAATGCGGCGGCCGAGAGTCGTGACCATAAGGCCTGTCGCTGCGGCACACCCGATCTCTTCATGCGTCATGCCTCCTTCCGGTCCGATCACGACATGAACCGGCTGCCAGGCATTGGCAGCAAGCCTTTTTTCGAGCACCGCCTGATACGCTTCGGCAAGCGGAAGACCGCCTTCTTCCCAGAAGACAAATCCACTCAGCCTAGCATGCTGCGCAAAAAAGTCTTTCCATGCAACCGGCTCATGAATGACCGGCAGCTTTGATCTGCCGCACTGTTCGCAGGACTCTTCAGCGATCTTGCGCCAGCGGTCGAGGCGGCGCGTTTCCTTGACAACCGTCCGCTCAGAAACGATCGGCTGGATCTCCATGACACCCAGTTCGGTCGCCTTCTGCACCACCATATCCATCTTTTCGCCTTTCAGTATCGCCGCGCACAGGACATAGTGGTGATCAAGCTCGGTGGCATTGGGAAGTTCGTCGATGATATCGATGAAAACGGCCTTTTTTTGGATACCGGAAACCGCCGCCTGATACTGCCTGCCCTCTCCATCGAAAACAACCAGCTTCGTTCCTGCGGCAGCGCGCATCACCGACAAAACATGATGTGCTTTTTCATCGGAAAGACGGACAGCGGTTCTCCGGGCGATATCGGCAGAAGGAACATGGATTCTCATGAAGCGATCTCTCTTCTCTTTTCAGGCATGCCCCAAAGACACCTGGGATTCCTGCAGTCAGCACTCTGCAATGCCGTTTCTTATCCCGCAAAAAGATCTTTCAGCTTGCCGGTAAATCCCTTCGACGCCTCGACATGTTCACCGCTGAGCTTCGCAAATTCCTGCAAAAGCTCCTTCTGCCGGTCGGTCAGCTTTTTCGGAACATCGATATACACGCCGACCACCTGATCGCCGCGCTGATTGCTGCCCAGCTTCGTAATGCCGCGTCCCTTGATCTGGAACGTCTTGCCCGACGGCGTGGACGGCGGAATTTTCAGCGTCGTCGTGCCGTTCAGCGTCGGCACCTCGATCTCGGCCCCGAAAACCGCTGTCGGGAATGAAATCGGCACTTCGCAATAAACATCCATGCCGTGACGTTTGAATAGTGCATGTTCCTCAATATCGAGAACGATATAGAGGTCGCCGGGAGGACCGCCGAACGATCCGAAATCGCCTTCGCCCGAAAGGCGCAGCCGTGAGCCGGTATCCACTCCCGCAGGAATCTTGACCGAAATGTCGCGCTGAACGCGCACTTTGCCCTCGCCACGGCACTGCTTGCAGGGGGTGGTGATGATCTTGCCAGCCCCGTGGCACTTCCCGCAGGTCTTTGAGACACTGAAAAAGCCTTGCTGGAAACGGACATTGCCGCTGCCCTTGCAATTGGGGCAGGTGTCCGCCTGCGTGCCCGGCTCGGCGCCGCTTCCGCTGCAGGTCTCACAGGTCTGCCATCGCGGGATCTTGATCTCTTTTTCGGTTCCGAAAGCAGCCTCTTCAAGCGTGATGGTCATGTTATACCTGAGGTCTGCCCCCTTGGTCGGCCGCTGCCGCCGCTGGCCGCCACCGCCGAACGCACTGAAGAAATCGTCAAAAATATCCTCAAAAATATCCCCGAACGGCGAACCGCCCTGAAATCCGCCCTGGCCAAAACCATCGGCCGTGCCGAACCGGTCATAATGTGCCCGTTTCTCGGGATCGCTCAGGACGGAATAGGCCTCATTTGCTTCCTTGAACTTGTTCTCAGATTCCTTGCAGCCCTGATTGCGGTCAGGATGGTATTTCAATGCAAGCTGTCGGAATGCCTTCTTGATGTCATCCTGGCTGGCGTTCCGCTCAATGCCGAGTATTTTGTAATAATCTTTCATTGACCCCAACTCGCTACAAAAAAGGTATATCGCAAAAACTGCCGATCTGATAGTTTACATGAAACGGCGCGGAAGGATCAGCCTTCCGCGCCGGTGATGCTTTTTTTCGCCTTACTTCTTCCTTCTCACTTCCTACTTTTTCTTTTTGTCTACGTCTTCAAATTCCGCTTCGACAACATCTTCTTCAGCCGACTTCGGCTTTGCACCGTCGCCGCAGGTTCCGCCGCACCCAGCGTCACCGGCCTGCCCCTGCTGAGCCTTGTAGACATGTTCGGCGAGCTTGTGCGACGCGGTCGAGAGCGTCTCCATCGCCGCTTTGATCTCGGCCGCATCGGTGCTCGAATCCTTTGCCTTGCGGCATTTTTCGAGGGCATCTTCGATCCCCGCCTTTTCTTCGGGCGTCACCTTGTCTCCGTAGTCTTTCAGCGATTTTTCGACGGAATAGATCAGGGTGTCGGCGGTATTCTTCGCCTCGATCAGCTCCTTGCGCTTCCTGTCTTCTTCGGCATGAAGCTCGGCATCCTTCACCATCCTGTCGACCTCCTCCTTGCTGAGGCCGCTTGATGCCGTAATCTTGATCGACTGCTCCTTGCCGGTGCCCATGTCCTTCGCCGAAACATGGATGATGCCGTTTGCATCGATATCGAACGTAACCTCGATCTGCGGGATACCGCGCGGTGCCGGCGGGATGTCGGTCAGTTCGAACACACCGAGCAGTTTGTTGTCCGCCGCCATTTCGCGCTCACCCTGATGCACCTTGACCGTAACGGCCGGCTGATTGTCGGCAGCAGTCGAGAAAATCTGCGATTTTTTCGTCGGGATCGTGGTGTTCCGCTCGATCATCTTCGTAAACACGCCGCCAAGGGTCTCAATACCAAGCGACAGCGGGGTGACGTCAAGCAGGAGAACCTCCTTCACCTCTCCCTTCAGAACCGCGCCCTGAATTGCGGCACCGACTGCAACGACTTCATCCGGGTTCACGCTCTTGTTCGGCTCTTTCCCAAAATAGTTCTGGACCACCTGCTGAACCTTCGGGGAGCGGGTCTGTCCGCCGACCAGAATTGCTTCATGAATATCGGACGGCTTCAGCCCTGCGTCGGAAAGTGCTTTCTTGCACGGTTCCAGCGTCTTGTCGACCAGGTCATCCGTCAGCTGCTCGAGCTTGCCGCGTGAAAGCTTCATGAGCAGATGCTTCGGGCCGGATGCGTCGGCCGTGATGAACGGCAGGTTGATTTCGGTCTCGGGTGCGCTCGAAAGCTCGACCTTGGCACGCTCAGCAGCTTCCTTGAGGCGCTGCAAGGCCATTTTATCGGACTTCAGATCAATTCCCTGCTCCTTTTTGAACTCATCGACCAGCCAGTCAATAACGCGAAGATCGAAGTCGTCGCCGCCGAGATAGGTGTCGCCGTTTGTCGACTTGACTTCGATAACGCCTTCGCCGATCTCGAGAATCGAGACGTCGAACGTGCCGCCGCCAAGGTCATAAATGGCAACCTTTTCTTCTTTCTTCTTGTCGAGTCCGTAGGCGAGCGCTGCCGCTGTCGGCTCGTTGATGATGCGGAGCACGTTGAGGCCGGCTATTTTGCCCGCATCCTTCGTTGCCTGGCGCTGGCTGTCATCAAAGTACGCCGGAACGGTGATGACCGCATCGGTCACGGTCTCGCCGAGATAGTCTTCCGCGGCCTGCTTCAGTTTCTGCAGGATCATTGCCGAAATCTCCGGCGGGGAATACCGTTTGCCGCGGATTTCGACGTGCGCGTCGCCGTTGGATGCTTCAACAATCTTGTACGGCAGCCGCTCCCTGGCATGTTTCACTTCCGGCGAGTTGTACTTGCGGCCCATGAGCCGCTTGATCGAAAAAATCGTGTTTTCCGGGTTCGTGATCGCCTGACGCTTTGCTACCTGCCCGACCAGACGCTCTCCCTTTTCGGTAAATGCGACGACCGACGGGGTCGTCCGGTTGCCTTCCTGGTTCGGAATGACGACGGTTTCACCGCCCATCACGACCGAAACAACCGAGTTTGTGGTGCCGAGATCTATTCCTACTGCTTTCGCCATGATATCCTCCCTTTCGGATCGTTATTCGCTTTTTTTGGAAACCGACACCATCGTCGGTCTCAGCACTTTATCCTTGTACTGATAGCCTTTTCTGAGCTCCTCTACAACCATGCCGCTCTCAAGGTCGTTCCGCTCCACCTGTGCCATTGCGTGGTGATAGGTCGGATCGAAGACCTTGCCGGCAGCCTCGATCGGCGTGAGGCCGAATTTTTCGAGCATTTTGCCCAGCCCGCGCAGCGTATTGTCAACCCCCGTCACGAGCGATTCGACCGTGTCGCTGTTCGTGTTCTCCTTTGCATGCTTCAACGCCATCTCCAGATTGTCGATGAAGGTCAGCAGTTCAAAGAGCAGCGACTCGTTCGCATACTTGGCAAGCTCTTCCTTGTCTTTCATCACCTTTTTCCGGAAATTGTCGAAATCCGCATACAGCCGCAGATATTTGTCATTCGCCTCGGCAAGCGCAGCAGCAAGATCCACAGCCGGCTCGGCAGTTTCTGCAACAGCCTCAGGCGTTGCCGCTGCCTCTGCGGCTGGCTCGGCATGTTCAGGCGCATGCTGTTTTTTATGATGCCTCTTTTCCATTCACTCTCCTCCGCCGTATTACCGGTGTTCGTCAAATGCTTGTGATATGCAGTGTGCGACCGTATCGACCATGACGATCGCCTTTGAGTAATCCATGCGCGTCGGACCGATCAGGGCAACAACCCCTGCCGGACGGCCTCCGTCACGGTAGCTTGATGCGACAATGCTTAAATTCTGCAGCTCCGACGCCGAACTCTCCCTGCCGATAACGACATGCACCCCCTCGGTATTCGCAAATTCATCGAGCAGGCGCAAAATCGTATGCTTGTCCTTGATCGCCCGGGAAAGCTGGCGGATACGGTTGATATCCGAAAAATCGGGCAGGTCCATCGCATCGTACAGACCGGACACATACAGGTCTTCGCCGCTGAAACGGAGCGTCTGGTTGCAGACCTCGATGGCACGGCTGATCATCTTGTCCCAGAGCGCTTTTTCATCGTGCATGAGCCTGACCAGCATTTCAGTCATCTCATCAAGCGTCTTGCCGTGGAACTCGCCGTTCAGATACTCGGCGATCCGGTTCAGGTCGTCCTGTGTCAGTTCCGGATCGACCTTGATAACCTTGTTTCTGATCACGCCATCATCCATCAGCAGCAGGGCTACCACATTGCCGTCGCGGTATTTCATTAAATCAATGCGCGAAAAGACCGTCTTCGCCGGCTTTGGAGGCAACACGACGCCGACATAGTTGGACATCTGCGACAGCGTGTCAGTCACCTCATGGAAAAGCACCGTCAGGTCGTTCTTGATCGCATCGATACGGCGCGCAAAGTCGCGCATCATCTCGGCATACGGGTCGCGCGGCACACTGCTTTCAGGCTTTAAAAGCGAATCGACATAATATCGGTAGCCCCGGTCGGTCGGCACCCGGCCGGCAGACGTATGCGGCTGCGTCAGCAAGCCAAGCTCTTCCAGATCAGCCATGATATTGCGGATCGTGGCTGGAGAAAACCCCATCGGGTACTTCTTCGTTACAAACCGCGAACCGACCGGCTCCGGCTTGTGGATATAGCTCTCTATAACCGCAAACAGAACCTGCCTGCTTCGCTCGTCCAGTGAATTTATGTAGTCTTGGATCGACATTAGCACTCACCTCTACTGAGTGCTAACAGTCTAACAACTTGAGGCGGGGCTTGTCAATAATGCAAAAATAGCTCTTTATTATCATTCTGTTATGAGGCTCTTCCGACAGCTATTTCAACTCGCTTCGTTCCCGCAAAAAGGAGGAAAATTATCTCCTCCGCTTCACCACTGCCTCCGCTCCGGGCGGCCATTCATCCCCAGGCTTCAAAGCCTTGGGGTTTTCTGGCCGATCTTGATAAATCCGCTCTGTTGCCAGCCCAGCAAGGCTCGAGGTGATGCGGGTCGAATCCAATGACAACTTTGGGTTAAATACGAAAAGAATGACAAGAAGAACCGTTACTTTTTGAGAGGGCGGCCCGATGACCGGGCCGCCTTCTTCTACCTGCTTCCTTGAAAGCTCATGTATATTTTGGTAATATACAACTATGATCGACTTCGAAAAGATTGAAGGATTCGATTGGGATGCGGGCAATGCCCGCAAAAACGAAAAACATGGCGTCACCCAGGCAGAAGCTGAGCAGGTATTCTTCAATGAGCCTCTTTTGCTTCTTGCTGATGAGAAGCACAGCGATCGCGAATCGCGGCATCACGCCTACGGTCAGACAAACGAAGGACGCCTTTTGCACATTACGTTTACGACACGATTGAATGGCTCAAAGCTGCGGGTAATTTCAGCCCGCGCCATGTCCGCCAGAGAGAGGAGGCTTTATGAAAAAGCTTAAATCGCTTCCCACGTTCAAGTCTGAGGCGGAGGAGCGTCAGTTCTGGGAAACCCACGACTCGGCAGATTATGTTGATCTGTCGAAAGCGAAGCGCGCCCGCTTCCCGAACCTGAAGCCTTCCACACAGTCCATATCGCTACGGCTGCCGCTCTCGCTGCTGGAAGCTATCCGCATTGAGGCAAACAAGCGCGACGTTCCTTACCAGTCACTCATTAAAATGTGGCTGTCAGAAAAAGTTCGCCCTTGCCCGTAATCTATCTATACTGAAGCCGCACAAATTGAGAGGGC
>JAAYUK010000239.1 GCA_012517735.1 Nitrospiraceae bacterium
CAACGACCCGAGATCGGGGCGGTCGGCGCAAAGCTCTATTATCCGGACAATACGATCCAGCACGCGGGAGTCATTGTGGGAATCGGCGGGGCTGCCGGACACGCTCACAAGTATCAACCCCGCGATACCGATGGATACTGCTCCCGCGCACGGATCACCCAGAATGTCAGTGCCGTGACTGCTGCATGCCTGCTCATGCGTCGCGCGGTCTTTGATGAGATCGGCGGCTTTGATGAGCAATTTTCTCATGCGTTCAACGATGTGGATCTCTGCCTCAGAATTTGTGAGAAAGGATACCGCATTGTTTTTACTCCGCATGCGGAGCTGTACCATTACGAGTCGGTCAGTCGCGGATATGAGGACACTCCCGGCAAATATGTCCGCTTCCAGAAAGAGATCGCCTTGTTTCAGGAACGATGGAAGGATTTTCTCGCAAAAGGAGACCCGTGTTACAATCCGAACCTGACTCTCCGGAGCGAGGATTTTTCCCTCAATGTCTGAGATGACCTCTGACGCACACATGCGCGTCTCTGCAATCGTCGTCACCTATCATCCCGATTTCCCTGTCCTTCAACGCCAGCTGACCAGCCTCGCTCTCCAGGTCTCCGCAATACTCATTGTTGACAACACCGGAAACGATTCGGTCGCTGACTGGGTCGTGTCTGAACGAATACCGAATGTGACTGTACATGCGCTTGCCGGCAATCGGGGACTGGGAACTGCCTATAACATCGGCATTGCATGGGCGCAAAAACAGCAATATACGCATGTCCTGTTTCTCGATCAGGACAGTCTTCCTGAGAACAACATGGTCGCTGAACTTGCCGACGCGCTTCTGCACATTGAGCAAAACGGCGCGAAGGTCAGCGCCGTCGGGCCGCTCTGCCGCGATAGCAGGACAGGTGCGTTTGCACCGTTCCGGCAGTTCAGCTGGTTCGGCACACGCCGCATCTTTTGTAGCGGTGATGCGCGGCATATTCCGGCCGATTTTCTCATTTCATCGGGATCCCTTGTTTCACTCGACGTTCTGGAAACAGTAGGGGGAATGAAAGAGGATTTATTTATTGACCATATCGATACGGAATGGTTCCTGCGCGCTTCTTCTTTTGGCATGAGCGCGTGGGGCGTCTGCACGGCGGTCATGCACCATGCACTCGGCGAGGATTCTTGCCGGATCTGGTTTCTCGGGTGGCGGACTATTTATCGGCATAAGCCGTTCCGGTATTACTATATCTTCCGGAACAGCATCCTGCTTTGGCAGCTCAGCTATGCACCCCTCCGATGGATCTCCGGCGATGTTGTCAGAATTGGGGTTCTGGCGTTTTCCGCACTGTTATTCGGCCCTGGCCGTTTCGACTATCTGAAAATGATCCTGCGAGGTATTGGTGACGGGATTCGGGGGAAGGGCGGGAAATTCGTCTCATCATGAGCCAACGACTTTCAATCTCTGTGGTATTGTACCATCCTGATCTGGAGCTGTTTCGCACGGTGTTTCAGCACGTGCTTGCAGCATACCGGAATGCTGAAGCGTACTTTTCCGGCCTGCACCTGTTTCTGATCGATAACGGCGGCTCGGCGGACGTGCTGGCGTTTGTGCAGCAAGAACAAGAACGTTGGGCAGACTGCATGGAGCTTGACTGGATCTCCGGGCAGGGAAATATCGGGTACGGATCTGCCCATAACCTTGCTATTGACCGTACTGACGCCGATCTGCATCTCATTTTGAACCCGGACGTGCTGATCGAACAGGACGCGTTTGCCGAAGCAGTGCGTTTTTTTCATGACAACCCGGATGCCGGACTCCTCGCTCCCTTTGTTTCGGATGGTCAGGGGGGGATGACACCCCTCTGCAAGCGGTACCCGTCTCTCCTGGTCCTTTTGCTGCGCGGATTCGCGCCCCCCGTCATTCGGCGTCTTTGGCAAAGCCGGCTCGAAGCGTACAGTATGCAGGATGTCATCAACGATCATGATGTATATTGGGATCCTCCGATTGTGAGCGGTTGTTTCATGTTTTTCAGGACTGCGGTTCTAAAGGAACTCCGGGGGTTTGATCAGCG
>JAAYUK010000240.1 GCA_012517735.1 Nitrospiraceae bacterium
AAGCCGGCCAGCGAAAACGAAACCATGTCGAGCCCCGCCGCAAAAATCGCTTCCACCTCCGCATCGCCGATCAGCGTGCCGTTTGTCGTCGTTGTCACCGAACAGCCCTGCTGCTTTGCGAGCCGGACAAACGAAAAAAAATCCGGGTGCAGAAACGGCTCCCCCCATCCCTGCAAATGCACAATCCTCGACTTTTTCATGATCGGGAGCGCTTTTCTGAAAAGTTCCGGCGCGATGTCCCGGTTCTGCCAGCGGTCGGCATAGACCGTGCGGGGGCAATACCCGCACGCAGCCGTACAGCGCGTGGTAACCTCCACCTGGAGCCAATCCAGCTCCGGATACCGCTTTGAAGCCATCCAGGATTGCAGGCGGTCAAACACTCAGGACTCCACAGTTCCCTGTTCCGCTATCTGCCGGAGAAACTGTACGATATGCATGCCGATCTCATCGCGCGCCCGCCGGAACTCACCCAGAATCTCGTCTTCCGTGCCGACCGCTCCGACCGGATCATCCACCGGCCAGTGGATACGTTTGACATATGCCGGAGTGACCGGGCAGGATGCCGCCCCCTGCTCGCACAAGGTAATAACGTAGTCCATGGTGCTCATGAGTCCCAGATCCATTACCTTTGACCGATGACGGGAAATATCGATGCCGATCTCCCGCATGACCTGGACCGCTTTCGGCTGCACCGGAACCGCGATCACCCCGGCGCTGTGCGCTTCGACAAGGCCATCACCGAGCTCGCGGGCCAGCCCCTCAGCCATCTGGCTCCGGCAGGAATTGGCAGTACAGAGAAACATCACCTTGATCACCGTCATCCCTCCTGACATTCAGAACACTTCCCCACTATCATACACCTGTTCGGGCAGTCCGCAACACCTCCCTGACCGCAGCACCGGAGGGATTATTGCACAACGAATCAATTACCCTTATTTTACAGCTATTTTTACCACCAGAACGGGAGCGGTGTGGTATAATTAACACATGTTCTTTTTCAGGATCCTGACATTCTTCATTACCAGATCCCCTGTCGCCCGGCGCGCGGCCCTGTTCGGAGCACTGTTTCTTGCAACAGCCGCTGTCGGGCCCGAGCTCGCTTTTGCAACCGACATCAAGAATGTCGATATCGCCATCCGCAACCACGATCTGTTCGTCACAACCGGCGTGCTGTATGACGACGATTTCCTGAACGATATGAAGCAGGGGCTCTCCAAGGAACTGGTCTTTGCGTTTGAGCTGTACAGCATCCGCCAGTTTTTCCCGGATGAATACATCCTCGGCAAGAAAATCACCGTGTCGCTCAAAAATGATCCGATCAAGCGGGAGTTTGTGGCACGGATCATGGACGGCACTGCAACAACGGAAAAGCGCTTCAAGGATACCGAAAGCATGACTGCATGGGCATTGCTGAGCAGAACCGTCAAGGTGGTGAACCTCAAGGAACTCGACCCGGCAACCTATTATGTGAAGGTTTCGGTCGAATCCCGGATCAGAAAACTACCCCCCGTCATCAAGATTCTGCTCTTCTTTATCCCGGAGACCGAATTTTCGGTCTGGCGCTATTCGCAAACATTCACCCTCCCGCTCGAAACCAGATGAACCTGCTCAGGACATTTGCAATTCTTGCGATACTGATTGTCGCCGTCGGCGCAATAACCGCGGTCGAGGTTCATTTCATCAAGCTGCCTACGGTGGATATCTCAACACGGTTCCTTCTGATCGGACTGCTGACCGTCAATATCATCGCTCTGCTCACGCTGATGTTTTTTGTCGGGAAAAATGTCTTCCGACTCTACGCCGAGAGCCGCCAAGGGCTTCTCGGCCATAAATTCCAGATCAAGCTCGCCTCGATCTTCGTCATCATGCTTCTGCTGCCGTCAACCCTGCTCTTCCTCGTGTCGAGCGGCCTGGCGACCAGCTATATCAACCGGATATTTTCGGCGCAGATGAAAGAACCGTTCGTCCGTTCCATTGAACTCGCGCGGCAGTTCTACGATATGGAGCGGAACCGTGCGCTCAGGGCTGCAGAGGACGCTGCCCGGGGCAATACCCAGGGGGCTTACGGCATGACGGTCCGGAGGATTTCCTCTCCCGGCAAAGAGCCCGGCGATGTCGCCCGGGAAGCCTTCCGGGGGAAATCGGGAACCGAAGTCATTTCCCGGCCTGATGGCGACCTCATCCGCGCGGCGGTTCCCGACCGGACCGGTCAGGG
>JAAYUK010000042.1 GCA_012517735.1 Nitrospiraceae bacterium
ATTTCGGTCGGCATTACCGAAGATTTCATGAGGGCGGTCGAGCAGGACAGCGAATACGAGCTGCGGAATCCCCGCAGCCGCAAGGTGGTCGGCTCGCTGCGGGCGCGAGAAGTCTTTGACCTGATCGTCAGGCAGGCGTGGAAAAACGGCGAGCCTGGTATCGTCTTTCTCGACCGGATCAACGCAGCGAACCCGACTCCCGCAGTCGGAGAGATCGAATCGACCAACCCATGCGGCGAGCAGCCGCTGCTGCCGTACGAATCGTGCAATCTCGGCTCGATCAACCTTGCGCGCATGGTCAGGTTCGAAAATGATCGGGCAGAGATCGATTGGCAGCGCCTGAAATACACGACCCGCAAGGCAGTGCATTTTCTTGACAACGTGATTGACGTGAACAAATATCCGTTGCCGCAGATCGACGAGATGACCAAGGCGAACCGCAAGATCGGTCTCGGTGTCATGGGGTGGGCTGACATGCTGATCCAGCTCAACATTCCATACAACTCCGAAGATGCAATCCTGCTGGCCGAAGAGGTGATGGGGTTCATCCAGACCGAAGGCCGTCTTGAATCAACCCGGCTTGCCGAAGATCGCGGACCGTTCCCGAACTATGAGCAGAGCATCTACAACGGCGAGATGCTGGTCCGCAATGCGACGGTGACCACGATTGCGCCGACCGGTACGCTCTCGATCCTTGCCGGCTGTTCATCCGGCATCGAGCCGCTGTTTGCGGTTTCGTTTGTCCGGAATGTCATGGAGGGGACCAAGCTGATCGAGACGAATCCGTATTTCGAGGAGGTCGCGCGCGATCTCGGCGTCTGGACGCGCGATCTTGCCGAGCGTATTGCCGAGCATGGCTCGGTCGCCCATATCGGGGAACTGCCTGAGGATGTGAAGAAGCTGTTCGTTACCGCGCACGATATCTCGCCGATCGATCATATCCGCATGCAGGCCGCTTTCCAGAAATCGACTGATAACGCGGTCTCCAAGACCGTCAACTTTGCTAACTCCGCAACGACGAAGGATGTGGAGGACGTGTACATGCTTGCTTACCAACTGGCGTGCAAGGGCGTCACGGTCTATCGCGACGGATCGCGTGAGGATCAGGTGCTCAGTACCGGCAAGGCGGAAGGGGAGAAGAAGAAGGAGCCGCAGGTTGCCGTCGTCGGGGAGAAGGTCATGCCGAAGCGGCGGCCTGACCTGATCCGGGGGACCACCCGCCGCATGAAGACCGGCTGCGGGCATCTCTATGTGACCATCAATGAGGACGAAAACGGAAAGCCGTTCGAAATCTTTACCAACATCGGAAAAGCCGGCGGATGCGCTTCGAGCCAGGCGGAAGCGATGGGCCGTCTTATCTCGCTCGCGCTGCGCTCCAACATGGAGCCTGATTTGCTGATCAAGGAGCTGAAGGGAATCTCCTGTCACCAGCCGACATGGGCCGAGGGAGGACGCATCCTTTCCTGCTCCGACGCCATCGCAAAGGCGCTTGAGAAGTATGTGCCGATCGACGGTGAAGCGGGCGAGGGCGGCAACGGCAACGGACATCACAGCGAAATCATGATCATCGGCGCCTGCCCGGACTGCGGCGGAGCGGTTGAGCACGAGGGCGGCTGTGCGGTCTGCCACAGCTGCGGCTTCTCGAAATGCGGTTAGGACGTCGGCATGTCTGGCGGCAACGGAACAACCGGATTCAAACGCCCGTCGTGGGACGAATATTTTATCGAGATTGCGAAGATTGTCTCGTCACGGTCGACCTGCCTCAGGCGGCGGTATGGGGCAGTCATCGTGAAAGACCATGTTATTGTGAGTACCGGCTACAACGGTGCTCCGCGCGGGGTGCTGAACTGCGCTGACATCAACCGCTGCGCGCGGAAAGAGCTGAATGTGCCGTCCGGGGAGCGCTATGAACTCTGCGAGGCGGTGCATGCCGAACAGAATGCCATAATCAACGGCGCTCCGGAGCGTATGAAAGATGCGACCATCTATATCGCCGGATTTGAGGAAAACGGCGATACTGCCGAAGGGAGACCGTGTCTCCTGTGCAGCCGGATGATCCTGAACGCGCAATTGAAGCAGGTCGTGTATCTCAAAAAGGATGGCAGTATCTGCCGCATCGACGATGCGAAGCAGCTCTACGTGCCGGTGGGATCACCCGCATCCTGAGGCAGGGGCGGAGGAGTCCGGGGAACGCCCGACAGGATCAGCCTGTCGGGCGTTTTTTTTGAAGGAGGGCATTATGAAGGTATATCTGATGCGGCACGGCGAGGCAGCAAACGAACCGGGCAATCCGCTTTCTTCAAAGGGCAGGAAGGACGTGGAAGCAGTGGCGGCATTCCTCTCGGAGCAGGGAGTGAGCATTGCAACCATCGAACACAGCACGAAGCTGAGGGCGCGCCAGACTGCGCAGATTCTTGCCGAAAAACTGCATCCGTCCGGCGGCGTGGTGGAAACCGAAGGGGTTGCGCCGCTTGACGACCCGGTTGGCTGGGCAGCACGGGTCCGGGAGCGGAGTGAAGACACGCTTCTGGTGAGTCATCTGCCGTTTCTGCCGAAGCTGTTCTCTCTCCTGGTCTGCGGATATCTGGATGAAAGCATCATAGCCGTTCCGACGGCGTCGGTCATCTGTATCGCCCGGGAGTCGGGTTGGTGGTCGCTGCAATGGATGATTACTCCCGACCTGCTGCCGCCGCATCCTGCCGACGACATGGTTCTGGTCTGATGTCCTGCATCAGGAGTGCTGCGGTATAATGAACGGGGAGAGCGATGCATGATTCATAAAGAACAATTGCAGGGCAGGCTTCCGGCTGAGCCGGGCATGCGTATCCGGGAAACATATGTCAGAACCGCGGTGCTGGTCATGCTCTTTTTTTCCGGCGGAGAGTATCATTTTGTCTTTCAGAAACGTGCCCCCGGAATCAGGCAGAACGGCGAGATCGGGTTCCCCGGCGGGGTGTGTCATCCGGACGATCAATCATCGCTGCAGACCGCTCTCCGCGAGACGGTTGAAGAGATGGGTATTGCAGCGGACCGGATTCAGGTGCTTGGTGCGCTCGATACGCTTATTGCGCCGATGGGCGCGGTGGTCGATGCCTATGTCGGGATTGCCGATATCGGCAGCCTTGCCGAGCTCCGGCCGAATGCGGATGAAGTTGCTGAGGTCTTCAGTGTGCCGGTATCGTTTTTTGAGCGTCACGAACCGGAGCGTTACGAAACCGTGCTGAAGGTGCATCCCGTCTGGAAGGATGAAGAGACCGGCGAAGAGACGGTTCTGTTCCCGGCACGGGAGTTGGGGCTGCCCGAGCGGTATGCGAAGCCGTGGGGCGGCATGAAACATTCCATTTATGTCTATCGGGTGGACGGCAGGATGATCTGGGGAATAACCGCGCGGTTTATCCGTGATGTCGTTGCTCTTCTGAAAAAGGAAGAATTCTGAAACCAGGGGTATCGGAGATGAGCATGAAAGCAATGATGATCAACTGGTTTGCGATCTGCTTTGGTTGTGCGGCGATTCTGCTGAGCGAAGCCGGAGCCGAGGCTGCATGCCGCGTGGTGATGAAAAACGGCTATGAGTTTACTGCAGAATCGTGCCGCAAATCCGGCAACCGGATTGAGGTGGAAATGGAGGCCGGCACGATCATACTGACGCCGGACGAGGTCCTCCGTTTCAAGCAGTTTGACCGGAATCCTGATGCGAAGAAAGATCAGCAGGTTCCCGGAGGCGGGGCCCCGGGACAACCGGGGCCTGCTGCGGGAAGTGGCGGGCTGCCTGAGGACACGTCGTCAGAGCAGTCCGAGATGAAAAAAACGCTTCAGTGGCGGTTGAATGATCTCAGGGCCCGGATTGTTCCCCTCGAGAAGGAAAAGCATGCTGCTGAAGCCGAGCGCCAGGGAATGCTGAAGCGGATGGACAGTCTGAAAAAGGAAGGGCGCGAAAAGGCGATCACGAATCTGCAGGATCCGCTGGTCAAGTGGATGGAGTACCTTCTGCCGGCCGACCGGTTATGGTTGTCGGAGGCACCGCAAAAGCTGGCGGAGCTGGAATCGAATATTGCGCGTCTCGAATCGGCATTAAAGCCGTTGAAGGACGATGAACAATATCTGGAACAACGATTGAGCGAACTGAAATAACAGGCGTTTCACTCATCCGAGGCTCGTGCAACAGCCTCGAATGAGCAGACATGCTTCCGTTCAGCATGCCGACACCGGAAGTTCAGTAGCAGTATCTCGAACACTCCCGAACTACCCGGTCATAACACCAGCGGTCGCCCCACCGGTCGTAGCGGCAAACAGGAACCACCCGGTCGTAACATCGCGTATCGCAATATGCAGACGCTGCCGGATACGGCGGATACCCTGCATAGGGCGGCAGAAACGGGGCTCCCGGGACAACGACGACAGCCCCGGAAAAACCGTAGCGCGGGCCCCAATACCCGCGGGGCGGTCCATACCAGTAGCCGCCCGGTCCTCCGTGTGCATGCGGCGATCCATGCCAGTAGCCCGGCCCACCTGGGCCCGGGCCGTGCCACGGCCCGGCTGCATGGCAAAAGTTTGCGGCGAGCAGTAGAATAAAAAGCATGCAGACAATCGAGATGGCCTTTTTCATGGCAGGCACCCTCCCTCCTGTGTCTTGTATATATTATGACAGGTTCTCTGTGAAATGGTTTAATCCGGAGGAGAATAGGGGTTGCCGGGAGCCAAACGGGTGAGCAAATATCGAGCCGGAGGACTGGTCAGGGAGGAAACGTATGGGTTTTTTTGCATTTATCGGATTCATCGTCTCAGCGGTGCTCATGGTGCTGATTTTCAGGAAAGCGGGATATTCAGGATTCCAGCTGGTGCTCTGTTTCATTCCGGGTGTGAATTTCCTGGTCTTCATCTGGTTTGCCCTGACCGAGTGGCCGATCCAGAAAGAACTCCGCCTCCTCAGGGAGCGTGACGTAACGCCGCGGCGCTGATGTCTTGACGTCGTATTTGCCGCATGTTTTGGGACTTGTTGATTGTACTCATGGTTGTCGGAGCACTTTTCTGGACGGTGCTCGCTGTGCTGGTGGTCCGAAAGGCCGGTTATTCCGGCTGGCAGGGGCTGCTCTTTCTGGTGCCGATAGTGAATATCGCTTTCTTTGTCTGGTTTGCCCTGGCCGAGTGGCCGATCCAGAAAGAGGTGCATCTGTTACGGATGCGCGAAACAATGGCGGAACAGAAATAGATGTGCTGTTTTTCGAGCTGATTATCGATTGCAGAAAGGAACCAATCATGAAATGCATGCAGTATGCGGAAGCGGAAGCGACACGGTACAACAACGAAAAGATTCAGGGAGTTGCCGCGAGGGTGGTTATCGGAAAGGCGGATGGAGCAGAAAATTTCTGCATGCGGGTATTTGAAATCGCATCGGGAGGCAACACGCCGAAGCATAGCCACGACTGGGAGCATGAGATGTTTATTCATGCGGGAACCGGAGAGATTTTCTGCAATGGGGTATGGAATGCGGTGCGCCCCGGCAGTGTTGCCTTCATTCCGGCGGGGGCGGAACATCAGATCCGGAATGCCGGGGCAGAGACGCTCGTTGTTGTCTGTCTTGTGCCGGCAAAGGCCCCCGAACTGTAGTCTGCCATGCTGGCGCAATCGTGATGCGTCAGCGATTATGGTGAACAGGGATGTCATCATCATCGGCGCCGGAGCCTCCGGTCTTATGTGCGCTTGGGAGGCCGCCAGACGCGGCCGATCGGTCCTCGTGCTCGACCATGCCGGACGGATCGGAAAGAAAATCCTGGTTTCCGGCGGCGGGTGCTGCAACTTTACCAACCGCGTAGTTACTGCCGGGCACTATATCTCCGGGAATCGCCATTTTTGCAAATCGGCGCTCTCACGCTTCTCTTCAGATGACTTTTGCGCCTTTCTGAAGCGTCATCGCATCTCTTATGGCGAGCGGGAAGACGGGCAGCTGTTCTGTACGGGCAGTGCCGCCCAGATTGTCGCCGCATTACAGGAAGAATGCGATCGTGCCGGCGTTGCAATTGCGCTCAATCATACCGTGACCGCCATCGAAAAAACGGATCGGTTTGTGGTTCGTTCTCAGGGCAGAGAGTATGCGGGCGGGGCGCTCGTCGTTGCGACGGGAGGAGTTTCGTGGCCTCACCTCGGGGCGACAGATCTCGGATTCCGGATTGCCCGGCAATTCGGCCTGCGTGTAGTGCCTCCGCGTCCGG
>JAAYUK010000241.1 GCA_012517735.1 Nitrospiraceae bacterium
GCTGCCGCGACGGGAAGCTACCTCAACCGTCTCGCCCTGAGCAATAGCAAGACGTTTTGCATCCGCCGGGCTCAGTTCGACATACGGACTGCCGGATTTCTGTTCGATCTGCCCGACACGTCTGGTCATGCTGCCGGTATGATACTGCATGAGATTTCTGCCGGTCGTCAGCACAAACGTGTATTCGTCATCGACAACTTCTGCCGGGGCAGCGAACTCGACCGGAGAAAAGGGCGCCATGCCGGTACCGAAGCCCTGCGCGTAGAGATGCGGGGTGCCGGGATGTTCTGCCGAAGGGCACGGCCATTGTATGCCTCCCCGTTCAAGGCGTTCATGGGAGATGCCGGCCAGAGCCGGCCAGAGCGAGCCGAATTCAGCAAGGATGTCTGCCGGAGATGTTGTCTGCATCGGATACCCGAGCCGGGCTGAGAGTTGGAGCAGAATCGAAAGGTCGTCACGCGCATTACCGGGAGGGCTGACAGCCTTGCGCACACGCTGGACCTTCCGTTCGGTATTCGTGAACGTGCCGTCCTTTTCTGCAAAGCAGGCGGCCGGAAGCACTACATCGGCAAGTTGTGCGGTTTCGGTCAGGAAAATATCCTGCACAACGAGAAAATCCAGTCTTTGCAACGCTTCAATCGTATGGGTCATGTCCGGCTCGGTGACGACCGGATTTTCACCCATGACAAAAAGTGCCTTCAGTCTGCCTTCGCGAGCGGCGGGAATCATTTCCGTGGACGTCATGCCGGGCCTCGACGGCAAAGATACCCCCCACGTCTTTTCGAATTTCACCAGATTTTCCGGGATGACAATCTTGTGATACCCGGGCAAGACATCGGGCAGTGCCGCTGCGTCAGACGCTCCCTGGACGTTGTTCTGTCCGCGAAGAGGATTGACACCGGTGTTCGCCCGGCCGATATTGCCGGTCAGAAGCGCAAGATTGGCGATGGCGCGTACATTGTCGGTTCCGGTGGAGTGCTGGGTTATGCCCATGGTGTAAAAAATGCCTGCCTTGCGGGACGAACCATACATCCTGGCAGCCGCAATGATTGCCTCTGCAGGGACCCCGGTAATCTTTTCAACCGCTTCGGGAGTGTATGCTGCAATCGACGATTGCCATGGTTCAAAACCCGATGTATGGTCGCGGATAAACCCGGCATCATGGAGCTGTTCCCTGAGGATGACGTGGGCAATGCCGTTCAGGAGCGCGACATCGGTGCCGGGCTTCAGACGCAGATGGATGTCCGCGAAGCGCGTCATCGGCACACGACGCGGATCGGCAACGATGATCCGTGCGCCGCGCCGCTTTGCCTTTACCATCTGATTGGCAATCACCGGGTGCGATTCTTTCGTGTTCGTGCCGATGAGCAGCAGCACGTCCATGTCACGAATCTCGGCGATGCTGTTGGTCATCGCCCCGGAACCGAATATGGCGGCCAGACCGGCCACCGTCGGCGCGTGTCAGAGCCGCGCGCAGTGATCGACATTGTTGGTGCCGATTGCTGCGCGCATCAGTTTCTGGAAAAGATAGTTTTCTTCGGTAGTGCAACGGGCCGACGAAAGTCCACCGATGGTATCCGGACCATGCTGGGTCTTGATTGCGGTGAGCTTATCGGCAACAAGCTGCAAGGCTTCGTCCCATGATGCAGGCTGGAGAACACCGTCTTTGCGGATAAGCGGTTCCGTCAGACGATCAGGGCTGTCAACAAAACGGTATCCGAAACGGCCTTTCACACAGAGCCAGCCCTCGTTCCAGCCGTCGTCAGGAGCGGAGACCCGGATGATCCGGTTGTTCTGAACATGGAGGAGCACTTCGCATCCGACTCCACAATAGCCGCAGACGGTTCTGACTTTCTGCACATCGAGCGTGCGTGCGGTTCTCGCCCATTGTTTTCCGGTCAGCGCTCCGGTCGGACAGACCTGCACGCATTGCCCGCAGAATTCGCAATCGAGTTCCCGTTCAAAAGCCGGGCAGATCTTGGTCTTGAATCCCCGATAGGTGAAATTGATGGCAGCGACACCCTGAATTTCATCGCACACTTTTACGCAGCGCCCGCAGGCTATGCACTTTTCCATATCGCGCTCGATGAACGGATTCGCATCACACGCCTCATACTGACGCCGCTCGCCGGGATACGGGTTGTCGCGAAGGCCGAAGGCATACGCATATTCCTGCAGGGTACACGTACCCGCTCCTTCACAAACCATGCAGTCATTCGGGTGATCGGACAGGATGAGTTCCAGTACGGTTTTGCGCAGGGCAGTGATCTCCGGTGACGCAGTCGTAACGACCATCCCTTCCGCAGCCGGAGTGGTGCATGAGGTGACCGGCCGGGGAATGCCCTCAATCCGGACAATGCAGAGCCTGCAGCCGCCAAATGCCGAGAGTTTCGGATGGTGGCAGAGTGTCGGAATCGGAATGCCTGCAGACCGGGCTGCATCGAGCACGCTCGATCCTTCCTGCACAGATACCGGCTTGCCGTCTATAGTCAGGGAAATCATGCCGTCAGTCCTTTGCAATCGCCTTGAATTTGCAGGCGTCAAAACAGGCACCGCACTTTACGCAGCGTGTCTGATCGATCGTATGGAGCTTTTTCTTTTCGCCGCTGACCGCACCGGCAGGGCAGGCACGCAGGCAGGCCCCGCAGCCCTTGCATGCTGCAGCAATGACCGAAAAGGTGAGGAGATTCTTGCACACCTTGGCAGGACATTTTTTGTCCCGGATGTGCGCCTCGTACTCATCGCGGAAATATTTGATCGTGCTGAGAACCGGGTTTGGAGCAGTCATGCCGAGTCCGCAGAGCGAGGTCTGGCGGATGTCGTTGCCGAGTTTGACGAGCAGATCCAAATCGCTCTCCTGGCCGTTTCCGTTGGTAATCCGCTCCATGATCTCCAGGAGCCGCTTCGTGCCGACACGGCACGGTACGCACTTTCCGCACGATTCCGCCTGGGTAAACTGGAGAAAGTATTTGGCAACGCTCACCATGCAATCGTCCTCGTCAAGAACGATCATGCCGCCGGAGCCGACGATGGAACCGGCTTTGCTCAGCGACTCATAATCGACATTCAGGTCGATCATTGAAGCGGGTATGCAGCCTCCTGATGGGCCGCCCGTCTGGACCGCCTTGAACCGCCTGCCGTTTTCGATGCCGCCGCCGATTTCATGGATGATCTCGCGGAGGGTGATCCCCATGGGCACCTCGATGAGGCCGGTATTCCTGACCTTGCCGGTCAGGGAAAAGACCTTCGTTCCCTTCGATTTCTCGGTGCCGTACGACGCGAACCAGTCGGCACCATTGCGGATAATATAGGGAACGTTCGCAAGGGTTTCGACATTGTTGATAACCGTCGGTTTCCCCCAAAGCCCCTTATAGACCGGGAACGGAGGCTTGGGACGCGGCATGCCGCGCTCTCCTTCGATTGAAGCGATCAGAGCGGTTTCTTCGCCGCAGACGAATGCTCCTGCGCCGAGCTTGATGCGGAGTGTAAACCCGAATCCGCTCCCGAGAATGTTTTCCCCCAGAAAGCCATGTTCCGCCGCCTGCCGTATGGCAAGGTTCAGGCGCTCTACCGCGAGAGGATATTCAGCCCGAACGTATACGTATCCGATGCGCGCGCCGATGGCGTAAGCGCCGATCAGCATTCCTTCCAGAACCGCATGCGGATTGCCTTCAAGCGCAGCCCGATCCATAAATGCGCCGGGATCGCCCTCGTCGGCATTGCAGATAATGTATTTCGTGTCGGCATCGACATTCGAACAATTCTCCCACTTGACTCCGGTAGGAAATCCTGCGCCGCCTCGGCCCCTGAGCCCCGAGTTTTTTATGAGATCGATAACATCCTTACGGGTCATGGATGTAAGGACCGCGCGGACAGCGGCATACCCGCCAGCAGCGATGTAAGAATCGATGGATTCGGGATCGACCGCGCCGCAATCAGAAAGAACGACCTTCACCTGTTTTGCGTGAAAGGCGTGATAGTCGTCCTTGACAAGCCACTCTGCGACGGGGGTGCCTCCGATGACATGTTCCGTAATGATACGGCCTGCCATATCGGGAGTCACCAGTTCGTAGGTTTTTTTGTCGCCATTTCTGATAATGTCGACCAGAACATCCTTCGCACAGAGCCCAAGACATCCCACCTTGTGCATGGTGCAGCGATTTTCGATGGTGGCGGATACCTGCGCATCGGCCAACCCGGACTGAAACGCTGCCAGTACGTCAGCGCCTCCTGCAGCAATACCGCCTGGCCCCATGCAGACACGAATGATGGTCTCAGTCATGGATCGCTTCCTTGAAGCGCAGAATTTCCCTGCGCAGTTTGTCCGGTGACATTTTTGCATGAACTTCGCCGTTCAGCAGGACGACCGGAGCCAGACTGCAGGTGCCGAGACAGGCGACCCGTTCAAGCGTGAACTGCCCGTCTTCAGAAGTCGGATGTTCCTCCGTAACGCCGAGTTCCCGTTCGGCAGCCTGTATGATCCGTTCCGCTCCCTTGACATGACAGGCGGTCCCGCAGCATGCGGTCACGATCGTCTTGCCGCGGGGATGCAGGTGAAACTGGGTATAGAAGGTGGCTACTCCAAAAAAACTGCTCGCAGGAATGTCCAGCGCATCGGAAAGGGCGAACACAACATCTTCAGGAATATATCCGCATTCATGCTGAATATCCTGAAGCAACGTGATGATGTTGCCGTCAGCGGCGCGGTATCGGTCGATAAATGGCTGAATATCAATATTCATAACGTTCGGAAAGTGTATTATAACAGAAAGACGCAGAATGTACTCATTGGGGCGACCAAGGCTGGATCACCGAACCATGGACCAGGATATTCATAAAGAACTTTGCCAGATGGCGGAGCATCTGATGACCCGTTTTGCGGACGGCCGTGTTGTTGCCACCTCGCTGAGCGATCGTCTCGATGAGGTCGTCTCGGCGGTCTACCAGGAAGCCGTTGGCGGGAACCTCCCCGGATTGTCGCTGGTTGCGGTCGGCGGATACGGCCGGCGTGAGCAGTCGGCATTTTCCGATGTTGATCTCCTCCTGCTGAGCAGGAACGAGAGTCCGGAAGTCACGGCGACCGCTGAAAAGGTCCTGTACGGGTTGTGGGATCGCGGCATCCAGATCAGCCATGCGTTCCGTACCCTTGTTGATTGCGTTGATGATGCCATGAAGGACGTTCAGATACGGACTTCCCTCTTCGATGCGCGTTATGTCGCCGGCGATCACACGGTCTTCGAAGAGTTCCGCCGGGAAGCCCACCCGCGCATTCTTTACAAGGACAAGCGGAAATTTCTTGGGGAATTGCTCAGGGAAACGGAGAAGCGCCATAAAAAATACGGCGAATCTCTGTATCTGCTGGAACCGAACGTGAAAGAGGGTCGGGGTGCTCTCCGCGATGTTCATGCTGCATCATGGCTCTCGCGTTCTCATCTGATGCACGACCTGTTTGCCGATTATGCGTCGATTTTTCCGGACAGAAGTGGGCGCGAACTGCTCGCAGCGATCGCATTCCTGCTGAGGGTTCGTTCGGCGTTGCATTGCGTGTCCGGCCGCAAGAACGACGTGCTTTCATTCGAACTTCAACCCAGGGTTGCTGCGTTGCTCGGTTTCCGCGACACAAAAACATATCTTGCTCCGGAACTGTTGTTGCGGGTGTACTATCGCAAGGCACAGGTGATTGCGGATACACTGCAGCAGGTGATGCGACTCTGCGGCAAGCGGTATTTCCCGATACCTCCGTTTTTCAGCGTCAAAAAAGTGAGTGAGCACTATTCGCTGGCGCGCAATGAGATTATCCTGAAGAATCAGCAGGATCAACTCTCGATCGAAATGCTGCTCGAAGCGTGTGCCGCGTCTGCTGCAACCGGGAAGGGGTTCAGCGCTCTTCTTGAAGACCGGCTTCGGCAGGCTGCTCTTCAGGTCAGGACTCCGGCGGTATTCTCCCCGGTGGCGCTCCGTTTCTTCTGGAGCATTCTGAAAAGCGATCATGTTTCTGAGACCCTGTCCGGGATGCATCGGCTCCGGATTCTTGAAAAAATCATTCCGGAGTTCGGGCGGCTTCGCAATCTCGTCATTTTTGAGATGTATCACCGGTATACCGTCGACGAACACAGTCTCATGGCGATCCGCAACGCTGAGATGCTCCGCCGGAGCCGCGAACCGCGGCTCTCCTATCTTCGGAATCTCTTTGCGCGTATCAGGCCGGAGCTCTTTTTCTTTGCGCTGTTGGTGCATGATATCGGCAAAGGCATCTCCCGCCGGCATGAAGGAACCGGTTACCGGATGCTGAAGGCAATACTCGAACGCTTTGCCGTGCCTCCGGAGGATGGTCAGCGCATTGCCTTTCTGGTCAAAAACCATATTGTTTTCTCCAAACTTGCGCTTCGGCGCGATCCTGAGTCTCCCGAAACCATCCATCTGCTGGCAGAAACGGTCGGCACCGAAGAGAATCTCGATGCGCTTTATCTTATGACCTATGCGGACATGTCCGCGGTAAAGCCTGATTTCTGGACAGAGTGGAAGGCATATCTCTTTCAGGAAGTCTACCGGAGAACGCTCGATATGCTCCGGGGGATCGAAGAGGATCGGCCGAGGATATCGGATCCGCAGATTCTGGCCTTTCTTCACACCATGCCCGAACGCTACCGGCTCTCTCATCCGCTTGCATCGATCCGATCCGATGTCGCACTTGCGGAAAAGGCGAAACACGAACAGCTTGCGGTTGCGTTTGCCGGCCGCTCCGACGGAACCGGGGAGATCACGATCATCAGTCATCGCATGTCGCGCATTTTTACGCAGGTGGTCGGTGTTCTTCTGTGCAGAGGACTGAATATCGCTCAAGCCAGGGTCTATACTTCGCCGGACGGTTTGTCAGTCAGGAAAATCATTGTCTCCAACTGGTCGGCCCTCTGGTGGGAAGGCCTCGAGGATCAGATCGAGCATGCCATACGGGCAGGGGTCGCCGGACAATGCCTTGTAATGCCCGCCCGGGAATCAGTCTCACAGCTGTATGCAGCGCGGCGGTATGAAGTATTTGCCGAAATTGACAATGAAGGATCGGATGCCTTTACCATTTTGGAGCTGCATTTTCCTGACCGGCTTGGATTGTTGTATGATATTACGACTATGCTCTATGCGTTAGGGATTGAGATCGGCGCCGCGGTGATCAATACCGATGATGATATGGCGGAGGACATTTTCTATCTTCATCATCAGGGCGGCAAGCTTGCGGCGGAAAAGATCTGGCATCTTCTCGGTGCTGTCTGGAACGCTGCCTCCGGATCGCAGGAAAACGGATTGAAGGCATGACTGCGCCCCAAAAGAAAAAGATTCTTTACTACTCGATCCTTGTGGTCTTTCTCGCGCTGATTTTTTATGTTCTGCGCGGGCCGAACATCTCGAACGAGCTGAAAAAAGCGATTCTGCCGGAACTTGAAGAAGCTACTGGCAAGAAGTTCGTCGCCCAGAAGATTTATGTCAATCTGATTCCTTTTTTTGTTGAGATAAAAGATCTGAAAGCCTTCGATGATGACGGCAATAAAGTCCTTACCGTTGAACGGGTCAAAGGATATCTCAGCGTAACCGGTTTTTTCGACAAACAGATTGTAATCAAACGTCTGGTCATCAAAAAAATGCGTCTGTACTCGAACGAACAGAAGGTTGAGGATGTCATTCACCATGTTACCCGTTACGTCCAGAAGGAGAGCAAGTTTCCGTTCAAAGTCGTGATCAAGTCGGTCCAGCTTGACGATGCTGACCTCTCGTATACGATGGGCGATACTGAGCTGGGGGCTTCGGGCCTGCACGCCGACATCCTGCTGGGAAAGAATCCCCGTTTCCGGATAACCGCCCGGGAGCTTTCTGCAAAAGGGGAAAAGATACCGCCGTTTCAGGCTTCGCTTGAAACGGTTTTTTCACTGCAGGACAATGCTCTTGATGTTTCTTCGTTCAGGCTGTTCTCCGGGAGTTCCCAGGCGCAAACCGGCGGATTGATTGATCTGAAATCCCTTCAGGGTGCGCTCTCGACGGAACTGCTGCTTGCCTTTGATTCCTTCAAGCAGGTGTTCAATCTCAAGAGCCCCACAGACGGACGCATTCGTGCTGACGGGAAGATAACCCTTCAGGACGGGAAAACGCTGTTGTCCCGCATTGTGCTTGATCTCGGTGTTCGCGGCGAGTTCTATCTCGAATCGCTGATGGAGGTCCTCAAGGTTGAGGAAAAGCTGCTCGGGTGGGTTCGCACAGAAGGCAGGGTGACCGGTTCACTGGCCGATATCCGTGGCGCCGGGACTGCGGAGCTGACAAAAGGCAATCTGTTTGATGTGGAGATCGACCGTCTGAAATGTTCTGTCGATTATGCACAGGGACAAATGCATTTCAGAAATGCCGAAGCCGATCTCTACAATGGAACTGCGACAGCATCAGCCATGATCGTACTGCCGGTCGTGCATACCTTTCACCTGTCGGTGAAGGCGCACGAGGTAGACAGTTCGGGCATTTTCAAGCTGATCCGGTGGGATCCGGGAATAGCGGTTGGAAAGGTTTCAGGCGAGTTGTCGACGGCAGGAAAGCGCTTCGAGCCGGATGGCCGCTTTGTCTACCGCAATGACCGTGAAGGCAGGGATGTGCTCCAGAGAGTCAGGGCGATTTCGGGCACGTTTTCGATGCGCGGCACAAAGATCAGTTTCCCCGACATGCTCATTGCAACACGTCTTTCCGAAGTGGCAACGTCGGGGGTGGTCGATATCGGCGGCAATGCGTTGTCCTTTACTGGAAACGGCTCCACAAAGGATTTTCTCGATTTTTTCTCTCCCTATTTCACCTCCCTTTCGGGACCCGCGTCTTTCCAGGTTGCCCTGAACGGCAAACTGGACGATCCGGCGCTCTCGGTACAATTTACCGGCACCAATGACACATTCGTTACCAGCGGACCGGAAATTCCCGATTTCATGCAAAAGTCGACCCTGCATGTGGATCGCTTCGACGGTTCTGTCCGGTATCAAAAAAACATCCTGACTCTCAACGACGTTGCAACCCGAACCGGAAATGAAACGATTCATGCCACCGGGAAAGTCATTTTTCAGGGGGGGAAACATCTTTTTGACATCAGGAATCCTGATTATGACCTTTCGGTTCGGGCTCAAGGCATTACCGTTCAAAATCTTGTCGACAGCATTCAGGACGCCCCGGCGTTTATGGGTGTGCTGGATGCGGCCTTCACCGTAAACGGGCTGCCGCGGACGCTCACGATGAAAGGAACTGCCATTGCCCGCGATTTCGGGGTAAAGGATGCATTTGCATTTCAGGAAGCTGAAACATCGTTCGTCTTTGAAAAAAAGAGGTTCTTCCTTTCTCCGTTCCGGCTGAAGACCGCCGGTTCGGTAGTGCAGGGCAAGGGAATGCTTTCTTTCGATAAAACATTCGATTTCCATGCACAAGGGATGAACCTGAATGCAACCGAACTCCTCCCGGACGGGCCCAAGGCGATCCTGGCAAAAAGAAATATCCGGACATTCTTGATTCCCTCCCTGCAGGTGTCAGGTTCCGGTTCTTTTGAACGGCCCCGTATTTCCCTGCAGGGAACGCTTTTCAGCAGTGCCTCCCGGGGACAGTCGGTCGGCAAGGGCACCTTCTCCGGAGAATTGCGGGGGCGGACGCTCGATATCGCTGCTTCCCTGCTCGACAATCGTGCCGTGATCAAGGCTCAGTGCGAATTGCGCCATCCGTTCCCTTGGCATGCGTCTGTGGATATGGCTTCCGCCCGGGGGGATTTTTTATTGACCAGTTTTTTCCCTGAAGCTCCTGACGATCTCATCATAAACCTGAAGGGGCGCATGGAAGCGTCGGGCAGCAAGACATCACCCATGCAGGGCTCCTTGCGCCTCGACAAGGCGCTGCTTTATGCATATGGTACCGGTCTCTCGAATGACAAACCGATTATCGCATCACTGCGGGATCAGAAGCTCTCTTTTGAACCGGTAACCCTGCGCGGAGAAAGTGCGGAACTCGTTATCAAAGGAGGCATGTCTATCGGCTCAACGTATGATCTGCACTTTGAAGGAAAGACCTCTCTGGGGCCGTTAAAAATGATTGTGAAGGAATTCGACACCACGCGGGGCGATGCCCAGTTGGTTGCATCGATTACCGGAACATGGGATGCACCGAAAATCAACGGAGATCTCTCGCTCAGAAACGCAACGTTTGGCATGGGCTCTTTGCCGTATCGACTCACCGATGTGTCTGGATATGTTGTGTTTGATGAAGACAAAATCCTCATCAAAAACATTGACGGCAAGCTCGCCGGAGGCAGCATAACCGGGTCCGGTGTCGTGAGGCTCAATGCATTTGCATGGGACCGGTTTTATTTTGAGTCAAAGTTCAGCGGCAGTTCTTTTTCCCTGCCGCAAAGACTTACGGCAAATATCGATGGGTCGCTCATGTATCAGGGGTCGCGCGATAAACAGACCATATCAGGCGATATCGTGGTTAAACGCGCGAATTATTCCGAGCGAATCGATCTCGTGAGCCTGATTCTGAAGTCGAAGGACCGGGAAGTGCCGAACCGGGAGCTGACGGCGTTTGACCGAACCAATCTGAATGTAAAAGTCACCGGAAAGAACATCACCCTGCAGAACAACCTGGCGTATGCATTGTTGACCATGGATGGTTATGTCCGCGGTAC
>JAAYUK010000242.1 GCA_012517735.1 Nitrospiraceae bacterium
AGGCTTGCTCTGAACCGGCTGATTGGCGGTTGCCTTCCGCGACAGATGCCGGTGAATCGCATCGAGCACCTGCCGCGAACGGTTCTCCTCGCCGAACGTACCAACCCTGATCTTCAGCGTTGTTGCCGAAGAGGAGACCGAATCGATCCATATCCAGAGATGGGTATTGTCGGCAAACTTCGCCTTGAGCTCCGCATTGAGATTGTCATGCCGGTCCTCAAGAATTGGTACCTTGAGATCCTGCAGCGCAGCAATTGCTGCGCGATAGACCGTTGGCGCAGAATAACTCACCGTTTCTTCAAGCGTTCCTTTCAGGTAGACAACCGCCCCCGCCCCCGCAGCAGCGCCGACTGCTGCGGCAACACACCCCATCTGCGAAAACAGCGTTGCAGAAAGCGCCATGCCGGCAAGACACCTCATTGTCCATTTCATGATCATGGGCAGACTCCTTTCATCATGCAATTTCGCTTGTTAGTATGTCAGCAGAATGCATCCCTGTCAACCGCGCATGATGGTAGAATATCTTCATGCCGGACATATCCGAATCCCCTGAAGTCCCGATCGAAATGCAGATCGATGGAACCCTCGACCTGCACACCTTCCAGCCACGCGAAGTCAGGGAATTGATTCCCGCCTACCTGGAGTCATGCCGGGAGCGCAACATCCTTTCGGTCAGGATCGTTCACGGCAAGGGAACCGGCGTCCTGAGGGAAATCGTGCATTCCACGCTGAAAAAACTCGCGTATGTTTCCGCGTTCCGCCTTGCTGATGAGACCGGCGGCGGCTGGGGAGCAACCCTGGTCGAGCTGAAAAAGCCGGAGATCGCGTGAATCTGGAGCGCAGTTCTGTGCTGGACAATTCGCCGTTTCGCACAACCATACCAGGGTTTCGCCGCACAATCCGGAAATTTCATACAAACCATCGCCGCTCAATGCCGTGGCGCGAGACAGCAGATCCCTATTGCATCGTGGTTTCGGAAATCATGCTTCAGCAGACGCAGGTCGAACGTGTTCAGGGGAAATATCCTCAATTCATCGCTCGTTTCCCTGACTTCCAGACGCTCGCGGACGCGCCGCTCGCCGAGGTACTCGTGCTCTGGCAGGGGCTCGGCTATAATCGAAGAGCCGTTGCGCTGAAACGCATTGCGGAAACGGTCACAACAGGCCATGGGGGACTCCTGCCGGACTCTGTCGAAACACTCAGGAAACTGCCGGGCATCGGCCATGCCACGGCATCGGCCATTGCGGCCTTTGCCTTCAATATTCCGACGGTATTTATCGAGACAAACATCCGGCGGGTCTTTATCCATCACTTCTTTCACGACCGCGCCGATGTCCATGATGATGAGATCCTGCCGCTCGTCGAAAAGACTCTCGACCGGAAGAATCCGCGGGAATGGTATTACGCTCTCATGGATTATGGCACTGCCCTCAAAAAGTCCGTGCCGAATCCGAACCGCAGGAGCAGGCACTACACACGGCAGGCGAAGTTTGAAGGCTCGTCGCGACAGAAGCGCGGTGCGATTCTCCGGTTTGTGCTCATGCATGCAGATTGCACAGAACGTGCCATTGCCGCCCGCCTTTTCCTGCCTCCTGAACAGGTCCGTCCGCTGCTCTCCCGCATGGTCGCGGAGGGGCTCCTCAGCGTAATCAAAAAACGCTATTCCGTCGTATAATGGGGTTAGACACCCGAAGCGAAGGAGGATTCCTATGAAAATCATGCGCTGCACATTGATTCTTGCCGCTTGTGTTCTTGGGAGTGTTCTGCTGACCGCCTCCATGGCCTCCGCAGAGAGAACCATTATCGACGACTGGGCTACGGTAAAAACGCCACCACCTCCCGCACTGGCGTCAGTAGTGGTGGTTGAACCGGCCAAAACAGCGCTTCTCATGCTCGATTTCAACAAACAGACCTGCAATCAGGAACGCAGGCCCCGCTGTATCGCAACGCTGCCGGCGGTCAGAAATCTGCTGGATGCCGCCCGATCCAGCAAGACATCCGTCGTTTACAGTCTGTCGCCGGGAGCGGTCGCAGCCGACATCCTGCCGCAGGTAGCACCACAGCCGGGAGAGCCGGTCGTCACCTCGGGGCCGGATAAATTCATCGGAACCGACCTCGAGAAGATTCTGAAGGAGAAAGCGGTAACAACCGTCATTGTGGTCGGCACCGCAGCGCATGGTGCTGTTCTCTATACAGCGAGCGGCTCTGCTCTTCGCGGGATCGATACCATTGTCCCGGTCGACGGTATGTCTGCTGAAGACCTTTTCGCCGAGCTGTACGTTGCATGGCACCTGAAAAATGCCCCGCGCGTCGGGAGCAAGACGGTTCTCACCAGAATCGGCACGATCACCTTCGGGAAATAGCTCCGCCACGTGCCCGGCAATGGTCATTGGCCCGGCAGGATGGGCTGCACATGGCCCACCCTCCATCCAATGACCGTTTAGGGCGCATCGCTGGTCTGAAGTCCCGGGTGGGTTCCGAACAGTGGCTTGACGGGTAGGGTTTCAGCGCGGGCGTGCCATTTCCGGGCAGGGCTCAGTCCGTATGGAGAACCACTGCAAAGCTGTTGAACAGCGCCCATACGGAATCGCCGACCTTCAGATCAAGCAGCCTGCTGCTCCGGGTTGTTATAACGGAGCACAGCTCTGTCTGGGCAGAAATCCGAAGGATATATTCTGTATTGATGCGACCAGGGTTGATGCGATCGACGGTTCCCCTGAACCGGTTTTCAGCAGAGCAGACAGGCTCCCGGGGCCCCTTGTGAACGAGTACCCAAGGGGCCTTGACCTCCGCGGTGATCAGCGCTCCTTTCCGCAGGCCAAGCCGGTCGATGCTTTCGTTGGTGATTACCGTGGTTATCCTGTTGTCGTCAAGAGTAACGAGTTCCACATGGGACTGGATGTCTCCGCGCTGAATGCTGTGCACTTTGCCGAAGAAGCAGTTTCTGGCACTCGTCTTCCGCGAAGCCTCCTTATCCATATAATATTTTGATATCCGGCGGACATCGTCATCCGTAAATGAGACGTAGGACGAAGTAAGGTTCGGCGTGGAATGACCCAACAGTTTCTGCACCGCCGGCAGAGGCATGCTTCCATGCATCAGTTCCGCTCCCCGAGCCTTCCGGATCATTTCCGGGCTGCCGAGTTCCTTGGCAAATCCGCAGTCCAGGGCGCGTTCGTAAAATTTCCGGCGCACAAATGCCGGGTCAATGAGGAACATTTCAGACGAAGGTCCACCGGACTGATGGTCGGCCTGCAAAGACAGTATCTCCCGCAACAACGACTCCGAAATGGGCACTTCCCGCGCGCCTGCGGAAGCATCCGGGCCGGAACCACCATACAAAACCGAAGGACGGGTATAGTTGATGTCCCGCAGCGGGTTCAGCATCAGCACTTCGCTTAACTTGCCCGCCGTATAGCGGATAAGCAAAAAAATGACCAGTATGCGCCGCCGGGATGCCCTGACATCCCTCCGGGGAGACTCTTCAGCCCACCGGCGGAATGACTGTTCAAGCCGATTCAGCTGGACGGTATCAAGACAGCAGCTTCTTTCTTTACGCACCTCACGATGCGTGCTGCGCTTGCGCTCACCCATCCCAGGCGCCTCTGCCGAGCTCATGCGATTCCTCCGATCAGGCAAGGCGGCACTCTTTTCATACCCCCCATCCGGAAAAGGTTCTTGACTCTCGTGACATCGACTGCTACACTAACATTAAAATTATAAAATTCGTGCTACTTCAGTCAAGGCCGCGCCGCAAGGAGGATTGCCATGGATTTTTTCAATGTACTCTTCCCGGTCTCCGGAGTCCAGACAAACGTCCTGATCCCCCCCCTTGTCGCGCTGGTGGTCTCGTTTTTTACGTCCATGGGGGGAGTCTCCGGCGCCTTCCTGCTTTTGCCATTCCAGATGAGCTGTCTGAACTATACCAGCCCTTCGGTCAGCGGCACGAATTTCATCTTCAATATCGTTGCAATACCGAGCGGCGTGTATCGTTACCTGAGAGACGGTCGTATGGCGTGGCCGCTTACCTGGGTAGTGATTGCCGGCACCCTTCCCGGGGTTTTCATCGGATACTATCTGCGCGTCCTGTATCTTCCCGATCCCACGGCGTTCAAGATGTTTGTCGGCTGCGTGCTGCTGTATATTGGGGTACGCCTGCTGTATGAATTTACCGGAAAGGCGCGCGAAAAGACCGCTGCAAACAAGGCGCTCGAAAAAAAATTCTCCGAACGGGCGAAGGAATTGAAAAAAGAGCAGAGTTCCCGGATAGCCGCGGGGCTTCCGGCCGAGGCCGTCGTAAAAACCCTGTCAGTATCAGTGCGCCGTATCGAATATGAATTCTGGGGGGAACGCTTCTCTTTTCCGACCATGGGGATGTTTCTGCTGGCGTTTGTCGTCGGCATAATCGGAGGCACCTACGGCATCGGGGGGGGGGCCATCATTGCGCCGTTCTGCGTCGCCGTATTTCACCTGCCGGTTTACACCATTGCAGGAGCTGCATTGATGGGTACGCTCATCACCTCAGTGGCAGGGGTTGCATTTTACAGCATCATTCCGGCATCCGGCGGCCTCACGACCGCTCCGGACTGGCCCCTGGGGTTTCTGTTCGGCATCGGGGGATTCGTCGGCATCTATCTCGGCGCCCGTTTCCAGAAATTCGTACCCCAGCGCTATATCAAACTGATTCTCGGCGTCATCATTGTCGGCCTGGCCATAAACTATATCAGGGCATATTTCCTTTCCTGACCGCGCGATATCGGCCGGATCAGCTTTTCCCGTCCAGAGAAAACGTCTCGTACGGATATGCCTTCAGATACGAGATGAACTCATCCACGGCATGGCCGTGAATGGCGCTTTTCTGCCTGACGATCGAAAATTTCCGCTGGATGCGCCCCTCTTTGGGAACGAGAACCTTCAGCGAACCTGCCTTGACTTCCCTCCGGATCGCCCATTTTGATGCAACCGATACGCCCATGCCCCGCTCAACCGCCTCCTTGACCGAGTTGGTGCTGCCGAGGATCAGCGCAACATGCAGGTCGTTGGCGCTGATGCCATGCTCCGCAAAGATCCGCTCGACCAGTTCCCGGGTTGCGGACCCGTCTTCGCGCAAAACGCACGGCTCTTCAGCCATTTCGGCAAACGAGATCACTTTTTTCCGGCTCCAGGGGTGGGACGGCGAGACGATTATGAACAGCTCGTCGGTCACAATCGGTTCGGCGATCAGCTTGTTATTCGGCTTCAGGTCAGGGATGATGCCGAAGTCGACAACACCGGCATTGAGCCATTCGACAATGAGCTTGTTGTTGCCGAACATGACATGAATCTTGATTTTCGGCCGGATTTTCTTGAAGTCGATGATTACGCTCGGCAAAATATAATTGCCGAATGTCGTCCCGGTCCCGATCGTGATACTGCCCTTGATCAGACCGGTTATCCTGCCGATTTCCTTTTCCGCTTTCGCGTAGTGGGCAAGGATTTCCTTGGCGTACCGGTAGAGAACTTCGCCCGACGGGGTCAGTTTGATGGTGCCGCTGGAGCGGTCAAAGAGCTTGGTTTCGTACATCTCCTCCAACGCCTGGACCTGAAGACTGACCGCCGGCTGCGTGAGATGGATCATTTCAGATGTCTTTGAAAAGCTCCCGGTTTCGGCAACCGTACAGAACACTTTCAGCTTGTGATCTTCCATGCCCATATAAGGGAAAGAATATCGCAAGATTTCATGTCAAGTAAACAGGATTTTTTTCGGCCAAGCGGATGGCGTTCAAAAAACAGGGGCAATGATCCGGCCCAAAACTCCCGTTGCAGAACAAGGCACGAAACGGAACGGCTCATGAGGCCCCGTGCGGAACAGACGGCGTGCCGCGTTTCTCCGGGACCTGCCGTGGCTTCTTCGCAGTCTCTTTTCCCCTGTTTTTTCCCATGAGACACAGGGGGTCTTTCATGGTAAAGACATCAAGCCCGCATCCATAAGCCACAGCAAGACAACCGCCGCAGACCGGACGAATCGGGCAGGGAGCACACGCACGGCAGCCCGCGCGATAGCGGCGGGCGCGTACTGAGTGGTAGATGGTCTCGAGCGGCTGTTCGTACGCATTGCCGATGCAGGACGGAAACTTCCGGCAGGCATGCACTTCGCCGTCGGGCAGCAGGGCAACAAAATTGAACGCAGCGCCGCAACCGTACCCGGCACAGCCGCCAAAGAGCTCCTCTCCGCGTTGGTGGAGCAGGACGTTGAGAAGACTGTCCTTGTACCCCATGACGGGATTCGTTCGCGCGGCCCGGAGGTAGTCGGCGAGAAACTTCCAGTACTTCTTCCCGTCCGGCAAACGGAGATTGACGCCCTCACCCACCATTGCCAGCCGGTTGAAATGGAAGGTGTCCGCATGGTCCCGCAGTTTTTCGGCCAGGGGAAGCACATCGTCAATATTGTCGCGGGTCAGGGTCAGCATGACCATAGAGTGGATGCGGAACTCCCTGAGAAGCTTCAAAAACGCGAGAGCGCGTTTGAAATGCCCCTTGCCGCGCACCGCATCGTTCCGCTCCTGAAGTCCCTCGAGGCTGATCTGGAAATGCGACGGCGGCTGAATGGCAAGCATCCGCTCAATCAGCTCAGCAGAAACCGGATTGCCGAGAATGATGGTGCCGAACCCCAGGTCTGCCGCACGCTGGTAGAGCTCGAAAAAGTGGGGGTACAGAAACGGGTTGCCCCCGGTAAACGAAACATGGCCGGTAACGTGATGCCTTTCGCAGAATGATTTCAGATCGTCAAGCACCCGCAGTCCCCGTTCAAGCGGCATGGGAGAACGATCGCTCCGGTCATAACAATGCGTACAGTGCAGATCGCACGCCTGGGTAATGTGCCACTGGAGCGTGAAATGCCGCGTTCCAAAGTATGCATCATCTGCAAAAATGCCGCGCGGGAACGATCGGCCCCTGGTCAGCCTTGATGACGGCGCGAGGACAATGCCCCGTTCCGCAGCCGCTGCCATGAGTTCCCGGACGGTTCTGAGCGGAACGCCTCCTTCCCGGGCAACGGATTCCGGTGAGCGATCTTCCGCGACCGTCTTGAGCACAAGCAACTCGCCATCCGTCGCGGTGGCGATGCGAAGCTCACCGCTGCCGGGCGCACGCCAGACGATGACGAATGCCTCGCCGCGCACGGGAACAACAGACTCCCCCCTGATCAGTTCCGGCAGATTGCGCCATGCGAGCGGAATCACATGCAGTGTCGGATTGAGCCGGATGGGCAGCGACTTCGGCAGGTTCGGAATTCTTCTTTTCGCGACATCCGCCATGCAGGATTCCAGCAGAGCCCGGTCACGCTCCCAGGGAGAATGCTGCTGGCCGGGCGGGCGCTTCACCGTCTGCCGCCTGCGTCAGCAAACGCCGGGAACCGGAGCGCTGCATGGAGCAGAATTTCAGCGCCGGTTACCAGGTCGTCTACGGCGATGTATTCTTCGCGCGAATGGATTTTATGCATCCCGTTGGAAAAATTCAGGCAACAGATACCGCTCCGGTTCAGAATGTTGCCGTCCGATCCCCCTCCGGTCACGAGATGCCGCGCTTGCAGCCCGCACGCGCACAGAACGTCTTCACCGAACCGGAGGAATGGCTCGTCAGGCGCGATCGAAAAGCCTTCGTATTCGCGCTCAATCTCGATTGTTACAGACGCACCGGACCGCATCGCCGCATCCTCAGCAATGTCATGCAGCAGGCGGCGGATCGCATCGCACTGCTCCGGATCATGCGCGCGGAACTCGCCCCGCAGGCAGGCCTGCGCAGGAACGACATTCGATGCGGTGCCCCCGCTGATTTCACCGACATTCAGCGTTGTCCGCGCATCGATCCGGCCGTTCGGCAGCGCGGCGACAATCTCGGCGGCGACCCGGACCGCATTGATCCCGGCTTCCGGCTCGATCCCCGCATGTGCGGCACGACCGCTTACCCGAATCGAAAACTGCTCACGGGTCGGGGCGGCAACGACAACCGAGCCGGGAGGTCCGCTTACATCGAGAATAATGCCATGCGAGCTGCGCAGCAGCGAGCAGTCAAGATTGCGGACCCCGAGCAGCCCCCGCTCCTCGCTCGCGGTAAAAAGAATTTCGAGATTTGCATGCGGCAGCTTCAGCTCATCAAGCACCCTGAGTGTCTCG
The DNA here is from genome assembly GCA_012517735.1 of Nitrospiraceae bacterium. Taxonomy (GTDB): domain Bacteria; phylum Nitrospirota; class Thermodesulfovibrionia; order Thermodesulfovibrionales; family Dissulfurispiraceae; genus JAAYUK01. The sequence continues at coordinate 8,154 of JAAYUK010000242.1, forward strand.
ATAATCTGCGCAACGGCGCTCTTGTTGTC
>JAAYUK010000243.1 GCA_012517735.1 Nitrospiraceae bacterium
AATGTCTATGACTTTTCGGGGTGGCAGTTGAGCGGCGTTGCCTGCCCTGCCGGGCTAATGACAATTCTCGGATAAACAAGATTCCGGAAAACATCGCGTACCGACAGAGAGGAATACTTCTTACTTCTTACTTCTTACTTCTTACTTCCCATCGGGCCAGAACCTCCGGCAGGTCACTCATGGAATGGATCAGCACATCGGCATTTTTCAGGAGCCCGGCCGGCCGATACCCGTAGGTAACGGCAACGGCGGCAATGCCGGCACGTTTGCCGGCTTCAACATCATAGGTACTATCGCCGACAATCACCGCTCGATCCGGTGAGACGCCAAGCCGCTCCAGCACATGGAGAACCGGCAAAGGCGAAGGCTTTTTCGCCGGAGCAGTCTCACTGCCGACGACAAGATCGAAATATCGGGCAAGCCCCAACTGCTCAAGGGCATGAACCGAAAGATGATCATGCTTGTTCGTCACAACGGCTTTACGGACCCCATCGAGCGCATTGAGCGCATCAACAACCCCCGGATAAACAGTCGTCATATCAAGCAGATGCTCGCCGTAATACGCAAGAAAGGAAGGAAGCAAATCAGAAGCAGCAACCGGCAAAGAACGCGACTCGATAATCTTCTCCATAAGCCGTGTTGCTCCTTCGCCAACCAGTTCCCGGGTCTCTTCAATACTGACCGGGCGGACACCAAACGGTCGGAGAACATGATTGATGGCATTGCGGATGTCGGGGCTGGAGTCTACAAGCGTACCGTCAAGATCGAAAATAACAAGGTCAAATCGCATTCGGTTAATTTAGCGGATGCTTCCGGGTGATGTCAAAATACGCGGAGGACGGCGCACTCAGCCATCCTCCGCGTGCAGACTCCAAAGCAACCGTCTATTTCCCGAGAAGCTTCTTGAGACCTCCCCCGAGAGCTCCGGCGCCCTTGCCGACCTGACCGACACCTTCTTTGCCTACACCAAGAACCGCTGAGCCGGCGCCGACAACCGACGAACCCAGTTTTTCCGCAAGGCCGACGGTAAGTTTTTTCATGATACTGTCGCGGATCGAAAACTGAGGGTCGTCAATGCTCCCCTGAACGGTAAACTCGAGCGCGATTTCATTGTTGTTCGATTTGAGCAGATTCACTACGGAGGCCCTCGGGAGGCCCATGATTTGTCCTCCGAGTCCCCCGCCGGAGGCAAAGTCGAGGTTCTTCAGCACTATCTTGCCGGGAGAGTTGACGATGCGGGATTTGACCTTCAGGTCAAGATCGAGATTCATGGTACCGCGCGTCACTGCGGCATCTCCTTTTTTCTGGTAATAGGGCTTAAACTGTGTGATGTCGAGATTCCTTACCGTCAGGACAGCATTGGTATCCCGGCTCCTGAGTGCAGTGGCACCCTTTGAAACAACGGTTCCGCCAGCCGTAGTCGCGGAAAAGGAATAATTCGACAGGGTGTCGCTGACCGGCACAGCAATATTGTCCATCGTGAACTGGACAGCCTCCATGTGGGTCCGATGGGGCGGGCTCGATACCTTATGATTGAAATAGTCGATCACTCCATCGGTTGCCTGCATTTTCCGGATCAGAAACGTGCTCGCCCCCGCCTTCGCGTCACCGGCAGATGGATCAGATTGGGCACTGCCGGACGGCTTCTGCCTTGGACCGCCTTTCCGTGATACCGGAGCTATCGCATCGAGCGGATTGATATACTTTCCCTGGGCATCGGCCTCCGCCCGGAGATAGGGTCTCTTCATGATCAACTCCGAAATAACATACTGTTTTGCATCCGCTGAAGCCACGGAGAGCGTAAGCGATTCCGCCTTTGCAACCGGTCCCGTGCTCGCAAAATCCAGCAACACCAGGCTCTGCCCCTCACCCTGCAGCTTTACCGCCATTGTCTTCAGGTTCAGATCTCCTTTTGCCTTGAGCGCCCCGGCAAGCAGTTTTCCCTCCAGCAGTGCGGAGATATCGAGACGGGAGTTTTTATCCGCAATCGGGTAGGCCAGATCATCAAGCCTGAGGTTCAGGTTTTTTATCTGCACCCTGTTCATCGGAGCCGGACGCCGGTCATCCCGAAAATCCACTTCTCCCTCACGGATCACCAGTTCTCCCAGGGAAAATGCCGTTTGTTCTCCCTTCCCGGATGCTGACGTGGCATCCTTTCCGTCTTTCTGCTCCCGGGACAGGGGATTCACCAACTCCCCGTTTTTATCGATCTGCAGTTTGAAAAACGGTTTTTCGAGGGTCAGGCTCGAAAGGGCATACCCCTTTTTCAGAAACCCGAAGAAGTCGGCCTTCAGGAGCACCCGATCTGCTTTGACAACGACCTCTCCGTCTTTCGTTACGGCGACTCCGTTCACATCGACGCCGCCCCAGCTGAGCGAGATATCCCGAACCGTCACGTTTTTCCCGATTGACGCCTCGATCTTCTCCTTGATGAGCTTGCTTGCGTTTTTGGTCACAAACACAAGCACGACGCCGAAAACAAGCAAAACAGCCAGCCCGATAAACACCACTTTCCTGTTCATGAGCTCCCCCTCCTCACTGCATTTCAGGTTTTCCGGATCGCTGTGCTTCAGCGCCGCCCTCAGACACAGACGCCGAAAGCAACGATCTTACGGTTGCTTCCGAGAGACTTCTGACAATCCCTTCATCCATCCTGCCGATCATCTCCTCGATCACCGGTTGGGTGCATACCTGATGTCCGAACAGATTATCTCCCGGCAACCCGCTCTCAACCGCCCTGAACACATCACGAACCGTTATGGTATCAATATCACGGGACGGAATGAATGTGCCATCCTCTGCGAGCGGGAGCAACAGTTTCTGCGCCTGGAGCAGCTGAAGAACATCGAGTACCGGCGCCGCCGGAATTTTCAGGTAGCGCGTCAGGGTGTTCATGCTCCAACGCGGACGGTCCTGGTGATAGTGCAGTGCAACCAGATACATGATGGTCAGCGCCAACCGGTACTTGAACCGTTCACTGAAGACCGCCCGATCCTGACGCATGCGGAGCATAGCGGGAAATTGATGATAGAAAGCAACCTTCACTCCCATCAGCATGATCAGCCAGTTAAAATAGAGCCACAGCATGAAAACCAGCACAATCGCAAAACCCGAATAAATGGCGGAATACTTTGCGGTCGAGACGATGAATTTCGTGAACGCCCAACTGAGCAACTCCCACAGAACACCTGCGGCGACGCCGCCGGCAAGCGCGGAACTGATGCGCACCCGGGTATTGGGAAGCAGGTAGTAAAACAGGGTAAACGCGAAAATGATCAGGACATACGGAAACACTTTCGATAGGAACAGGATCGCAGTACCGAACGGCTCAATGGACGTCAGTTTTGTGATAATGCCGTGGTGCATGACCGTTGTCGTAATGCCGATGGCCGCAACCATCAGAACCGGTCCGGCCATCAGCACGGTGAGATAATCGCGGACCTTGCGCAGGAAATCCCGTGTCCGGGTTATCTGCCAGAAGTGATTGAATGCGGACTCGATCTGCTGCACGGTATTGATCGCGGTATACAGCAGAAGAACCAGTCCGACGCTGCCGATCACCTTGACATTGATGTTTTCAACATAATCCAGAATCGTATCTGCTATCTCAACGCCCTTGTCTCCGATCGGCTCGAGAAAACCGTAAATGGTCGGTGCGAGCATCTTGTGCACACCCAGCCCTTTCGCAACGGCAAACGAAATGGCGAGAACCGGAACGAACGTCAACAGCGTGGTATAGACGAGACTTGACGCCCTGATGGTGAGGTCGCCGTTCCGGTATTCATCCTGTATCTTGTAGAGAAACCTGAGCAAGGTTATCCCGAAACGCCGGATGCGGCGCAATCCGTCAGACTCGATCTCCCAGAGCGTGTGGGCAAAGAATGTTTCGAGCAGTGTCAGGATATTTTTCATCAGGTTCGCCTTCCACCGAGCCAGATCGGATGTAGTGTTGCCAAAAGCTTAATATATGCATGGTAGGATGTCAATGCACCAGCGAGAGACTTGAAAACGTCAGATCGACTCGATGTCCTGCTGCGTATCGCGCCGGCGGATGGCGAGTTTATTGAGCGCGTTCACATAGGCTTTGGCCGCCGCAATGATGATGTCGGTATCAGACCCGCTGCCGCGGACGGTCCGCCCCTCTTCCTCGACAGCAACAACGACTTCTCCCAGCGCATCGGTGCCGCCGGTGATGCTTTTCACCTCAAACCGGGTGAGGCTGCTTCGCGTCTTGGTGATGGCAGCGATCGCCTTGTATGCGGCATCGACCGGTCCGTCGCCCACCTGCGTCAGTGAAATGATCTCATCACCCACCTTCAGGCGGACCGTCGCGGTCGGCGTCCGGTTCATCCCGCTTTCCGCCGTCAGATCGACCAGACTGAACACTTCCGGCGTCCTGGCCACCTGCTCCGCCACCAGCGTTTCGATGTCCTCATCAAAAACATATTTTTTCTGGTCGCACAGATGCTTGAACTTGTCGAATGCGGTATTCAGTTCTTCTTCGGAAAGCTGATAGCCGAGAACCTGCAGCCGCGCCTTGAATGCATGACGTCCCGAATGCTTGCCGAGTACCAGGGTTGACTGGGGCACCCCGACCGTTTCCGGTTCCATGATCTCATACGTCGAACGTTCCTTGAGGAACCCGTCCTGATGAATACCCGACTCATGGGCAAACGCATTGGCGCCGACGATCGCCTTGTTCGGCTGCACCACGATGCCGGTGATTTTGCGGACCAGACGGCTCGTTTTATAGATCTCCGGAGTATTGATCCGCGTATCGACATCGAAGAATTTCGGCCGGGTCTTGAGCGCCATGACGATCTCTTCCAGCGACGCATTGCCGGCACGCTCGCCGATACCGTTCACCGTACACTCGACCTGCCCGGCGCCATTGAGAATCGCAGCAAGCGAGTTTGCGACCGCGAGACCGAGATCATTATGGCAATGAACCGAGATTGTCGCCTTGTCGATATTCGGAACCGTGTTGAACAGGTACGCGATCAGCTCTTCAAATTCCTGCGGCACCGTATATCCGACCGTGTCAGGGATGTTGATGGTCGAGGCACCGGCTTTGATTGCGCCCTCCGTGATACGACAGAGAAAATCCCAATCGGAACGGGTTGCATCTTCAGCAGAAAACTCGACATCATCCGTAAACTTCCGGGCATATTTTACGGCATCCACCGCCGCTTCATACACCTGATCCCGGCTCATGCGCAACTTGTACTGCAGATGAATATCAGACGTCGCGATAAAGGTATGAATCCTTCCCGAGTCCGCCGGTTTCACCGCATCGGCTGCGCGCTCGATATCAGCATGACGCGCGCGGGCAAGGCCCGCAATGGTCGCGCCCCGCACCTCCCGAGCAATCCGGTTCACCGCTTCAAAATCGCCGTGAGACGCTATCGGAAAGCCCGCCTCGATGATATCGACTCCGAGCTTGACGAGCTGATGGGCAACCTGGAGCTTTTCCTCGACATGCATCGATGCGCCCGGAGACTGCTCCCCGTCGCGCAAGGTGGTGTCAAATATTTTTATGATCCGCATCGCCCGCCTCATTCGGCAGCGCAGCCGGAGCTTCGGCCGATTGCACCGTGCGCCTCCGCAGCAAAAGAATGGTATTTTCGATCACGCCCCAGAGCAGATAGATCATGGCAAAGACAAATATGGAATAGCTCGGTTCAGTCGCCATCGCAAACAGGATGAATACAAACAGGATCAGCACCCAAAAGGGCTTCTTCTCCCGAAAGTCGATCTCCTTGAGGCCATGAAACCGGAGCGTGCTGACCATGAACAGGGCAATGATCGTTGTCAGCACCGGATACAGCACGGACTTGTCCGGCACGGTAATGCCGATCTCATGATAGAAGATGATGATCGAGACCAGCGCAGTTGCTGCTGCGGGGATAGGAAGCCCCGTAAATGCCTTTGAGGTCGATGTGCCGGTCTGCACATTGAAGCGGGCGAGACGCAGAGCCCCGCACGCAGCGAAGAGAAAGGCGACCGCCATGCCGACCTTGTTGAATGGAGCAAGCCCCCATTTGTACATGGTTATCGCCGGCGCAACACCAAAAGCGACAACGTCGGAGAGCGAGTCGAGCTCCACCCCGAATCGTGTCGTGGTGTGGGTCAGGCGGGCAACCCAGCCGTCGAGTCCGTCAAAGATATTGGCCAGAACGATCGCCCACGCCGCAAACAGATAATTCCCGTTGACCGCCAGAATGATTGCGTAAAAACCGCAGAACATGCCGCAGAGAGTCAGCCCGTTCGGCAGCAGATAAATACCCTTGCGGGCGGTGTCCTGAAACTTCTTCTTGCGCACGCTTTTTGAAGTCATGCCGGTACACTCCTGCCGATGACGGTTTCCCCTGCCGTTACCCTTTGGCCCAATTGTACCGCGATTTCCGTGTCAGGGGGAAGATACAGATCGACACGGGAGCTGAATTTTATCATGCCATACCGCTCACCCTTGCGGAGCACAGCGCCTTCAGACACGCGGCAGACGCACCGACGGGCCACGGCACCGGCGACCTGTGTCACCACAATCCGTCCCATGCGGGTAGCATAAACCATCGCAATGTTCTCGTTTTCGATCGCCGCTTCCGGAAGAAACGCCCTCAGACACTTTCCCGGATTGTGCTGTACCTTTTCGACCGTGCCATCGCACGGGACGCGGTTGACATGGACGTTCAGCGGAGACATGAAAATGCTGACCATCATGACATCGGCATTCAGGTACCGGTTCTCGCGGATTTTCTGGATCACGATAACCTTGCCGTCTGCCGGGGCAACGAAAAGATCGTCGCCGGCAGGGGCATTTCTGTCGGGATCGCGAAAGAACCAGAGCATGAAAAGAAACAGGAAAAAAGGAATACCGGCCAGCCAGACAGTACCGAACAGGTATGCACCTGCAGTAATGCCGGCGAATGCTGCAAAGAAAGGGTACCCTTCAGGGGCAAATTTCATGAGTAACGGAAGGAGTCGGAATCAGGATGCTCAGAGGGAGGCGACCCGCTGCACGGCACCCGATTCCGACTCCGGTCTCCCGGGGTAGTTACGCCTTGGTCTTGTCGACCAGCTTGCCCTTTTTGAGCCACGGCATCATGGCGCGGAGGCGGGCGCCGACCTCCTCGATCGAGTGCTCTTCGCCTTTGCGGGTCAGTGCGGTAAAGGTTGGCTTATTGACCTTGCACTCGAGGAGCCATTCTTTTGCAAATGCACCGCTCTGAATCTCGGCGAGGATCTTCTTCATTTCCTTCTTGGTTTCTGCGGTGATGACGCGGGGACCGCGGGTAAGATCGCCATACTGGGCGGTGTTGCTGATCGAGTATCTCATATTCGAAATGCCGCCCTCGTAGATGAGATCAACGATGAGCTTCAGTTCGTGGAGGCACTCGAAGTATGCCATTTCCGGAGAGTATCCGGCTTCAACAAGGGTTTCATACCCCGCCGTGATGAGCGCAACGGCTCCACCGCACAGGACCGTCTGCTCTCCGAAGAGATCCGTCTCGGTCTCTTCGCGGAAACTGGTTTCGATCACTCCAGCCCGTCCTCCGCCGACACCTGAAGCATAGGCCAGGGCAACTTCCTTGGAGTTGCCGGAAGCATCCTGATGAACCGCGATCAGGCACGGAACGCCGCTGCCTTTCGTGTACTCCGAACGAACAAGGTGGCCGGGGCCCTTCGGAGCGATCATGATGACATTCGCATCGGCTGGCGGCACGATCTGGCCGAAATGAATGTTGAAGCCATGTGCGAATGCGATATAAACGCCTTTTTTCATGTTCGGGGCAATTTCGTTGCGGTAGACATCGCCCTGAAGCTCATCCGGCAGAAGGATCATGATCAGGTCCGCAATCTTCGACGCATCGGCAGGAGACATCACATTGAATCCCGCGGCCGCAGCCTTGTCCCAGCTTGCGCCTTTACGGATGCCGATCGTGACATCCATGCCGCTCTCCTTGAGGTTGTTGGCATGCGCATGTCCTTGGCTGCCATATCCCATGATGACAATTTTCTTGCCCTTCAGGATATCGAGATTCGCATCCTTGTCATAATAAATCTTAACCATAATTGTGCCTCCACATTTGAAAATTGAAACTATAGTATACACCAGAACACCGGAAAATGGAGGGATCGGCTCTGAAATCGTGTGCATTCAAGGAGATATGAATGGTAAAGTTCAGCCTCTCACTGCCGATAACAAAAACAACTCCCAAGGAGGTTGAATCACCATGATCATCGCCCAGTCTTCCCTGCAGTTCAGCTCTGCGCATTCGGCCTCTACCACGTTAAATATACAGGAAACTTTTCGCTCGTGGGTAGACGAACCCCAGGCCCCGGACAGAGACGTCATGGTAACCATAGCACCGTCAGCTGCGAAAAATACTCCCCAATCGGAGAATCACCCTGGTAGTATTGACCCGAAACTGCTCCTGTTTATTCGCATGATTGAAGCATTGACGGGCAAAAAAATAGAAATCAAGGACTTTTCAGGAATCGGGAGTCCGGCAGGGACGGGTGAGAATCTTGCGTCCCTTCAGAGCGCGGGTCAACCGGAACCCGGCAGAGAGGCTGGACGGCAGGGTTGGGGCGCCGTCTATACCCGAAGCGAAACCCTCACCGAACAGGAACAGGTCGCCATACGCGCATCGGGCACCATCACAACTGAAGACGGCAGATCGATTGACGTGTCGCTTCGGGTAACCATGAGCCGCGAATACGTGTCCAGGACCAATCTTACGATCCGGCAAGGAGACCCCGAAAAGGTGGTTGACCCGCTGGTTATTAACCTTGACGGCTCCACGGTCTCGCTCTCCAATGTACGCTTCTCTTTTGATCTCAATGCCGACGGCACAAGAGAAGACATCCCCTTTGTCTCCCCGGGCAACGGACTGCTCGCGCTTGACCGGAACGGCGACGGCAAGATTCTTGACGGCAGCGAACTCTTCGGCCCGACTACCGGCAACGGATTCAGCGAACTTGCCAGGCTCGATGATGACCGCAACGGCTGGATTGACGAGAAAGACAGCTTTTTCAACAAGTTACTTATATGGATCAAAGACGCCGAGGGCAAAGATTCGTACCTGAGCCTGAAGGACGCCGGTGTGGGTGCTATCGCACTGGCAGGAATCCAGACTGCATACTCATTTAAAAACAACCAGAATGAATTGCTCGGCGTACTGCGGCATGCCGGACTCTATGTGAAAGAAAACGGCAGCGTCGGATCGATGCAGCAGATCGACCTGTCGGTATAGTCTTTTTTGCGGAACGAAGCCCGGCAGATAGTCACCCGCCGGGCTTCGCGTTACTTCCTGCCCGCAGTCCCAATCAAAGAAAGCGTGTCTACATCCGCACCCGGATATCAGGATCCCACCAGGCCTGGATGTCGTCTTTTCCCACCTTTTTGACCGAAACGACCTCACCGTTCAGGCCAACCTCGAGACGGTCGCCGACCTGAAGTGTCGTCGCCTTCCGCGAGCGTTTTTCCCGGTAGACCACCGCACCGTCGAGCACGGTCAGCGTTTCTGTTCCGTTTGGTCTCTGCTCGTAGACAAGCTCCGCCTTGCCGAAGGAGATAAAGCCGGAACCGGTAGTATAGCGGGTCGCCCAGCAACGCGCTCCATCACCGTCGGAGCAGTTCTTCTCGACATGCACCCTGCCTTTTTTGAGATCCGCCATAAAAATCCGGTTGGTCCGGTCCACCTCGGCCGGAATGAACACGCTTTCCGGCCCGAGCATCACGAATGTTCCGTCAGGCAGATACACTTCACCGTAAGCAGCGCGTCCGGTAATAACCGACTCCTCTTCAAGCACTCTGGAGCCTGGCTCCAGCACGAAACTGCCCGTTTTTCTCTCGACCCGAACCTGACCGAGCGAGATGGTTGCTATACCATATTCACGAGCGCTTTTCGGCAGGCGCAAGGCATTTTCAAACGAACGAACCCTTGACTCGAGCTTTGCCTGGAGATTCTGGACAGTATCAAGGGCCTCCTGCGCTTCGGCAACCGCTTCCTGGGCTATTCTACGCGACTCTGCATCGCCTTTCTCCGCAGTTGTCGCCATGGCCTTGCGCGACCGCTCAAGCGACTGCATAATCGCTTCTTCACTCTTGCGGATCGTCGTCCGCTGCTCTTTCAACCGGGCGGATTCCTGTTTTATCTGCGCCGTTGCCTCATCATCAGCAGCATGCGTCGCATCGTATACGATAAAAAGAACAGCCGCAAGAAACAAGAAAAGAATGCCCCCGCGTGAACGAAGCATTTTCACGATCATTCCATGCCTCCCCCTTCTGCAAGCATCAGCCGGACGTTCCGGCACAATTGCGTCTTCGATTATACATCACCCGTCCGGGTGATGGCGATACAGGGTCAGATTTCCGCCAATACATGCTAGAATGAGGTATGGATATTGTCCGTGCAGCACAACTGACTCCGATGCTTGGTCAGATGCAGCGTTCCGCGCAACAACCGGACAAAACAGAGACTGCCGAGACCAAACGCAAGACGGCGGAAGAACGCACCAGGCAGGAGCAGATCCAGCGTGAGGTAGCACGACTGAAACAGGTCGATTCCGAGGTGCGCGCCCATGAACATGCCCACCGTGCTGTCGGCGGACGCTATACAGGACCCGAACGTTATGACTATACGCGTGGACCTGACGGCAGACAATATGCCGTGGGAGGCGAAGTCTCCATTGATGTTTCCAAAGAGCAGAAACCGGAGGCGACCATTGCAAAAATGCGGGTCGTTCGTGCTGCAGCGCTGGCCCCGGCAAAACCATCATCGCAGGATATGCAGGTAGCGGCAACCGCATCCAAAATAGAAAACGAGGCCCGTCAGGAGCTTGCCAGACAGACCTATGAACAAATGCAGAACGCTGATTCACGTTGGACGAGTGGGGTACTCTCCCGGTATGCGTAGCCATCCGTTTCGTTCCCCGGTCAGACTGATCTTCCCTGTCGCGTTGGCATGTGTCATTCTTGGCCTGACCGCCCTGTCGCTGTTTGCCGCAGAAACGAATGCGCCGAAAGTCTACACGGTCCGGATTCAGGCAACCATTACGCCTGTAGTTGCCGAATTTGTCTCCTCTTCCCTCAAAAAAGCCCGTGAAATGAATGCTGAGGCGGTTGTGCTTGAACTGGACACCCCCGGAGGACTGGACACTGCAATGCGCGCCATTGTGAAGGACATGCAGGCCAGCCCGGTGCCCGTCATTGTCTTCGTCTCCCCGAGCGGCGCTCGTGCAGCTTCTGCCGGAGCTATCATCACCCTCGCGGCGCATGTAGCTGCCATGGCACCCGGCACCAACATCGGGGCCGCACATCCGGTTGGAGTCGGTCAGAAAATGGACGAAGTAATGTCCGCCAAAGCCACCAACGATGCGGCAGCGTATATCAGATCCATTGCCGAGCAGCACGGCCGCAATGTTCAGTGGGCGGAAGACGCAGTCCGGAAAAGCATCTCTTCTACCGAAACGGAAGCCCTGAAGGTCGGAATTATCGATCTGATCGCCAAAGATATTCCCGATCTCCTGAACAAGTCGGACGGGAAGACCGTTCGCTTGGGTGAGCGCAGCCATACCCTCAGGACCGCCCGTGCCGTGGTTGTTGCCGAAGAAATGGGCTTCCGCCACAAACTGCTCAGTTTCATCAGTGATCCAACGGTGGCCTATATGCTCATGCTCATCGGCTTCTACGGGATCTTCTTTGAACTCTCCAATCCCGGGTCCGTGGCTCCGGGAGTGATCGGCGCCATTGCGCTCGTTCTTGCCTTTTACGCTTTTCAGACCCTGCCGGTCAATTATGCCGGCCTGCTCCTGATCCTGATCGGCATCGTCCTTTTTGTGCTGGAGGTCAAGGTCACCTCATACGGCATGCTGACGATCGGGGGTATCGCCTGTCTCATTCTCGGTTCGCTCATGCTCTTTGATACCGGGGCCCCGATGCTCAGGCTTTCGCTTTCCGTCATCCTGCCTGCCGCAGCCGGAACTGCCGCTTTTTTCTTTTTCACCTTCAGGATGGCCTACCGAGCGCAGCGGTCAAAAGTCTCGACCGGCGTAGAAGGTCTGGTCGGCAGCCGAGGCATTGTAAAAAACGAGATCACCGCTTCCGGGGGGCAGGTTCAGCTGCATGGGGAGCTCTGGGCGGCGATCTCCGATGAGCCGTTGCCTGCAGGCACGGCGGTGGTGGTTGAATCCGTCTCCGGACTTACCGTCAAAGTGAAAAAACAGTAATGAGTGATGGGTAATACGTGACCAGTAACGTCATAAGACTGTAATACGTGATATGTTCTCTGTACCCGTGTCCTGTTCCTATTACTCATTACTCATCACTGCCGTTGTTGTCTTGCTTTCCCGACGCCTGTTCCCGTATGATTGAAAGACTTTATGAAGGCACTTATTACTGGCGGGACAGGATTTATCGGCAGTCATCTTGCAGAATCCCTTGTTCGACAAGGATTTGAAGTAACCTGTCTCGTACGAAACCTTGCCCGGCAAGGATATCTCGAGGGGGTTACGGTAGAAAAGATTGCCGGTGACTGCACCCAGCCGGAAACCCTTGCCGCAGCGGTAAAAAACGCCGATTACGTCTTCCACCTTGCCGGTCTGACCAAGGCCAGAAGCGATCAGGAGTTTTTCGCTGGCAATGTTCTTGCCACACGAAACGTGGTCAATGCCGTGCTCGAACATGCCCCTGACATCAAGCGTCTTTTCCACCTCAGCTCCCTCGCCGCCTCCGGTCCGAGCGCGGATGGCACCCCGCTCAGGGAAGACTGCCCTTTTGCGCCGGTATCTTCGTACGGACGCACAAAAATGGAGGGGGAACAGGCAGTCTTCGCAGTGCGTGACCGTATCCCGGTCACGATCATCCGCCCTCCGGCGGTCTACGGACCGCGCGACAGGGATGTGCTGATCTTTTTCCAGCTGGTAAAACGGGGAATTGTCCCCTATTGGGGCAACTCCCGCTATTCTTTTTTGTATGTCGAAGACCTGGTCAATGGTATAATACAGTCCGCACAGCACGAGGACACCGTCGGGGAGGTGTTCTTCCTTTCCGATGGCAATATCTATTCGTCAGATGATATTATAGATGCTATTTCGGCGGCACTGCAGCGTCGTCCGCTCAAAGTGAGCATCCCGCGTGCAGTGATTCCGGCGGTCGGTTTTGTGTCCCGGTTTGCTAGCCGGTTGAGTATTGTCAGCAGTGACAGGATGAAAGACATCCAGCATCAGTACTGGGTATGCGATCCCGGAAAGGCAAAAACACGTTTTGGCTTCCAGCCGAAGGTGGATATGCGCACCGGAGCCCAATGGACCGCGGACTGGTATCGCATACATCAGTGGATATAGGGGAGACCATGGATTTATTCGAGAAGTGCAGGAAGTTCACCACCGCAAAGGAGCTGCAGCAGGCAGGAATATACCCGTTTTTCCGGGTAATCGACTCTGCGCAGGACCCGGTCGTTACCATACACGGCCAGAAGATGATCATGATCGGCTCCAACAACTACCTCGGACTGACCAACCATCCGAAGGTCAAGGAAGCAGCGGTGGAAGCAATCAAGAAATACGGCAGCGGCTGCACTGGTTCCCGTTTTCTCAACGGCACTCTCGATATCCATGTAGAACTCGAAGAAAAACTCGCCCGCTTCATGCGGCGCGATTCAGCGCTGATCTTCTCGACCGGTTTTCAGGTCAATCTCGGGGTCATATCCGCCCTCGTCGGCAAGGACGACGTCGTCATCATCGACAAGATGGACCATGCAAGCATCGTTGACGGCTGCCGCCTTTCCTACGGCGAAGTCAAGCGTTTCCGCCACGAAGACATGGCGGATCTCGAGCGCCTGCTTGCCGAGAAAAACGGCCGCGGCACGCTCGTTGTCGTTGACGGCGTATTCAGCATGGAAGGCGACATCATCGATCTGCCCAAGGTCGTTGAACTCTGCAAAAAATATGGCGCCCGCCTTATGGTTGACGATGCCCACGGCATCGGCGTCCTCGGCAAGACCGGCCGCGGCACCGGTGAACATTTCGGCCTCGAAAAAGAGGTCGATCTCGTCATGGGAACCTACAGCAAATCCCTCGCTTCCATCGGCGGCTTCATTGCGGGCGATGCTGATGTGATCCACTATATCAAGCACTTTGCCCGCGCACTCATCTTCAGCGCCAGCCCGCCGCCTGCTTCTGTCGCAGCGGTCAGCGCAGCGCTCGACATCATCGAAAACGAACCGGAGCGCCTTGCCCAGCTCTGGAAGAATACCCGTAAAATGCTGGAAGGCTTCCGCTCGCTCGGCTTCGAGATCGGGCCGACCGCAACCCCGATCATCCCGGTCATCGTAGGCGCTGATGAAACCGCATTCAAGATGTGCATGATGCTCCAGGCCGGCGGCGTCTTTGTGAATGTTGCCGTATCCCCGGCGGTACCGCCCGGCAAGGCGATCATTCGCACGAGCTATATGGCGACACATACCGAAGAACAGCTCGACACGGTGCTGGGCGTATTCGAAAAAGTGGGCAAGCAGCTCGGCATCATCCCTTAAGCAATTCCGGTTCATGAACGTCAGCGTTCGAGAAGCACGTTCGGAGCGGGAGCTCCGGCAGTTCGCCGAATTCCCGCTCTCTTTGTATCAGAACGAGCCACTCTACGCTCCTCAGCTCACCCGCGATCTGATCAAACATTTCTCCGACAAAAATCCCTTCTTTCTTCATGGGGAAGCACGGTTCTTTCTGGCATATCGGAATGAACAAATCGTTGGGCGAGTCGCGTCGATCATCAACCGCCTGCACAATGAATATCACAACGATAAGGTCGGGTTCTTCGGTTTTTTTGAATGCATCGACGATCAGGCCGTCGCCGATGCCCTGCTCAAAATGGTATCGGATGACCTTGCTTCCCGGGGATTCGACACCGTACGCGGCCCCATGAATTTCTCGACCAACGAGGAGGTCGGATTTCTCGTCGAGGGATTTGACGACCACCCGATCCTGATGACCCCGTATTCCAAACGCTACTATCCCAAACT
>JAAYUK010000043.1 GCA_012517735.1 Nitrospiraceae bacterium
CATGGACGATCGTGACGAGCGCCCCGGGGTAAAGTTCAAGGATGCCGACCTTATCGGCATCCCTCTTCAGATTGTCATCGGCGAGCGTGGATTGAAGGAAAACATGATCGAACTGAAGACGCGGCGTACCAAGCAGAGCATCCGTGTCCCGCTGGACCACGCGGTCAGGGATATTCTCAAAGTCTATTATGAAGCGGAATAATTCTTCATTGTTGTGGTTCGGAGGCCGAATCCCGTGCAGCCCGGCAGGACATGCAACACAACTGCCGACCTGGGGAAAAGTTGACTAAATACCGGAACTGCTCGTATAGTATGAGTACTGTGCATGCTGCATTTACTCATCCGGAGAGTCTCAGAGATATCCCGTTCCATTATTGCCCAGGCTGTGGTCACAGCATTGCCCATCGCCTTATTGCTGAGACTATTGATGGGCTTGGCATACGGGAGAGAACCATCGGCATCGCCCCTGTAGGATGCGCGGTTTTTGCCCACCGCTATTTTGCCTTTGATATGCTCGAAGTTGCGCATGGCCGCCCGCCGGCTGCTGCCTCCGCCATGAAGAGACTGTTGCCGGACCGGGTGGTCTTTTCGTATCAGGGCGATGGCGATCTTGCTGCCATAGGCACGGCCGAGATTATTCACGCTGCCAACCGGGGAGAGAATATCACGGTTTTCTTCATCAATAATGCAACATATGGCATGACCGGCGGACAGATGGCTCCCACGACGATCTGCAGCCAAAAAACGGCGACGACCCTTGCCGGTCGCCGACCTGCATGCCACGGCAATCCCCTGAATGTTGCCGAACTGATCAACGCAACCGCCGGCTGCTCGTTTATTGCACGAGGCGCTCTGAATACGGTCCCCAATATTCTGCAATCCCTTACCTATATTGAGAAAGCATTGAGAGTCCAGATGGAAAACAGAGGGTTCAGTTTTGTTGAACTCCTGTCTCCCTGCCCGACTGCATGGGGGAAGACTCCCGAAGAATCGCTTGACTGGATGAGAACTGAAATGATTGCGGCCTTCCCTCCGGGGATCCTGAAGGAGATGCATGGAGTGTAAAATCCTCATTGCCGGTACCGGCGGCCAGGGGATCCTGCTTGCCGGCAAACTGCTCGCCTTGGCGGGGCTTATGGAACAGCGGGAAGTGACATGGTTTCCGGCATATGGCGCTGAAATGCGTTCAGGTGTCGCTCACTGTTCCGTCATCATAAGCGATCAGTTCATCGGTTCTCCCATAACAAAGACCTTTGATGCACTTGTTGCCATGAGTCCGCAATCGTGCGCCGCGTTTCTCCCCCATGTTTCCCCGGGTGGAGTCGTGATTGTCGATGCCGACCTCGTACCCGCAGCGCCCGGCAGGAAAGACATCACCATGCTTTCCATTCCGGCCCTTCGACTCGCGGCGGAGATGGGGTCGCAGCGGACCGCCAATATCCTCCTTGCCGGCGCCCTGGCAGGAAAAACAGGTTGTGCCTCCCTGCACGCTCTTCAGGAAGCGCTGGCATCGCTGGGAGCTCATCTGAATCCCGACCTGCTCCGGTTGAACAAAACAGTTCTCGACAAAGGATACTCGGATTATGCCGATCAGAAAAGCGCGCATTGCTGATGTGAAAGCCATACAGAGTCTGGTAAACGATTTTGCGAAGCGCGAACAGATGCTTCCCCGTTCGTTGAATGAATTGTATGAAAGCGTGCGGGACTTTATCGTGTATGAGGACCAGGGTCATATCATCGGTGTCTGCGCGTTGAGAATCATGTGGGACGACCTTGGGGAGATCCGCTCACTGGCAGTGCGCCCGCAGGACCAGAAAAAAGGCATTGGAAAACAACTGGTCAAGCGATGCCTGAAGGAAGCGAAAGAAATCGGGTTGCAGCGGGTTTTTGCGCTTACCTACCAACCGTTTTTTTTCAAAAAGCTCGGATTCCATGATGTCGACAAGGCGAAATTGCCGCAAAAAATCTGGAGTGACTGTATCAAGTGTCATAAATTCCCTGAGTGCGATGAACACGCAGTCATTCTTTCCCTGAAAACTGAATCCTGATATCGGCACCATCTCGCAGTTCCTTCAGATGCCTTTCGAGCGCCTTGTTCACTTCCTGTTCTGTCAGCAACTCTTCCACTTTCGCCCGAACTGATGCATTCTCCTGAGACCCGGGCTTGAGTCGATGATCGCTCAGGTAACGGTCAATCTCTTCGTCCCGGATGAGAACGGCAGCCCGAATCTTTACGTTGATGTATTCCGCAATGAGATCATCCGCGCTTTTCCCCTCCAAGCGCATCTGACGGGCCTTTTCCAGGAGAAGGATCCCGTTGATCATCGAGTTGATCGCCGCCTCTTCCGTCGTATCCGGATGTTCTGCCTTCAGCGCAGCAAAGCGTTCCTGAAACTCCGACAGCGTTATTGCCTTTGTCCCTACTGAGGCCACAACGCGATCAACCAGCTCCTGACATGCTCCAGACACAGGCCACAACAGTGTGCAGACAATGAGAAGAACCGCTAGAAGCGCCAGTTCATACCGATACAACAAGAGCATCACCCCCACTTGCCATCAGAACGCATGCCCGATACTGAAGTGTATCGCATCGGGACTTTCACCCGCCTGCCGGTTCAATTTGCGTCCATAGTCCACGCGCAACGGACCGACAGGCGTGTTGTACCGCAGCCCCACTCCCACCGTTGATTTCAGATCAGTCAGGGAAATGTCTTTCAGTTTTGTCCAGACATTTCCCGTATCGAAAAACGTCACCAGTCCCAAATCGTTCCAGATTTTTGTCCGCAATTCGAAATTTCCCATGAGAAACGCATCTCCGCCCACGGGATTCCCCCAAAAGTCTTTCGGTCCGAGCATGTCCTGCCGGTATCCGCGGACCGTTGTTCTGCCTCCAAGAAAGAAACGCTCGACAATCGGCAGGGTATCGGTACTCCCATATCCTTGAGCAAAGCCGCCGCGCAAAGAGACGGCCGCCACGATATTTTTACTGAGGCTTTCATAGGCATTGGCGTACACAACCAGTTTGTTGAAGCTGGTCTCAGAAAGGAGATAGGGACCCGTAACCTTGACCGTCGCGCCGAGCACATATCCCTGTTTCGGATCGAGCGGATTGTCACGCCGGTCGTACGTCAGCCCCAGACGGACGGCACTGATGATCAACGTTCCGACATCCTCCTTGCTCAAAATGACGCCAGGGGCAACATCGTAGGTATCAACATGAGAGAGATCGTACATGAGCTCGCCCTTGAGCGCCGGCGAAAAGGTCTTCTCAAATCCGGCACTCGCACCATACCGGTCCGACTTGTATAAAACGGAATGGTTGTCCACATTCAGTTCCGTCTTCCGTTCACCGATCAGAAGCGCCTTGAATGCCAATCCCCGTTGCTCGAATGCCCATGGATGATACAAGGAAAGCGTGATCCGTTTCAGGAGCGAACTGGCATCCACCCGAAACTGGACCTGATCGTTCAATCCCCACAGGTTCCGATATCCGATATCAAAAAACGCCCGGAACTGTTCATATTCCGCATATCCGAAACCGAATTCGACCGTCCCGGCGGGAGCCTCCTGAACCCGATAGATAATATCGCGCACCCCCTTTTCGGACAGTTCAGACGAAATGTCGATGGAGGAGAACAGACCGGTCCGGTTGAGCGCCATGCGTTCCTCGGTAAAAAGAGAGGGGTTGAATGGTTCTCCTTCTTTATGGAGCAGTTCGCGCTGAAGCACCCGAAGCCGCGTTTTATCGTTGCCGACAATGACATGCTTGCCGAAAAGCGTCTGTCGCCCCTCCTGAATTGCTATCGTGACGTCAGCCAGCAATCCGGACAGTTTCACCTGAAAATCGATCTGGATTTCAGCATGACCCTTTTTCTGATACCAGTCGGCGATCCTGAGCTTTGCGACGCTCAGGGCAGATTCACTGTACGGATCCCCCGGACGCAACGGCACCATCCGGCTGAGCTCGTCCGTCGAAGCAAGCGTGTTGCCGGAAAAAACAAGCGAAGCGACCGTCGTGAGATTGCCTTCCTGAATGCTGAATTCGATGCTGACACCATCTTCATCGGACAGGACCGATGCAGTATCGACACGGGCAGCGAGATATCCGGAGTC
>JAAYUK010000244.1 GCA_012517735.1 Nitrospiraceae bacterium
GCGGCGCCGGAGGGTATTGTCTAACGACGGGGCTGCAGCAGATATGCACTTTCGGGCCACGGGTTTTACAATCCGTGGCCTTTTTCATGTGATCGGAGGGATGGATATGAGCATGCCAGTACACAAATACCGACCGTTTCCCGCAGTGGCCCTGCCTGACCGGCAATGGCCTTCCCGCACGCTCACTGCGGCACCGGCATGGTGCAGCGTTGACCTGCGTGACGGCAACCAGGCGCTGATCGCGCCGATGACTGTCCAGGAGAAGAAGGATATGTTCAAGCTGCTCTGCGATGTCGGTTTCCGGGAGATCGAGGTGGGCTTCCCCTCGGCATCGCAGATAGAGTTCGATTTTCTCCGGACGCTTGTCGATGAAAATCTGATTCCCGACGAGGTAACGGTGCAGGTGCTGACCCAGTCGCGCGAGCATCTTATCCGGCGGACGTTTGAAGCTTTGGCCGGGGTCAGGCGTGCCGTTGTGCATCTGTATAACTCGACCTCCACGCTCCAGCGCAATGTTGTTTTCCGCATGGATCAGACTGCGATCAAGGCGCTCGCGGTAAACGGCGCAGCGTTGGTCAAGGCAGAAGCCGCGAAGATGCCGGGGACGGATTTCCGCTTCGAGTATTCGCCGGAAAGTTTTACCGGAACCGAACTCGAGTATGCGCTTGAGATCTGCGAGGCGGTCATGGATGTCTGGCAGCCCACGCCGGAGCGGAAGGTGATCCTGAATCTGCCGGCTACGGTTGAGATGGCGACGCCGAATGTCTATGCCGATCAGATCGAATGGATCTGCCGGAACATCAAGGATCGCGACCGGGTGATCATCAGCCTTCACGCGCACAATGACCGCGGAACTGCGGTCGCGGCGACCGAGCTGGCGCTGCTTGCCGGCGCCGACCGCGTGGAAGGCACGTTGTTCGGCAACGGCGAACGCACCGGAAATGTGGACATCATGAACCTCGCGATGAACCTCTTTTCCCAGGGAATTGATCCGAAGCTCGATTTTTCGAACATCAACCGCGTGATCGATGTCTATGAACGCTGCACGAAAATTCCGGTCCATGTGCGCCACCCCTATGCCGGCGAACTGGTATTTACCGCGTTTTCCGGGTCGCATCAGGACGCGATCAACAAAGGGATGAAAGCACATGAGGAAAGTTCGGAAGCGTTTTGGGAGGTGCCCTACCTGCCGATCGATCCGGCAGACGTCGGCCGCACCTATGAGTCCATAGTGCGCATCAACAGCCAGTCGGGCAAGGGCGGAGTCGCCTTCGTGATGGAAAAGGATTTCGGATTCCGCATGCCCAAGGAGATGCAACCGGAGTTCAGCCGGATCATTCAGGGCATCTGCGAAAAGGAGAGCTGTGAGATCGATCCCGAGCGGATCATGGATGCATTCAGGACTGAATATCTGAGCCGGAAGGAGCCCTATTTGCTGAAATCGTGCAGTGTGAAGGAACACCAGGCAGATGAAACCGAGTCCGCAATCGAGATTTCTGCACTGGTAAAGGTCGATGGGGCAGAGCGGGAAATCCGCGGCTGCGGCAACGGACCGATCGACGCCCTGAGCAATGCTCTCAAAAGCGAGCTGGGGATCACGTTCACGCTCACTTCCTATTTTGAGCATGCTCTCGAGCAGGGTTCTGCCTCCAAGGCTGCTGCCTA
>JAAYUK010000245.1 GCA_012517735.1 Nitrospiraceae bacterium
AACCTTATTTCACTGCATCCTTCAGCGTCTTGCCGGCGGTGAACTTCGGAACCTTGCATGCCGGAATCTTGATCTCGGCACCGGTTCTCGGGTTGCGGCCCTTTCTCGCCTTGCGCTTCGAAACGGAGAACGTTCCGAAACCGACGAGCGTAACCTTCTGGCTCTTCTTCAGTGCGATTCTCACTGCATCGAGCGTCGCGTCAAGCGCCTTGCCCGCATCTGCCTTGGTCAGTCCTGCGCTCGCTGCAATCTTGTCGATAAGATCTGCCTTTGTCATCCTTGTTTTCCCCCCTTTCCTTTTCATAGATTGGCGTATTTCCTTGATTTGATATAAACAATACCAAGACGGCTTAGGTTTGTCAAGAGAAATAAACGGCCTCAATCCGCCATTTCATTAGCGTCGAACCGCAAGCACGCCATCCATCTGACGGATTTTGTTCATTATGCTGAGCAACTGGCTCCGGTTTTTCACCTCAAGGGCAAGTTCGATAAAGGCCCGCTTATCATGGGTTGAGTTGGCCTTAACGGACGATATATTTACATTCTCTGAAGAAATAAAGGCGCTCAGATTGGCCAACATGCCAGGTTTATCAAGGGCTTCAATATAGATTCGTGTTGTCGAAGTCCCCTCGGCGTCTTCCATCCAGTCGACATCGATATGGCGGCTGTTCGGTTCCGCCATCCGCTCGACATTGCGGCAGTCGGCACGATGGATGGTCACGCCCTTCCCCCGGGTGATAAACCCGATGACCTTGTCGCCGGGCACCGGCATACAGCATTTCCCGAGGCGATACAGGACATTGTCAATCCCGGTGATCGTGATCACGCTGCTTTTGGACTCCCGCGCCGGTTTTGCCGGACGGGCCGCCTGCTGCGCTTCTTCGTGTCCCCGCTCCGGCATGAAGCGGTTGACAATCTGGTGCGCGGAAATCTTGCCGTAGCCGATCTGGACAAAAAGGTCCTCAAGTGACTGCAGGGTGTATGCCTTGACGACCTCTTCCATTTTTTCCGACTTCAGCGTGGCTGAAATCGGAAGACCGTGCCGGCGAAGCTCATCCTCAAGCAGTCGTGTCCCCAGCTCGATTCCCTTGGCGCGCTCTTCAGCACGGGTCCACTGGCGGATCTTCGACTTCGCCCGCTGCGTAACGACAAACTTCAGCCAGTCCTTGCTCGGGGTCTGGTTCGGCGAAGTCACAATCTCGACCACATCGCCGCTGGCAAGTTTGTACCGGAGCGGAACCATCCGGCCATTTACCTTGGCACCGACACATTTGTCCCCGACCGCCGAATGAATGCTGTACGCGAAATCGACCGGGGTGGAGTCAAGCGGAAGCTCCTTGATGTCGCCGCCCGGCGTAAAGACATAGACGGTATCGGGAACCACCTCTCCCTTGACCGCTTCAAGAAACTCCTTGGCGTCGGAAATTTCCTTGACCAGATCACGGAGCCATTTCACCTGCTGCTCATTCTTCTTGTCCGTGCGGTCTTTCTCCTTGTACCGCCAGTGCGCGGCTATGCCTTCTTCCGCAATCGCATCCATCTCCTTTGTGCGGATCTGGAACTCGACCCGCTCGCCGGAGGGCCCCATGACCGTAGTATGGAGCGACTGGTACATGTTGGATTTCGGAAGACTGATAAAGTCCTTGAAGCGCCCCGGCACGAGCGGCCAGAGAGAATGGATGATGCCCAGGATGTCATAGCAGTGAGCCAAAGTGTCGGTAATGATCCTGATGCCGATAACGTCATGAACCTGCTCGAACGGAACCTTCTGGCGGATCATCTTCTGGTAAATGCTGTAATAATGCTTTACCCTGCCCTTGATCTTTGCCGGAATGCCGGCCTTGCCGAAGCGGTCGTAGAAAAGCTGGATGATTTCGTTGATATAGGCTTCGTTCTCCTCGCGGCGTTTGGCGACCTTTTCGACAAGCTCCGCATAGAGATCCGGCATCAGTACCCGGAACGACAGATCCTCAAACTCGATACGGAGCCACCCTATACCGAGCCGGTTGGCGAGCGGTGCGTAGATATCGAGCGTCTCCTGGGCAATCCGGCGCTGCTTTTCCGGAGCCAGATGCTCAAGCGTGCGCATGTTGTGGAGACGATCGGCAAACTTGATCAGAATGACACGGACATCCTTGGACATCGCGAGAAGCATCTTGCGGAAGTTTTCGGCCTGCGCTTCCTCTTTGGTCTTGAACTCGACCTTGCTCAGCTTGGTGACGGCATCCACAAGAAACGCAATCTCCTGGCCGAATAACGCCTTGATGTCGTTTGCGGATATGCCGGTATCTTCCACCGTGTCGTGAAGCAGGCCGGCGGCGATTGTGGCACTGTCGAGTTTCATGTCTGCAAGGGTGTCTGCAACCGCCAACGGATGTCTGATATACGGAGAACCTTCAATGCGGCGCTGGCTGCAATGCGCTTCGCGGGAAAAGATATATGCCTTCTTGATGATGTCGAAATTCGCGGTGGCATTATAGGCAAGTACCTTGTCCAGCACGGTTTCTATCGTAAGCATGCTCCATTATACCCTTTTTAAAATGTGTTAAGATAGAGAGATGGATAGCCTGAAAATCAAGGGAGGACGCCCTCTCAAGGGAGAGGTCGAGATCAGCGGAGCAAAGAACGCCGCCCTCCCGATCATGACCGCCGCACTTCTGACGGGCGGCACGCACACCCTCTGCCGCATTCCGAATCTTCGTGATATTGCGACCATGGGCAGACTGCTTGCGCACATGGGGGCCGAATACCGGTTTGAAAATGGGACGGTAACGCTTGAGACAAGCCGGATCGGCACGCGCGAAGCTCCCTATGATCTCGTCAAAACCATGCGCGCTTCGGTTCTGGTACTCGGTCCGCTGGTCGCCCGATTCGGCGATGCATGGGTTTCCCTGCCGGGGGGGTGCGCCATCGGGGCCCGTCCCATCAATCTGCACCTTATGGGCCTTGAAAAGATGGGCGCAAAAATCACGCTCGAATCGGGCTATGTGCATGCCAAGGCGAACCGTCTGAAGGGAACAAGGATCTGTTTTGACATGCCGACCGTGACCGGAACCGAAAACCTGATGATGGCTGCATGCCTTGCCAAAGGAACCACCATTCTTGAAAACGCAGCCCGCGAGCCTGAAATTGCCGACCTTGCGCAGTGTCTTGCCGCCATGGGCGCGAAGATACAAGGCGCAGGTGGCAGTATTATCGAAATCCAGGGCGTCGATTCCTTAAAGCCCATCGACCGGTATGCGGTAACCCCTGACCGGATTGAAACCGGTACGTTCATGGCGATTGCTGCAGTATGCGGCGGAGACCTGCTGCTCAAGGGGTGCCGGCCGGATCACCTCGATGCGGTGATCGCAAAGATGCGCGACACCGGTGTCGATTTTCACGAGTCGAAAAAAGGACTTCGGGTTGTCGGGCCGCGCCGGCTCGTGGCAAAGGACATCAAAACCGCCCCCTACCCCGGATTCCCGACCGATATGCAGGCGCAGTTCATGGCGATGATGACCGTTGCAAAAGGCACCAGCATCATCAAGGAGACCATCTTTGAAAATCGCTACATGCACGTCGCCGAGCTGCAGCGCATGGGGGCGGATATCAGTATCGACGGCGGCAATGCTACTGTCCGGGGCGTGGACAAACTGAAAGGCGCGCCGATCATGGCAACGGATTTACGAGCATCGGCATCGCTTGTGGTTGCTGCGCTCTGTGCCAAAGGCGAAAGCGTCATTCATCGCATCTATCATCTCGACCGCGGGTACGACCATATGGACGAGAAGCTGCGGAGAATCGGCGCTCAGGTCGAACGCATCAGCTCTTCCTGAACATCTTCTTCAACGCATCCAGCGAAAGTCTCACCATCGTCGGACGTCCGTGCGGGCAGCGATGCGGGTTCCGCGCAGCGGCAAGCGCCGTCCGCAGTCGTGAAAGACGCTCCTCGTCAGGCACTTCCTGCGTTCCCCGTATTGACGCATGACACGCAAGCTGCGCGGCCAGATAGCGTCTCCTGCGGTCGATCAGCTCGGGCAATCCGTCTGACAACGGCTCATCACCCTGCATCTGGAGCGCTCCGGCAAGGTCACTTAGCAAACCGGCAAGGTCGTTCCCCTGCAATGCCTCGGGAACACTTCTCACAACAACACTGCCTTCGCCGAAATCGTCAAGCTCGATGCCGCATGAAGCAAGCAGCGAAGCATTCGCCACAAGCACGGCTGCCGCTGCACGAGGCAGCGTCACCTGCTCCGGAAACAGGAGATGATGCGCCGGCATCCGGACGGTATCGAGAAAACGTTCGTAATTCACCCGCTCGTGCGCTGCATGATAGTCCATCACTACCAGACCATCCCCGTCGGCAAACGCGACAAGCGTGTCGCCGACATACACATTCGGCAATCGCTGGTTTAAGTACGCATGCGATGATTCGGCAATGATGTCGGCCTGCTGAGGCACGGAGTCCCATACCCATTCCAAACCAGCGGAAACCGGTTCGGCATATCCGACGCGATATTCGATACCCTGCTCCGGGGCATCGGCGCCGACGACAGGCTGGACCATCGTGGAGGTCAGCAGGGCTTTTCGCGCCGCATCAGAAACGATCCGGAAAACGCGCAACTTGTCACGAAACCTGACCTCACGCTTGGTCGGATGGACATTGCAGTCGACCTGTTCCGGATCGATTGCGAGGAATGCAAAAAAGACCGGGTGCTGATTCCTTGACAAGATGCCGTCGTACGCCCGGTAGATCGCCTGCGAAATCGTCTGGTCCTTTACCGGACGCTGATTCACAAAAACATACTGATTGGTCCGGGAGTTGCGGATCATGTTCGGAGAACTGACAAACAGATGCAGGGCAAGCCCCGGTTCCTCAACCCGCGTTTCCCGCAGGCCGTCGACAAACTCCCTGCCGTAAATCTGCATGATCCTCTCCCGAAGGGAAGACGCCGCCGGGGTCAGCATAAGCTCGCTGCCGTCAGTATGCAGACTGAATCGAATAGACGGATGCACGAGGGCTTCGCGCGTTACCGTATCAATGATATGGAAATTTTCGGTTGCGTCCGACTTCAGGAACTTCCGGCGGGCCGGGGTGTTGAAAAAAAGATCGCGCACTTCAACGGACGTGCCAAGCGCGGCAGCATCACGGACTCCGTCGACAACGCCGCCATCAACCGAAACCTGTGCACCGTCAGCGTCACGTTCGGCGGTCTTCAGCACGATCCGGGAAACCGCAGCAATGGCGGCAAGCCCCTCACCCCGGAAGCCAAGCGTCCTCAGATGAAAGAGATCCGCTTCATGGCGGATCTTGCTGGTTGCATAGCGCTCAAATGCGCGAACTGCATCCTCGCGGCTCATGCCGCTGCCGTTGTCTGCAATGCGGATCAGTTTGCGGCCCGCTTTTTCGACGACAACCTCTATCGCGGTGCTGCCCGCGTCGATGGCATTTTCGAGCAGTTCCTTGACCACAGAGGCAGGACGCTCGATAACCTCACCGGCGGCAATTTTGTTCTGGAGATCGGGCGGAAGTACAGCGATGCGCGACATGCACTCATTTTACCATACATGGTACAATAGCCCATGCAGAAACTGCTGATGAAAGGCAACGAGGCGATTGCCGAAGCTGCCGTGCAGGCAGGGTGCCGATTCTACGCTGGATACCCGATCACCCCGCAGAACGAGATTCCGGAATACCTCTCCTGGCGCATGGACGAAGTCAACGGCGTGTTCATTCAGGCCGAGAGCGAACTTGCGGCAATCAACATGGTCTATGGAGCGGCTGCGTGCGGTTTCCGGGCGATGACCTCCTCAAGCAGTCCCGGCATCAGCCTGAAACAGGAGGGCATCTCGTTTCTTGCCGCAGCACAACTGCCGGCGCTTATCGTGAATGTGCAGCGGGGGGGGCCCGGGCTTGGCAACATAGCGGCCAGCCAGGCAGATTATTTTCAGGCCGTCAAGGGCGGCGGCCACGGTGATTACCGCCTGCTGGTTTTTGCGCCCTTTTCCGTGCAGGAATTGTGGGACTTCACGATGATCGCCTTTGACAAGGCGGATGAATATCGAATACCTGCCATGATTCTGACCGACGGGGTGCTTGCCCAGATGATGGAGCCCATGATAAAGACTCCATATGTGCGGCCCGACCTGCCGCCAAAGACCTGGGCGCTTGGCGGCTGCGCTGGCCGCGATCCGAATGTCGTCAGGACGCTCTATATGGGTCACGGCGACCTTGCAGAGCGCAATCGGATTCTGCAGGAAACCTACACCACCATCCGTCAGCGGGAAACACGCTGCGTCACATACTATACCGACGACGCCGAACTGGTCGTTGTCGCGCATGGCATTGCCGCCCGTGTCGCGCTCGATGCCGTCAACCGTCTGCGCAAGCTCGGGCAGCGTGTCGGACTCCTGCGGCCACAGACGCTCTGGCCATTCCCTGAGCGTCAGATTGGCGAGCTTGCCGAACTGGGCAGACGTCTGGTAACGGTGGAACTGAATGCCGGTCAAATGGTCGAAGATGTCCGGCTTGCTGCAAACGGAAAGACCGACGTGGACTTCATTGGACGACCAGGCGGCATACTGCTGACGCCTGAAGAGTTGACCGAAGAATTGATGATCCTGCTCGGAAAAGCCGCTTCAACCCCCTCCGGCAGAAGCTGATTTTTCTGCCAATCTGCGTCTCACCTGCCTGATTCCGGGATAGCGCTTTGTTCACGATACTCGATGTCCTTACGCCTGCGGGCACAGTTCCGGAGGAAGCAGGCTGAAAGCGGAAACGCGCTCTCGCACCAAAGAGGCTGAATGTTGTTTTACCTCGGAATTGTCATTAGCCTGGCAGGACAGGCTCGGAGCGTTATTGGGTCAAATCCAATGACAATTTTGGGGTTAATTCGTTATCTGTGCAAGCACCCGCTGTCTGACGGAGTCGAGTGTCCCCCGCACTTCACACCCAGCAGCATTCCTGTGCCCGCCGCCGCCGAACTGCCGGGCTATAGCGGCAACGTCGACTGTTCCCTTGGCGCGAAGACTGATCTTGTAATGATCGGGCTCAAGCTCGCGGATAAGCATGGCGACATCGGCATCACGATTGATCTTCAGAAATTCGACAAAGGTTTCCGTGTCATCGGGAACTGTCCCGGTTTCGTCAAGCATCTGCCGGGTAACAACAGCGACAGCGACCGCCCCCCGCATGTCGAGAGTGCCCAGAAACCTGCCGAATAACGCCAGTCGGGAAGCTGACCATGATTCGTAAAACTCCCGGCAGACAAGCGTCGGATTCGCGCCGGCCTCCGCAAGACGCGCGGCCGCATACAGGACATCAGCCGAGGTGTTCTCAAACCGGAAATTCCCCGTATCAACAACAATCGCTGCATACAGATTCATGGCCGCAGCAGGCGTGAGCCGCATCCCGAGAGCATCGGCGATCGCAAGAATCATCATCCCCGTAGCTGCCGCTTCAGGCTCGATCCAGCGCAGCGTACCAAACGGAGCAGGTGTGGCGTGATGATCGATGACCACTGCATTCCGATACCCAAATCGCCTCTGCAAGTCTTCATCCCTGGTCACCCGATGCAGGTCATTGCAGTCAACCAGAACAAGATTGCCGCATTCTTCAAGGACAATACCCGCAGCAGCAATCGTATCGGGTGTATGCACGCGGGATGACTCGGGGAGGAAACGGTACTGCTCCGGAACAGCGTCCTGACAGAAAACCGCAGCTTGCTTGCCGAGTGCGTCAAGGATCAGTGCAAGCGCTACTGCCGAACCGATCGCATCGCCGTCGGGACTCCGGTGCGTCGCGATCAGATAGCGGTCTTCGCGTTTCAGAAAGTCGAGCAGTTCAACAGGAGGGCGCATTATGCTTCCGGTTCAGGATGATGGGTTTTGATCTCGTTCAGCAGTTTATCGATCCTGAAGCCCTGCTCGATCGACTCGTCGATCCGGAACTCAAGGGCGGGTATGAATTTCATGCGCACGCGCTTCGCCACCTCCGAGCGGATCATTGCTTTCGATTGCGAAAGGATTTCAAGCGCACTCTCCTGCTCTTCCGGCTTGAGCACGCTGATATAGACACGGGCGATCTTGAGATCGTCGGTCAGCGATACATCGGTCACCGTAATGAAGCCGAGACGCGGATCATTGACGCGATGCATGATGATGTCGGCAATCTCTTCGCGCAACAGGATGTTCAGACGCGCGGAACGCTTGTAGGGATGCATGGAGACTCCTCTCTCTGACGGCAGGAAAAGCGGCGCCCGCGGTCTCTAGAGCTTTGTCGCGATCTTCTCAATGATGAAGTTTTCGATGATGTCACCGACCTTCAGGTCATTGAAGTTTTCGATCGTGATACCGCACTCGTAACCGGTCTGCACCTCTTTCACATCGTCCTTGAAACGTTTGAGCGAGCCGAGCCTGCCTTCGTAGGCAACAATATTGTTTCTGATGATCCGGATGCCCTCGCAATTGCGCGACACAATCCCATCGAGCACATAACAGCCCGCGATGGTCCCGATACGGGAGACGGCATAGGTCTGGCGCACCTCGGCCCGGCCCAGAATCTTCTCCTTGAGCGTCGGTTTGAGCATGCCTTCAAGCGCCTTCTTGACATCGTTGATCGCCTCATAAATGATGCTGTACAGGCGGATATCGACTCCCTCTTTTTCGGCGAGGTGGGCAGCCTTCGTCTCCGGACGGACATTGAAACCGATGATGATCGCATTGGATGCGGCAGCCAGCATGACGTCGGATTCATTGATGCCGCCGACCGCGGCATGGATAACCCGCACCTTCACCTCTGCATGGGTGACCTCTTCAAACGACTTTTTCATCGCTTCGATCGAACCCTGGACATCACCCTTGATGATGATGTTCAGATCGCGGATTTCGCCCTCCTTGATCTTCGCGTAGAGTTCATCAAGCGTCAGCTTGTGACGGCGGACAATCTCCGCGGCACGCTGCTTGGCGAGCCGGGCCATGGCGACCTGGCGTGCTTTCTTCTCATCTTCCACAGCGGTAAAGACATCGCCCGCAGTCGGCACTTCCGCAAACCCGAGCACTTCCACCGGGACCGCAGGGCCTGCCTCCTGGATCTTCTTGCCGGTATCGCTGATCAATGCGCGGACCTTGCCCGACGCCGTTCCGGCGACAAACGCATCCCCCGACCGGAGTGTGCCGGACTGGATAAGCACGGTCGCAACCGGGCCTCTGCCCTTGTCGAGCTTTGCTTCGATAATATAGCCGCGGGCGGGCTTGTTCGGATTGGCCTTGATCTCCATGACCTCTGCCTGAAGGAGAATCATTTCGAGCAGATGCTCAATGCCGATACGCTGCTTTGCGGACACCTCGACAAAAACATTGGTGCCGCCCCACTCTTCCGAGACAACGCCATGCTCGGCAAGCTCATTTTTTACCTTGGCGGGATTTGCATTTTCCTTGTCGATCTTGTTGACTGCGACGACAATCGGGACTCCTGCAGCCTTCGCATGGTCAATCGCCTCAATGGTCTGCGGCATGACACCGTCATCGGCAGCAACCACAAGAACAACGATATCGGTCACTTTCGCGCCGCGGGCGCGCAGCGAGGTGAACGCTTCATGACCGGGAGTGTCAAGGAAGGTAATATCCTTGCCCTGCAGAGAAACCTTGTATGCGCCGATATGCTGGGTAATGCCGCCGGCCTCACCTTCGGTCACCTTGGTGGAACGTATTGCATCAAGCAGCGAGGTCTTGCCGTGGTCAACATGGCCCATGATCGTAACGACCGGAGGCCGGTGCACCAGCTGGCTTTCATCCTCGGCAACCTCCTCAACAACATCGAGCTGTTCCGCAGTAACCGACTCTATCTTGACGCCAAAGTGTTCGGCAACCAGCATCGCGGCATCCATGTCGACCGGAGTATTGATGTTCGGCATGAACCCGAGTCCCATAAACTGCTTGATCACCTCGGGAATCTTCGCGCCGATCAGTTCGGCAAACTCCTTGATCGAGGTCCCTTCTTCGATCTTGATCGACTTTTTCCGGGGGGCGGTCGTCTGTTGCTGCTGTTGCACCTGATCCTGACGGCGGAAACGCGGATCGCCCGGGCGGAACGGCTTTTTCTGTCCGCCGCCTTTTGCGTCGGC
The DNA here is from genome assembly GCA_012517735.1 of Nitrospiraceae bacterium. Lineage (GTDB taxonomy): Bacteria > Nitrospirota > Thermodesulfovibrionia > Thermodesulfovibrionales > Dissulfurispiraceae > JAAYUK01. The sequence continues at coordinate 10,107 of JAAYUK010000245.1, forward strand.
CCACTTCTTCGGCTCAACCTTGCGGATCGCCTGAAATGCCCGCTGCATCTGGGGCTTCACCTTGATCTTTTCGACCTTGTCTCCCTCAGCTTCCTTCTTGAACCGGTCGATCAGCTCAACCTCGTCGGCAACAATAACCGTTCTCGGCTGTTCCTGTTTTGCGGCCTGCTGCTCGAAGGCCTTCTGCACGATCGGCGGCGGCACATACGGCTTGACCGGCTCCGAAGGAACCGGCGCAGGACGCTGCTGGCCCTGCCCCTGATACGGAGGACGCTGCCC
>JAAYUK010000246.1 GCA_012517735.1 Nitrospiraceae bacterium
CGGGGCTTGATGCCGCCGCCTATCTTGGGAACAACGATTCATACCACTTCTTCAAGCCGCTTGATGATCTGATCATTACCGGTCCGACGGGCACGAATGTAATGGACCTGCAGGTGGTGCTGATCGAGCCGTAAGCCTTCAGAAATTTTGTTTCTCATGAAACGAGTTGGTTCAAGTTGGGCACAAGCATCTGTCAGCAAAAGGTTTAAGGACTTTTGAAAGAGTCAGCTGAAGCTTGATCTATACTAAAAAAGTTCCCCCCAACGTTTCGGGTAAAATACAAGATGACTGTTGAGCATGAAAAAAATCCCGGGCGGCGGTACGCTAATCGCTCGGATAGAGGCATTTAAGTTGATGGGGGAAGGAACGGTGCCACACGGCGAGGAGAGACGTCGACAGAACGTCACAGAGGAAATGCTCCAGAACTTTCTGGAGGTCTATCGGCAGAGGAATCTGTGGGGAGGTCGGCAAAAACTATCGGCTGGTGATGGGTAGTGAAATCTCGCTAATGATAAGGGCATCTTCACAAGGGATAGTGCCGGCTATGCCATGTCGGCACGGATGACCCAGCAGTTGATCAGCGAATTGCGGTTCCGGGCTGTTGACGCAAAACGACCGCCAAAAAATTAATCCATCATTTGGACCGGGGCCGTCAGCACTGTGTGACGGTGCTATATATGGACCGTTCATTGTCGGTGACGATTTGGAAAGGGAAACGGATCGTTTTGGTATAATACTTATTAATTATGAGTTTCAATCGCGTTCGCGAAGGTACTAAACTGCCTGACATATTCATTCTGAATCTCGATTTGGTCGGATTCTCTCGGATTACCAGTCTTTCTCATCCCCATGATATTCAAAAGTCCACAGACCGTCTGCGCGCCCGCATCGATCGTTTTTTTGACGATCCGGAGTTTCGAACGGAATGGAGTGGCGACGGTCTGCTTGCATTGTATCGGCACAACGGCGGATACTGCGACGAGCTTGTACGCATAGCAAAAAAGATCGTAACGCTCTTGAGGAGGACCAAATTTCAGCATATGGAGCCGTCAGTGCGCATCGGGCTGTCTGTGGGTAATATCACATTCAAGCGCGATATCGGGCGCATTACCGGAACGGCGCTCAATACCTCGGGCCACCTGCAGAAGCATTGTCCCGGCAAGGGTGGCATATTGATGCAGGACCGGATGTCCCGGTTTCTGAGAAGTGCGCGGGTGATGGACGGGTTTAGCATCAAGAAGGTACTGATAAAAGGTGAGGAGACGGCCTGCTATTATTTCCCGTTCGATCCCGAGGAGCCTCTCGACGAGGTCATCGGCGCTGCTCCGTCTGTCACCATCAATATTGAAGAACTTTATGGGGACATCGCTCTGATTGAAAAGCAGCAGGAGTATATCCTCGATGCCATCAGAAGGATAGGGGGAAGCAGCGAGGTCATTTTAACCGGCAGGGGACCGGTCTGGCTGTATTTGTTGATTGCGCGAAATCTGCATGGGAGCGTGTCACGCTTGGTCTACAGCGCCCCCAAGTCCGGGGATATTGTCATATTTGATCATATGCAGCCTGCCGGGCAGAAGAAGCAGCAGGGCTAAACAAGCTCAGACGCATTCTATCTCATATCCCCTGAGCCTGCCGACGGTTTTTAACGCCTGAAGAACACGCGGCCGATCAAATGAACCGTAGACCTGCGATACTCCCGAAATCCTGAAGATTCTCCGTTCATCATCCATCAGCCAGACTCCGCCGCCCAGAACGGCACATTCTGCATCATACAGGTTAAAGGCATGCTTTGCCCTGTCGTATTGTCCCTCAATACCATGCAGGCTGCAGAAACGCTCCACGATCATCGCATGATAGACATGGAACTCGACCGGCGACAATACAAGATATTCATCATCTCCGTATTCCATATGAACGAACTTGCCGCGGCGGCAGGCCGGAAGAGCTGCTTTCGCAATCGATCGGAAATACAGGTCCGAATAGTCAATAAACTTCATCTGGCCTCACCAACTGATTTCGCGTTCCGCAGGTGTATGCTAACACAATCAGGTCCAAGTGGCTTTTCAGGCTCCCGAAGGAACAGTATTGCCGGAATATTTCTTTTTTCGAACGGCACGCATCCGCAGCGCATAATCAAAGCAGACGGGCGGAAACACGCATGACCGGTTGAATGCCTGCATGTTAAACTAAAATGTTTTTTGCACTGTAACAACAAGAGGTTCGCAGCAGGGGGAATCCGTGAAAGAAGTGCTTATTTTTGTGGCGGGAGCTACGCCACAGGTCATTACCGAGACCATCTATGCGCTTGCAACATCTTCGCCTCCTGTCTGCCCTGATACTGTTGTGGTGATTACCACCGTTGCCGGCCGGACGCGCGTCGTGCAGTCGTTAATTGCTGAAGGACGTCTGGCCCGTCTCTGTAAAGACTATGCCATCCCCTCATTCCCCTTCGACGAGCAGAGCATTCATGTCCCGCTTGGTGCAGATGGACAAGAAATCAACGACATACGGACTTCCGATGACAACGCCGCCATGGGAGACCTTATCACGTCGACGGTGCGCCGGGCCGCAGCCGATCGGAACAGCCGCCTGCACTGCTCAATTGCAGGAGGCCGCAAGACCATGAGTTTTTACCTCGGCGCGGCGCTTCAGCTTTTTGGACGGCCCTGGGATCGTCTTTACCATGTTCTGGTGACGCCCGCTTTTGAGTCGCACCCCGAGTTTTTTTTTTTGCAAACCGCCGGGAAACGTGACGCTGGCATGCCGGGATGCCGAAGGAAGCATCCGTAAAATTTCGACGGATATCGCCGAAATCGAACTGGCCGAACTGCCGTTCATCCGGCTCGGAGAAAAGCTTCAGCTGACTGGAACACGGGTTGCCGATCTGGTGAGCACGGGACAGCGAGAGATTGACATCGCGACGCTGCAGCCGACCCTTGTCATAAACAGGGCGCGCCATACATTGCAGATCGGCGACCACACCATCTATTTTCTGCCGGTGCATCTCATGCTCTATATCGCCTTCCTGCGCCAGAAAACCGAGCACTGCTCCTATCCGGACCGAAGCTATTGCCTTGAATGCACTGCATGCTTCAGGACGGTTCCCGATCTTTCAGCCCCTGAGGTCCTGCTGTCCATGGCCAAGGACTATCACATCATATGCGACGACAGCAAAGCGCTTGAACTTGCCCGCAAACAGAAAGACGGCATGAAACAGAGCATGATTCGGCAGTATATAACGCGCATCAACCGGACCATCGCAGAGGAGTTGACTGACGAGGCGCTCCATCACTTTCTGAAAGTGAAGACCGAGCGCCAGTATGGTTCGAGCCGTTACGGTGTCCGTCTGGAAAAGAGCAAAATCATAATTCAATAAAGCGAAAGAAGAAGGGAGGAATATGGATCAATGGCTTTTTGCATGTGCTGCCAAGGAGATTCAAAGGTACATCCTTGATGGCGACAAACTGAAGGACATGGTCGGAGGCAGTGCCCTGGTTGATAATCTGTGCGGGGACTTTCTCGATGAGGTCATGAACGGGCTTGGTATTGCGGGGAGCAACCCAATTGTCCAGGCTGCGGGATGGGCTCGCATCCTGATTGACGATGGAGAGAAGGCGCGGAGGCTTGCGGCTGCGTGGCCTCTGCTTGTTTCTCAGTATGCTCCGGGGCTGCAGATGGTTCAGGCGCTGGTGAAGGTGGAAGCGAGCCTGCCGGAAGCCATCGAACAGGCGGAGAGAATGCTTCGCGCCACGCGCAACATTCCGCAGGTTCAATTTCCGCAGGCAGGTCCGCTTGTGGAGCGGAGCCAGCGTACCGGCAATGCTGCGGTCCGAAAAGACGACGAGCTGCTTGACGCCGCACTGTCGCGCAAGCGGAAATTTGCGCAGGAAGGAAGCGGGCGTCTCGAGAAAAAAATCGCTGCCGCTATAGGGCTGCGGCCTGATATTGCCTGGCCGGACGACATGGAGGCGCTGGCGGGAGATCGCTACGTGGCAGTCATTCATGCCGACGGAAACAGCCTCGGCAGTCGTGTGCAGCGCCTGAACGAACAGGCGAAACAGTCGCCTGCCGCGGCCGCGAAGCTCTATAAGGACTTTTCCTCTGCTATCGAAGCTGCCGGGCTTGCCGCCTGTTCGGCTGCCTTTCGGGAGGTAATCAGGCCTGTCGCGGAAAAAGAAGGCCGCGTCCCCGCCCGCATTATCGTCCTCGGCGGAGACGACCTTACGGTCATTGTCCGTGCCGATCTCGCCTTCAGGTTCGTCGAAACATATTTGAAGAAATTTGAGGAGGCGGCAGCGTCCGAACTCAAATCCGCATCCGAGGCGCGGCTCACAGCCTGCGCGGGCATAGCGTTCGTGAAAAGTTCCTATCCCTTCTCCCGTGCGTACGAATTGTCATCGTCGCTCTGCGGAGAGGCAAAGAAACATTCGAAGATGAACCTGCTTTCTGATAAAACCGTTCCCGCATCATTTGCGTTTCACCGGGTGACGACGAGCATTACCGGAAGCCATGCCGATATCCTTGCCGGCGAATTGAGGACGAATTCCGGTCTGTCGCTTGCCTTCGGACCATACACCGTCGGCGCCGCAGCGGGCAATATGGCGGCTTTTGAAGATCTCCGTGCACTGGCATCTGCGGCCTGTCTCATGCCGCGCGGGGCAGTGAGGACTCTGATCAGTGATTTATATGCTGATGCTGCCATGGCGGACCAGAAGCTTCTGCGAATACAGCGTATCGCCGACGAGAAGAATGGCGATGCGGGTAAATCATTCGGCAAGGCGCTGGCAGGACTGACCGGAGGAAACAGCCTCTGCAGGGAAAGAAAGACACCGCTTCTTGACGCGCATCTTGTCGCAACCATAGAGCGGGGGCACGGGGAGGAAAAGGAATGAACTCGGCACACATAACATTCACTTTTTACGGGTACTGGCATATGGGAACGGGCAGCGGTATGGGCCCCGCGCTTGATGCCGCAGTTGCGAAATCCGACGCGGGGCTTCCGGTCATTCCCGGAAAGACGGTGAAAGGACTTCTGCGCGAGGCGGTCATGCTGGCAGAGGAATGCGGACAGATAGCCGCTGGCATGACGGTCAGGCTTTTCGGCAGCCAGACGAATCTCGAGGATCGCTTCAGTTCTGAGCCGGGCATTCTGTCGTTTACGGATGCAACGCTCGGAACCGCCATGGAATCCTGGGCAAAGACTGAGGAAGGAAAGGGACTCGCCGCCGATTTTTACAGCCAGATAGCTTCCACGGCAATCGACAGCAACGGCCTTGCCGACGAGAAAACGCTTCGTGTTTCCGAAGTGACTATTCCGCTGACCCTGACATCCACCGTCAGCACTGACGCTGCGCATACCAGCTGGCTGCCCATACTGCAAACCTCAGCCCCGCTGCTGCGGGAAATCGGCTCGCACCGCCACCGCGGGCTCGGCCGGGTAAGCATTTCCGTCAGGGAGGTGCAGTCATGATGTATATACCATTCAGAATTACGCTGCTTTCGGACGCCTCATTCAGTGATCGAGCCCGAACAGCCGGCGGACATGAAACTCGTCCGTATATCCCAGGGAGCGCCCTGCTCGGCGCCTGCGCCGCGCGTCTCTACCGCGACCTGTCTGCCGACGATGCATTCACGGTATTCCATTCCGGCAAAGTCCGCTTCATGAACGCATATCCTGTGGCTTTTTCAGGCGAGGCCAGCAGCGTGGCAGAGGAAGAGACGGTTCCCATGCCTTTTTCGCTTCACCGGCAGAAGGGCGTGGAGCATGCACCAGCGCTCAATTTCATTCGCTTTACGCCAGATGAGCTCCAGGAAATGACTGATAAAGGCATACAGCATCAGCAGATTCGGCGGGGGTTTCTCGGTCTGCAAGGTAGCGAAGTCGGCACGAAAACCACCTATCGTCTGAAAACCGCAATTGACAGAGCGATGGGTGGCCGCGCAGCGGAAGGCCAGCTCTACGGTTATGAGGCGCTTGAAGGCGGAACCGTGTGGCATGGCGCCATCTGTTTTGATGACGATGTGCAGGTGGTGCAAAAACAGGTTCTCGATGGGTTGAACGGAGACATCCGCCTCGGCAAGTCCCGTACAGCGGAGTTCGGCCAGGCCCGCTTTGAGGTGCTGCAAAAACGGCAGATGCAGGGAACGAAGGCAGCGGTCGAGGACGGCAGGGTCGTACTCTATTGCAAGTCCGATTTGGCATTGACCGATCCCGTAACCGGCATGCCGACCTTGACACCGCAGGCGGAACACTTCTGTTTGCCCGCTGACTCGCGGTTTGATGCGTCTTCGAGTTTCGTGCGCACCCGCTCCTATGCGCCGTTCAATGGGCAGCGCAGGGCATTCGACTGTGAGCGGTACGTCATTTCTGCAGGAAGCGTTCTTGTGTTCGATGTGAAATCCGCCGTTTCGGATGACTGCGTGCGAGTTCTCTCCGCAGGTGTCGGGGATTATCTGGCAGAGGGACTCGGTGATATCCTCCTGAACCCCTCATTTCTCCGTGACCGGGAAACTGCGCTGGTCAAAAAGGAAATATTCCGGGCCGATAAAGGAGCAGCGGCCCCTGCGATGATCGACTCTGAATTGCGAGCCCGTCTTCTTGAGCGGCGGATACGACGGCTGCGCGGGAATGTTACCGAGGAAGCTCTCGGACATGTGTCCTTTGTTCTGAAACATTGTCCGGTGAAAGACGGCTTCCCCGGCAAATCGCAGTGGTCGCAGGTGCGGACCATTGCCCAGAAAGCTCGTACCATGCAGGAGCTGATGGATGGCCTGTTCGGCGACAAGGGGCTCTGCGTGCATGGGGTCAGCAAAACGAAGTGGGCGGCGGAGTTCTGGATCGACACCGAACCCAGGTCGTGCGCCTCGCACCTGAAGGATCAGATTATCGGTGAGACGAAGGACTTTGAGAAGGTTCGGGGAATGCTGATGATTGTCGGAAGCAAGGTGTCCGAGGGACTGAAAGGGAGGAAATGAATATGCCGCAGAACACGATGCGTTATATGGCCCGTGTTTCCATAGAGTTCACATCACCGTTTCTTGTCGCGGCAGGACGCAGCGGCATCGAGGCCGATGATACTTTTGTCGTCGATGCAAACGGCCTGCCTGCAATTCCGGGCTCATCCATAGCGGGAGCCATTCGGGATTCCTTTGAGCGCCGCTTCGGCAGGGAGAGGACTGAGGAGACATTCGGCTTTCAGCGAAGAGCCGGAGGACAGGGTTCGCGCCTGTCGGTCTCGTGGGCATGCATTCATGACGGCGAGGATCGTCCAGTCGAGAGACTGCGTCCCGAAGACGAAATCAGGAAAGACGATGTACTTTCCCTTGCGAGAACCGTGATGCCACGTCCTCATGTCCGCATCGGGCATACGGGAGCGGGAGAGGATTCCGGTCTTTTCAGCGAGATTCATGTTGCCGCAGGCAACCGGTTCACCTTCGAACTGCTCCTCTCGGGGAATGAAAAGGACCGGGAAGTCTGGCGAGACATTCTTTCACTGCTGAATTCCCCAGGGTTTCGTCTCGGCGGCAAATCACGCCGCGGGTACGGCGCTTTCAGAATTGTTCGCCTTCATACGGGAGAATTCAATCTCATGAATCCCGATGATTTCGGAAAGTTTTGTGCACAGCCTGTTTCTTTTCAGGAAGAGCATTCGCTCAGTCCGGATGAACTGGCCATACCGAAAGCAGACAAGGCTTCTGTCACCGCCCTGCTGGATCTCAAGCCGGAAGGCTTCTGGATGGTCGGCGGCGGAACTGACGCTGACGACATCGATCTTGCACCGACAAAGGAAACCGTTGTCGTATGGAAGAATGACCGGGGTTCGCTGCACGACAGGTTCGTTCTTCCGGCGTCGGCAGTCAAGGGTCCGTTGTCCCACCGGGTGGCTTTCTATTGTAACGCAGCATCAGGAGCAGTGATTACCTGCGATGAAGACGGCAAGGCTACTGTGCCTTCAGGTCGGGCTGAGCTGCATTGCGGAGAAAATAATGCGGCCGTGCGGGAACTCTTCGGAGAAGCTCTTGACCATGAAAAAGGCCGGGGGCGGCGCGGCTGCGTTATCATCGGAGACCTTTACCTCTCGGTGGAACCTGCGCAGAAGGTGCTGAACCATGTTTCGATTGATCGCTATACGGGCGGTGCCCGGAGCGGCATGCTCTTTACGGAAAAGCCGTTTTACAAGGGCAGCGGATTCAGACTTCAGATCACCGTTCAGAAGGATGCCGGAGTCTCGGCGCAATCACGGTCAGCGCTGCAGAAGGCCCTGACGGATCTCGCGGAAGGAAGGCTCGGCCTTGGCTCCGGAAATTGCAGGGGCAACGGTTTCTTTACCGCACCGGCAGGCATTCAGTGGAGCGACAACGGCGAATGGATTGGAGGCAGGTCATGATTGACGCAATTAACGTATTGTTGGCAAAAGAAGGAATCCCGGCCCCAGCTCGGGGCGGCATGATGGTGCACACCGAACAGATTCCGCAGGCATCCGGCGTTGCGGCGCGTGTTGCTGCATTCGGCGTTGCCGAAGGATGGATCTGTTATACCGGCGGGGTAGAAGTTCTGCCGGCTGGAACTAAGGTTGTGATTCCTCCGGGTTCGTACATCGTATCGGCCGAACTGGCCGCCGGTCAAAGAAGCCTGCATGTTCGTCAACAGGGCCGCGGCTGGCTGGTAGCCGAATATACACGGACTGATGAGGACTCGGGAATTATTGTCGCTGAGACCCTGCGAAACCGGGGCAGCGTCACGGCGTGCGATGGGAATCAGGTCGGCGTTCCCGGCGGATTAAAGTATGAGACGTTCTGGCAGCTTGCCGGGAATTCCGCGGGAGATGCTGCGGCCTATCGTCCCCATATGAGCAGGTTTGCCGGCTTTCAGGCAAAAGGAGGCAAGTGATGAACCGGCATGGAGGGAATCAGGGAGGGCAGCGTCAGGGACAGCGGCCTCAGCAGCAGGGAGGCGGCAGAGCGCCGCACGCCAATCAGGGGCGAAATGCCCGGCAGAAAGGTTCGGGCGGACAGCAGCAGGGAGGCAGTTTTCGTCCTTCACGTGAAGTAACTGCTCCCTATAACTTTGTTCCCCTGTCGGAGACTGTGGTATTCCCTGCCTGGGCGGGTGCGGTATCTCACGACATGCCGTTTGCCGACGGCATCAACGGCACTATCGCCTGCGAGTTGACGACGCATTCGCCGGTCTTTGTCCGGGACGGCAGCGCTGACGGCAAGGGCAGCGGGTTCTTCAATGTAAACGGCGAAATCGTCATTCCCGGTACCAGCATAAAAGGCATGGTACGGAATGTTCTTGAAATTGCCTCATTCGGCAAACTGAACAAGACTGACGACAACAGATATGCCATACGCGATTTGACCTCTGCGGGTACGGAAGTTTACCGCAAAGCCATGGCCCGGGAAGGCGGCCCCAAAGCGGGCTGGCTGACATGGAACCGGGCAGACAATACATGGTCGGTTACGCCCTGCAGTTATATGCGCATTTCACAGACTGCTCTGCAGGGCATTCATCCCATCAGGCTGTCCGACTACAAGACGTCCGATGCGAAATACTCCGCGTGGGGAAAGAAAAGCCTCGAGATCCGTTTCCGCGCCGAATCGCGCGCAGGCTCAAGCAGCGGGCCGAAGGCACTGCCTGACGCCCAGGGCGACAAAACAGGCATCCTGGTGTTCACCGGACAGGTCCCGAACAAAAAGCATGAGAGCGTTTTTTATGACGAGCTTCCGTCAGGCGTGCTTGCCGTGAGTGACTCCGTGCGAAAGGATTTTGAGTTCGTCCATGCCAGGGACTACGATGTCACGAATCCCGGTCCCGAGTGGAAGCGGTGGCAGGGCGAACTGAAAAAGGGAGGCAGGGTGCCGGTCTTTTATCATCTGAAGGACGGCCGCATCAAATCGATGGGCCTTGCCCGCATGTATCGCCTTGCGTATGACAGTTCGGTGCATGAGGCTATCGGTCACACGAGCAAAAAGCATCTCGACATGAGCAGGGCTGATTTCGCGGAAACGCTCTTCGGCTATGTCGGACTCGTCAAGGGCGAAAAGGAAACGTCTCTGCGCGGCCGGGTCAGTTTTTCCCATGCTTCAGAGAGAGAGCCGGTCAGAAAAGCTCCTGCGGTTACCACGATTCTCGGCTCGCCGAAGCCGACCTACTATCCGAGTTACGTCCGGCAGGCCGCTTCGGGCGAATACAATACATTCATGGACGCCGACTGCGAGATCAGCGGCTGGAAGCGCTATCCGGCCCGCAGGTCTGAAGTGGTCAACGTACCGCAGCCTCCGCCGAAGGTGAAAAGCGACAAGGTTTGGACCGAACTGAATCCGTTGCAGCCTGGCGCTCGATTTGTGTTTACCGTTCGCGTACACAATGTGCGGCCGGTTGAACTCGGTGGGCTGCTTTGGGCGCTCACCTGGGGCGGCAACCCGAAGCTCGTCCACTCGCTTGGCATGGGCAAGGCATTCGGGTACGGACAGGTAAGCATCACCGTCGATACCGCGAAAACGCATCTCTTCGGCGCCGTTGACCCGAGGCCCGTGGATTTTGATTGCCAGGCCCTTATGAAAAAGTTTGCCGAATATATGGAAAAGCAGACGGTTGCGACAAAGTCGGCGCCAAAAGCTGAACCGGTTCAGCAGGACAGAAGCGGATTCGGGGCGCTTGCCGCGCTCAGGAGTTCTCTCGGAGCTCCAGCGGCTGCCCGTGACGAGTCCAGTCCCTGGCTCAGTCTGCCGGAGATGGTGCAGCTTCTTTCGATGGCGAATCCCGAACGCTACTCAGCCGAGCAGCAGAAAAAGCGACTTCAGCCGATGCGGCTGGGCAACGGCCCGAGGGAAAACGAGTTCGTGTTGGCGAAAAACGGCCGGGGAAGATTGAAGCTGTATGATTCAGAATAGGGGAACCGGTGAACTCGGACATAAAGGGATTGTCGGGCAGTCGGTGCAGGGCCAGATGAGCAAGCCGATCAGCGCGCATCTCCGAGCCCGTGCAACGGCGGGCGTTCTGCGGACGATATTCGGCTCGCAGGACGGCACCTGGCGGAGTCTGTTGCTGTCGCTCGCCTGGGTTGCGGTATTCTTTGTGGCGGCGGGCTGGCTTCCGGACGGCGTCGCGGAACTGTTTCAGGGGCAGAGCAGCGGACTCTGGAAAACTGCGGGGGCGCTTTGCCTGCTTGTGGGCATGGGGGTGATGTTCCGCAGGGCGCTTTGCCGGCGCCGGGAGCTTGATGTGGTGCAGGAGCCTCCCGGCCATAAGAAGGCGCTCGGTATTTTTCTGAGCAGCATATGGGGGCGCGAAGAAGAAACGGAGCGGCTTATCGAGCGGGGCGACGTCGGGTCGGCGTCGCGACCCCACCCGTGGGAAATGCCGCTGCTTGCTGTCGACTACCACAGCGATACGCTTACGCATCTCTATATTTTCGTTTCCTGCGGCGAAAAGGGCAGCGCGCCGGCGTTGCCGCTGTTTCGCCGGCTCATCTCCTCACGCTGGCCGCACCTTGCTGTTGTTGTACTTCCCGAAAGCACGGAGGGCGTCGACTTTGAGAATATTCACGACGTTTTCGATATGACGGAGGCTCTGTATCTCCGCGCGAAAGCGGACGGCTTTCAGCCGCAGGACGTCATCATCGATATCACCGGCGGCCAGAAGACCACCAGCATCGCCGCCGCCATGGCGACGCTGGCTTCGGGCAGGCGTTTTCAGTATGTGAGCACCACGTCAAAGAAGGTACGCGCATACGATGTCGTTTATACAAACAGTTCGGAGAGGTGATTGCATGGGTTCCCACAGTTCGATTTTACAGCTCAGCACGCCAAAAATACTTGCCCTGATAGTTGCCGCGGCGCTTATCATGGCTGCCCTCTACTTTCTGCTGCCGCACGACGAGGCTTTCGGCAAGACGCTGAAGAAACTCCACCATGTCGACCTGCTGTGGGAGTCCCTGAAGACGACGGTTGAGATTGCGGTCGTTCTGTACGGCATCATGCAGTGGAAGGTCATCCGTGGCGCGTGGAGGCGGCTGAGCCGCTCGCTGAAGGGCGCGAGATTCGAGAGTACCGGCGAGGCATTCGAGGTGCCGCACCAGCAGGTGCAGGCCGTCATCATACCGGTCAGCAGAACTGAGCAGCCGGAGTGGATCATTCATCATCTCAAACCGGAGATTGTCTGTCTCCTCTATACGGAAAGGTCGAAAAAAGATGCCCTTGCCATCATGAGCCGCCATAAAAGCCGCTGCGCCTTCATGCCCTCGGAAGACGAACTGCGGGATGACGCGCTCATGCTGAGCGATCCCGATGCTCCGGAACTGGCGAAAGCGATAACGCGCCGCCACATCCGTACGCTTCTGGCGCGCGGAGTCGCCCGTGAGCGCATCTTTGTCGATACCACCGGCGGGAAAACGGCCATCTCCATCGGAGCGTTTCAGGCAGCCGAGGAAGAAGGGATATCCTCGATTTATATCGTAGGCACCCGGGACGGCCTGATCAAGGATCCGACGGAGGAACGCGACGGCAGGCCAATATTCATGAGCGACAGACGCGCAGCGGAGGGGATTTCATGATGAAACACATTCATATCTGCCTGGTTTCCGACCAGCCGGTTCCGAACCTCACGACGATCCTCCAGTTCAGGCCGCAGAGCGTTGCGATGCTCTGGTCGCAGAAAATGCAGGCCAAGGCCTCGCGGCTTGCGAAGGCGATCAAGGGACTCGGAATCGGGATCGATAACACGCCCCCGATTGACCCCTTCGACAGTGAGAGTGTGATTCAGGCGGTCAGTGCGATTATCGCAGGGAACCGCGGAGCCGAAATCTCCGCAAACATCACGGGAGGCACGAAAATAAGCGCTCTATCCCTGATGCAGGCCGCCGCCTCGCATGGATTCAGGGCATATTATGTGAACACGGAGGGCGATGAAATCATCGGCTTCGGCGCTGCAACCGGCCGCACACCGATTCGCGTGACCCTGCCCATAGCGACCTATCTTGCCGCGCACGGCTTTACCATAAAGAGCCATGCGGGAGCGCCGGACATCACGACCCGTAGCGCTGCGGTACGCGACATTGTGGCGGCTATGGCCGAAACACCGGGACTTGCGCGCCATTTGAACGGAGCTGTCATAAAGGGCTATGCAAAAGAAGGCCCTCATGCGGGGACGATTACCATATCTGGCAATGCTGCTTTGAAAAAGCTTTTTGAACGTCTGTCGCAGGGCGGCCTGCTCCGTCATGCGGGCGACAGAAAATATCACGCGGCATCTGCCGGGGTCAGGGAGTTTCTCAGCGGAAAGTGGCTCGAAGAACACGTATGCAGTTCGGCGGTACAGGCCGGTTTCGACGAGGTCATGCTCCAGGTTTTCGGCTACTGGGACGAGACCGACGCGCAGACTAATGAATTTGACGTGCTCTGCATCAGGAACAACCGGCTGTACGTCATCTCCTGCAAAACGGGCGCCCAGTCGGCTCCCGTGTCAGGCGGTCTTTCGCGCATATTGTATGAAATTGACTCCGTCGGCGGGGACGCTGCCGGCATTTTCGGAAAGAGAATGCTTGCGACGTCAGAAATCATCCCAGCGGGCAACACGCGCAAGCGTGCGGCGTCCATGGGCATTGAGATTGTGGACGGCTCTGACCTGCTTTCATTAAAGGAGCGCATGCAGTCATGGATGAAATAATCACGATAGACATCAGCACTCTTTACGGCGAGACCGGCACGGCGAAGCTGGCAAACCTCAAGGCATACGAGGCAGAGGCAAAATCGCTGGCGGGCGAAGGCAACACTGTCGTCCTTACAGGCGGCGGCCCCGTCTGGCTCTACCTCGGTATAGCGCATGCCCTGCACGGCAGAGTGAGAAAGCTCATGTACCGGACTCCTGCACTCAGGAGCGCGCAGAATCCTGAAGGCATCATGGTCGTTTATGACCACAGCGCGGAGTAGCGCAATGCCGGATGCTTTCATGAGCAATCTCGCGACAGCGCTGACGCATCTGTCGGTTCAGCGGTATCGGCTTGCGCTCAGGGCGTCGAAGCGTTTCCACATGCCCCAGTACAAGGGCTCCGCGCTTCGCGGCATACTCGGCCATGCGCTCCGCCGCACCTTCTGTGCCGCGAAGGCGGAGACCTGCGATGGCTGCATGATCGCCGCGCAGTGCGTCTATTGCGTCGTCATGGAGTCGCCGGTCGCCGAAGGCCATGCGCTTGCGAGAAAATACCGGAATGCCCCGAATCCGTATGTCATCGAGCCAGCTGATGACGACCGCGACTGGTATGAGACGGGCGATCTGCTCCGCTTCGATCTGCTGCTTGTCGGCAGGGCCGCGGCATGGCTGCCGTCCATTGTCCTTGCGCTTTCGCAATACGGAACGGGCAGGGGAACCCCGACGCCTTTTACGGTTGCGTCAGTTGCCTGCGGCGCCGGCGCCGATGAGCAGATGCTCTTTCAGGCGGGCCGCATGACAGGCGCGTCGGGTTTTCCGCCTATCACCTTTTCGGCTCGTCCGCGAGGCGGGGCCGATTCGGTGACGCTCACATTCGAAACGCCGGTTCGTGTAAAGCAGAATGACAGCCTCGTCACTGACCTGCCGTTTCCCCTGCTTGTCCGGAGTCTTGCGGAGCGTATCGCCCTGCTGGCGCATTTTCATTGCGGAGCGCCGCTGGCCGACGTGCGGCTTGCTTCTGAAGCCGATGGCGTTGCGGTTACGTCATCGACCCTTCAGTGGCGCGACTGGAAGCGATACTCCTCCCGGCAGCAGACCTCCATGAAACTGGGCGGCCTCGTCGGAACCGTGACCTATGCCGGCGACCTGACGCCCTTTCTCCCCCTCCTGCTAGCCGGGGAAGTGCTGCATGCCGGAAAGGCGACGGCGTTCGGACTCGGAAAGTATCATATGAAGCGCAGGGGCGTTCATCACTAGGCTTTTTGCAGCAGGCGGTTCTTTGACAATTACGGATACAACACCTGTATAACGTGACCGTTCGCGGGATGCATGCAGGTTGCCGTGCGGAAATCGGGTGCTGCCTGCTTCTATTTCAGATGAAGGTGAGGGCGCTACGCAATGCACGAAGGGCTTTACGAGCAGCTTTGCTCACAACAGGTACTGCTGCAGGCATGGGAAAAAATCAAAACAAAGGGCTCGGCCGGAGGGATCGACAGAGTTTCAGTGGAGATGTTTGAAGACGGACTCAACAGTAATATCAATTCGCTCGCCGAACAACTCTCTTCCGGACATTATATCCCTGAGCCGTATCAGGAGATTAAGGTTCCGAAAGACGACGGCGAGCATCGCTGTCTGAGTCTTCCGACGATAAAGGACAAGATAGTGCAGTGCGCTGTCAAAGATCTGATGGAACCGCTGCTCGAAAAACAGTTTCTCGATGTAAGTTACGCATACCGCCCCGGAAAAGGCACCGAACGGGCGATAGCGAGGGCATCGCATCTGATAGTAACGGAGAAACGGCAGTGGGCAACGGTATGCGACATCGACAACTATTTTGACACGGTAGATCACGCCCTGCTGCTTGAAATGCTCTCCGGGACATTCGCCGAACGCGATTTGGTCCGGCTTGTTTCGCTCTGGGTGAAGATGGGGCGTGTTGATCAGAACGGAAGCTGGAAGCCCATGAAACAGGAATTCCGCAGGGAGGCGTCATATCGCCGCTGCTGGCCAATCTCTATCTTCATCCTTTCGATCTTTTCATGACCCTGAAGCGCTTCGGTTATATACGGTATGCCGATGACTTCATCGTCCTCAGCGAGACCGAATCCGAAGCAAGACGCGCGTTCGAGGAGGCAGGTCACTTCCTTACCCGCCGTCTGCGGCTCAAGCTCAATGCAGACGCGAACGTGCGAAATGTCAATGAAGGCTTCGAGTTTCTCGGCATCACCTTCCGGGGGATGGACAGAACGCTCAGTGAAAAAAAGAAGGAAGAAATCAGGGAGCGTATCGCACAGGCAATCGTGTTTCACGAAGGAGCTTCGCTGAAAGGACTCTTCGATACACTTGCCGGTATTGAGCGCTACTACGGACAGTGCATCTCGCAGCAGGTTCTGGAAGAACTGGATGAATGGGTCATAGACTGTCTGAAAGACCGGCTTGACGAAGCATACGGATCGGGCCTGGTAAGAACCAAAGCCGATGCTGCGGCACTGCTCAGAGGAATACCGTTTCTGTCCCAGAAACATTCCCTCTATGCGCGCCGCGCCGAGCATGAGATTGTCGCTCACTGCAGAAAAAGACGGCGCCGCTGTAATAACGTGTTGACGGAACCGTTGCGCGATCCCGTCCGGAAGAAAAAACGGCAGTACCAGAAGCTTGAATCAGAGGGCTTTGAGTTGTTGGTAACGACTCCCGGCGTTTTTCTTGGAAAGACCAAAAAAGGGGTCACGGTCATGAAGGGCGGTGTCAAGAAATACGAGGCGCCGCTGCTCAACCTGAAGAACATTACCGTTCTTGCCGACGGGGTGACTCTTTCCAGCAGCGTCATTCGCCACTGCGCGGAGCAGGACGTGCCGATTTTTTTCATGAATTTCGACGGGCAGCCCTATGCCCGTCTCGCCGCGTATGATGCTCCATCGGCCGCGATCGGACTGGCGCAGCTCCGGGCCTTCGAAAACGGCAAGGCAATGGTCGTGGCGCGAAGCGTGGTTGCCGGCAAGATTCGCAATCAGGCCAATCTGGTGAAGTATTGGCACAAGTACCGCAAGCATTGCGACGAAGATTATGCAAACAGCTTTTCGGAGCGTATCGGACTTATCAGTCAGCTTGCCAAAGAGGCGCACACGGTGGAAGCGCCGGACATTGAAACCTTGCGCGGCAGGCTCCTTTCCATCGAAGGGAGGGCCTCAAGCGCATACTGGGAGCTTGTCGAAAAGCTGCTCAACGACGACATCGAATTCGAAGGGCGTGTCAGGAAAGGCGCCACCGACCTCGTCAACTCCGTGCTCAACTACGGATACGGCATTCTCTACTCGCGGGTCTGGCAGGCGGTATCAGCCGCGGGTCTCAACCCGCACATAAGCTATCTTCATACTGAGCAGCCCGGCAAGCCGACGCTCGTGTTCGACATGGTGGAAGAGTTCCGGCAGCAGGCTGTGGACAGGGCGGTATTTCCGCTCATCACCAAAGGCGAGGAACTCAAAATAGAAAAGGGGATGCTTGAAACTGAGACACGCAGGAGGGTTGCGGAACGCGTGCTGGAGCGGCTCAATACGGTGGAAACATTCAGAGGCAGCGAGACACGCCTGTCGTTCATCATCAGGAATCAGTCGACGGCTCTTGCCGACTATCTCACCGGCAAGTCAACTGAATACCGGCCATATTGCGCAAAATGGTAACAAAGGAGATTGAGAATGCCGGCAAAGTATTATGTTGTCGTCGCATACGACATAAAAGATGATCGGCGCCGGGGCAGAGTGAGTGACATTCTCTCTGCCTGCGGTAGCCGTGCGAACTACAGTGTCTTTGAGTGCTTTGTAACAAAACGGCAGCTGAACAGCATGAAGAGTTCGATTCGCAGGGAAATCCATAAAAAGGAGGATATTGTGCTTTATTATACGCTCTGTCGAGCCTGCGTGGAGACCATAGAAAGAGAAGGCCTCTTTAAACCGGAAAAACAGATGGTTAAGATAGTCTGAGTGTCAGTGAGGTTTGCGAAGTGTCAGCGGATTGGCATAATCAGGGAAATCAGGCAGTTGTGTCTGAGGAGAAAACTCTGAATAAGGCACCCAGATTCGCAAACCATGAAAATATGGGGGTGTTCGTAATCGATTTGCGAAGTCACCGGCAATGCTATGCCACCTGCAGGATAATTTAAGCTGTTTATCAATGCCTTATGGACTCTGCTGTCGCGATGCCGTTTTGTGATTTTCGAAGATCGTTTCTTCCTGCAAAAAGAGGAAATGATTTGCGAACACATTCATTGAGCTAACTCATTGCAATGCAGTGAAATATATTTCAAAAGGCTCCGGTCGCGAGGTTTTTGGAGCGAAAAAAAGCGCGGTTTTCGAAGAAACTTGTCGATGGAGGTAAAACATCTTGTATAATAAGGACAAAGTGGCGTTTCGCAGGAAGTTTAAGATGCAGCGCTTTGACCGAATCCTGCTTGAAAATCAAGCTGATAGCTTCCTTACAGACCGTTCGCGGGATTGAAACTCGGTCTGTTCTATGGCGATTCTGATCTTGTGTATAAGATAGCTTCCTTACAGACCGTTCGCGGGATTGAAAC
>JAAYUK010000247.1 GCA_012517735.1 Nitrospiraceae bacterium
CGGGGCTTGATGCCGCCGCCTATCTTGGGAACAACGATTCATACCACTTCTTCAAGCCGCTTGATGATCTGATCATTACCGGTCCGACGGGCACGAATGTAATGGACCTGCAGGTGGTGCTGATCGAGCCGTAAGCCTTCAAGCATATTTCATCTTCCGTTCACCTCTCTGTAACATCTTCGTAATAAGCCCGCATGTATTGTTGAGGTATGGAATGGTTCAAGAAAATTGCTGATCTGATCGTCAAGCTGCTCATCCCCGTTGTCATCATTACGCTGCTGCTCGGCATGGTGCGCCTGTTTGTTGATTTCGGTCATATCCTTGGTAGTACGCCGCTTTCGACGGGCTTCGACATGATGGTGACCAACATTCTCTCGATGTTTGTCGTTGTCGAACTGCTGAGAAGTGTGATCGACTACTTCGAATATCACCGCCTGAAGATCACCTTTATCACCGACGCCGCACTCGTGTTCATTCTGCGCGAGATCATGATCGGCATCTACCAGCACAAGATCAGTCCAGCCGAAATCGGAGCGTTGGCTGGCCTGCTCCTTGCCATTGGGGCCATCAGAACTCTGGCGATTATCTTTTCTCCTGACCGGCGGAAAGATTGACTTTCGAGATAAATAACTTCTTCTGCCAGCCGTCCCGCGGGTCGAGTACTGTTTAGAACCATAGCACACACGATACTCCCGGTTGCCCTCCTCCCACCGGCTAACGGCAATTTTCGGTATAATAGGCGAAGTTGTGAAAGTTCCTATGAAAGAGCACATCTGCTTGTTGCACAGGAGAGGAAATGGCAACAGACCTTTCGAAACTGAAGATTGATAAATCGTCCCCGGCGTTATCCGGGAAAAAGCCCGCGGGAAAGAAAAGGATTTTTTTGATTGCCGGTGCAGCTGCGCTGCTCGTTGCGGTGCTGCTGTTCAGCGGCGTTCTTTCGCCCGCAGTCAAGACCGAAGTGGTGACGGTTACACAGCTCTACCCGACACAGACCTTTACGTCCCTGAATGCCAGCGGCTATGTCGTTGCCCAGCGGAAGGCTGCGGTAGCTGCCAAGATTACCGGCCGTCTGGTCGAACTGAAGGTCGAGGAGGGGAGCCGCATCAAAAAGGGTGAGATCATTGCCCGGCTCGAGGCCGATGATGCGATTGCCTCCCAAAGCCAGGCGTCGGCAAATGTTGAGCAGGCCCAGGCAGAACTGGCTGATGCAATGCTCAATTATCGAAGGGCTCAGGAGCTGGTCAAAAAAGAGTATATCGCCAGGTCCGATGCGGACGCCGCCGAAGCCCGGTACAAGAAGGCTGTCGCGAATGTGGCGGCTGCAAAGGCAGGTCTGCAGTCAGCCCGCGTGTCGGTCGATTACTCACTGCTGCGTGCGCCGTTCGATGCGGTGGTGCTGACGAAGAATGCCGATATCGGCGACATCGTCTCACCGCTCAGTGCCGCGACCAGTGCGAAGGCTGCGGTGGTGACCATTGCCGATATGGGATCGCTTCAGGTCGAAGTGGATGTCTCGGAGTCGAATATCGGAAAAGTGAAGATCGGACAACCCTGCGAAATCCTGCTCGATGCGCTCCCGGAGAAACGCTTTCGCGGAGCGGTGCACATGATCGTGCCGACGGCTGACCGCACCAAGGCTTCGGTAATGGTGAAGGTGCGATTTGTCGAGACAGACTCCCGTGTGCTGCCTGAGATGAGCGCGAAGGTCGCATTTCTGCAGCGAGAAGCCACCTCTGACGAAGCTTCGGCGCGAACCGTGGTGAAGCCGGCTTCGATTGTCACGCGCGGTGATCGAAAGCTGGTTTATCTTGTCCGCGATAACCGTGCCGTCGAAGCTGTTGTGACTCTCGGGCCGCAGCTTGGCGACTATGTCGAGGTGGTGTCGGGGCTGAAGGCAGGCGAGAAGATCGTGGCGAAACCGACTGACTCGATCCGCAACGGCGTGCGTATTGCAACGGACGAAAAGTAGTGACGGGCATGGCCGAGCCGATCGTCTCGATTCAGCATGTTTCAAAGGCCTACCGCCGCGGCAGCCAGATTGTTCCGGTGCTCGAGGATATCACCTTTGCGATTGCCGAGGGCGAGTATCTTGCGCTGATGGGGCCTTCCGGTTCCGGCAAGAGTACGCTGCTGAACCTGATTGCAGGGATCGACGCCGTTGACAGCGGCAGCATCACCATCGAAGGGGTCGATATCACGACCCTTTCCGAGACCGACCTTGCGCGCTGGCGCGCAACCCATGTCGGGTTCATTTTCCAGTTCTACAACCTGATACCGGTTCTCTCTGCATTCGACAATGTCGAACTGCCGCTCCTGCTGACCGGACTCTCGAAGCAGCAGCGGCGTGAGCATGTGGAGATGGCGCTCGAAGTGGTGAATCTTGCCGATCGCATGGACCACTATCCTTCGCAGCTCTCGGGCGGCCAGCAGCAGCGGGTGGCGATCGCGCGCGCGATCGTGGCCGATCCGACCATTCTGGTCGCTGACGAGCCGACCGGCGATCTCGACCGGAAATCTGCAGAAGATATCCTGGCGCTGATGGACCGCTTGAACCGTGAATCGGGCAAGACGATCATCATGGTGACCCACGATCCACGCGCCGCTGAACATGCCCGCTCGGTGCTGCATCTCGAGAAGGGATTTCTGAACAATGTATCTGCTCAGACTGCTCGTTAGAAATGCCTTCCGCCACAGGCTCCGGACGGCGCTGACCGTACTGGGCATCTGCATTGCCATTCTCGCATTCGGCCTGCTGAGAACCATGATCGGGGCATGGTATGCGGGAGTTGATGCAGCGTCCGCAAGCCGTCTTGTGACCCGGAACTCGATTTCGCTCGTCTTTCCGCTGCCCATGTCCTACAAGGAAAAAATCAGGCAGGTCGACGGCGTCAAAATGGTTTCGTGGGGCAACTGGTTCGGCGGGGTCTATATTGAAGAGAAGAATTTCTTTGCGAACTTTGCGGTCGATCCGAGAACCTATCTCGAACTCTACCCTGAGTTCAGACTTCCGTCCGATCAGCTCTCAGCGGTTCTCCGCGACCGCAAGGCGGCGGTAGCCGGCCGCAAGCTCGCCGAAAAGTATGGCTGGAAGATCGGTGATACCATTACCTTGAAGGGAACGATCTTTCCGGGCAACTGGGACTTCGTCCTGAAGGGAATCTATTCCGGCAGGGACAAGGGAACCGATGAGACGCAGTTTTTCTTTCACTGGGAGTACCTGAACGAAACGGTCAAGAAAACGCTTCCGCAACGGGCAGACTCGGTCGGCTTCTATATGATCGGCATCACGAATCCGTCGCTCGCGGCGGCTGTCTCTCAGGCTGTCGACCGGATGTTCCAGAATTCCCTTGCCGAGACGCTCACCGAGACCGAGAAGGCGTTCAACCTCAGC
>JAAYUK010000248.1 GCA_012517735.1 Nitrospiraceae bacterium
AGGAAGTCGCGTCTCGATACATCCATGCTTGCCTCCTTGGATAAGAAGAATTCACACTTCCGGAAATATCTTTAGCATGAATGATTCCACCTGCGACAAACGAACAGTCCTGATGTATTTCAAATAGTTATACTAATCATATGGTCTGATCCCAGAGACTTTTTTTGTGGACATATTTTGACAGACACAGGGAATTATGCCGAAAATATGTTGATTTGCAAGGTTTTTTTAATATTTAGCAATAAACGTCGCATGCAATCAATGTCGCAGGGGGGGTACATACAGGATTCACCACCAAATGTCATTGGATTCGACCGAAAGTACTCCGAGCCCGGCTGGCCCGGCAACAGAGCGGATTTATTCGGCGAAGCGGCACTTACAGGATGTATGTGCGAGACGAATACCTCGGGGGACGGCTGGATGCCGTCCGGCAAGCAGATCCCGCACCATTTTGAAAGTTTTTCCAGGACGGTGGTTAAGCGAAGCGGCTTATTCAGCCGGATTGTGCCAATTCGAGGGCATGAATGATCCGGTCATCCGCTTTTTTTTCTCGACAACCGTTTGTTCAGAGCCTGCCGCGAAATACCGAGCATCGATGCGGCAATGCCCTGATTTCCCTTCGCCCGCCTCAGCGTTTCCTGAATCAGAAATTCTTCCGCTTCCTTCAGGGTCGGCAACTCCCCGGAACTGCTCTGCAGAGCGCTCCCCGCGTGGTCATGCTGTCTCTGACGCTGGTTCCCGATAATGCGCTCTTCACCGATCGCCTCACGAAAACTCTTCAGGGAAATCACCCCGCCCCTGCTCTGCGCCACGGCGTCAAAAACCATAAGTTGCAATTCCCTCACATTGCCCGGGAATCGATACCCCTGCAACAACGCAATCAGCTCCGGCGGGAATTGGGGAGTTTTCTTCTTCAACGATCCTGCCGACAGATCAAGAAAGTGCTGCAGCAGCAATGGAATATCTTCGGACCGCTCTCTCAGCGGCGGTATGTGAATATGATGGGCGCGAAGCCGGTAATAGAGATCGTTCCTGAACTGTCCCGAGCGGATCATCGCGTGAATGTCCCTGTTTGTCGCGACCAGTATTCGGGCATCGCTCTGGCGGGGCGCATCGGACCCGAGCGGATGATAGGTTCGCTCCTGAAGAAGGCGAAGGAGTTTTACCTGGGACGACTCGAGCATATCGCCGATTTCATCCAGAAACAGGGTGCCTCCCGCCGCCTGTGCGATAATGCCTTCCCTGGCAGTATCTGCACCTGTAAACGCGCCTTTTTTGTGACCGAACAGGGCATCCGAAAACATGGTGTCATCAAGACCGGCACTGTTGACCGCCACAAAAGCACCCGACAGTCCACTTGCCAGATGGATCGATCGTGCGATCAGCTCCTTGCCGACCCCGGTCTCTCCGGTAATGAGAACCGGCTGATGCGTGCCGGCAATGACCTCGACATACTGGAAAATGGCCCGCATTTTCTTGTTCTTGGTAATAATCCCGGCAAATGCCGACGTATTTTCAAGTTCATCGCTCAGAAAACGGTCCTTCAGCGAGATCAGCTCGGACTGGAGCATGCGCAGTTCAAGCGCCCGCCGCACCGCCGTTACCAATCTGCTTTTTTCGACCGGTTTCAGCAGATAGTCGAATGCCCCGCTGCGCATGCACAAAACCGCAGTCTCCAGATCGTTCATCGCCGTCATGAAGATGACCGGGATATGCGGATATTCCCGCGCTATATCCACCAGCAAATCGCATCCGGAACGGCCCGGCATGCCGATATCGAGAACAACGACGCCGACGTCCTGCTCGGCAAGCAGCGGCATGACGGCACCGGAATCATTCAGCGTCAGAACATTGCTGATGCCGGACGCGCGAAGCAGCGTTCCGGCGCTCAGCAGAATCTGATCTTCATCATCGACCAGCAATACCGGAAGCGGTAAACTGTTAGCTGCCTTCATTCGCTCACTCCCCTCACGGATGCTGCCGGAATCCTTACGGTCACCGTCGTACCCTTGCCGGGGGCCGACGTAAAATGCATGCTTCCCTTATGTTCACAAATGATCGAGTGGGAAATATACAAGCCGAGTCCGGTTCCACCCCGTTCCAGTTTTGTCGAAAAAAACGGCTCAAGGATTTTTGCCTGAACCTGCTCCGACATCCCGACGCCTTCATCCCTGACCATCAAAAGAATCTCGTCGGTATCAGCTTCATGCGTCACCACGACATTGACCCCGCGGCTTCTGTCCGCGAGCGACTGCAGGGCGTTCATCAGAAGGTTGATGACCACCTGCTCAAGCTTCTGGGCACTGCCGCGGATACAGGGCAGCCCCTCGGCGCACATCACCTGGAATGAGGCGGTATGCCGCGCAACCTCGGATTGCATCAGCGCAACCGCATTCATGACAACCTTGCCAAGGTCAACGCGGCTGTCGATTCTGGCGCGGTCGCTTCTGACGTACTCCCGGAGATTCGCCACGATGCGGTTGATGCGTTCCGAACCATCCCTGATGCCGTATACCAGCCGCGGTATGACCTCTTCAAACTCCGACAAAGGAATCCCGCCAAGGTAGTAATCACCATGTTCCTGATAATAGTCGCGGAGGATCGGCAAGACGTCCTTCCAGACCTCCGTGATGATCTGGATATTGTGCATGATGAAGTTATTGGGATTGTTGATCTCGTGGGCAACGCTCGAGACAAGCATGCCGAGCGCACCCATTTTATTGGCGTGGATAAGCTGAGCCTGGCGGAAACGCAACTCTTCCCTGAGCCGGATCTCCTCACCGATATCCTTGAACGAGCAATAGACGAGCTCACCGCCGTTCATCCGGATGACGTTTGCATGAAACCGGAGGATACTCTTCGTCCTGTCCTGTTTGAGATACGTCATGACATAGGACTGTTCGGCCGAGGGAACGGAACAGATGATCCTGCGCAGATTATCGAGCTCATTCGGCTCAGCAAAGAGCTCCAGCCCTCGTGCAACAAGTTCTTCGCGGGAACAGCCAAAAAGCGATGAAGCGGCAAGATTTGCGTCGACAACAGTGCAGTCCTGTGGTTCAAAGACCAAGATGGCAGCGTCGTTCTGCTCGAAAAATGAACGGAACTGCCGTCGATCCCGCTCCGTCGTTTCCGCGCGCTTTGCATGCATCGGCCGCAGGATCACCAGGCGGAAGTGTGTGCCGGGCAGTCGCGATACCATGGCCCGCAAGTGAAACGTCTTTTGTGCACGATCGGAAAATACGATCTCGATGCCGGCATCCGCTTGCGCCTTGCCGCGCGATTTCGGCAGAGGGATAGCCCTTGTCGCAACCAGCTTCCTCACCATTTCTGCCGGGATGAAGCAGTCGAGATTCCGCACGGCTTCCAGGTGCCGTTTCTTCCAGCCGGAAAGTTCCGCAAAGGCATGATTGACCAGAAGCAGCATGCCGTCCTGTCGCACGACCGCTGCGGGAGCGTCTCCTGCATCAAAAATCGTTCGGGACAGAGCGCTCAGTTTCATTGCTGTATTCATCCGTCATGCCGGGTTTCCACCTCACCAGCCTATATCCTGATCTTGAGTGCTGCCGCAACCCGGTCGGCAACTTCCTGGATACTGAACGGCTTCGTAATGTATTCATCCGTTCCCGCCTCTATCGCCTTCAGCTTGTCCTGCTCCTGTCCCTTTGACGTCAGCATGATAATGTAGACATCGTTCATGTGGAGCTGCTGCTTCACGAAGCTGCATACTTCGAATCCGTTCATCTTCGGCATCATGACATCCAGAAGGACAAGCGCGGGACGCTCAGCCCTGATCATTTCGACGGCATCCAAACCGTTGTCGACCGTGAGCACCTCGACACCATGGTCTTCGAATCCTTCCAGTGTCTGCTCCAGCAGCAGACGTATCAACGGTTCATCCTCTACGATAAGCACTTTCGGCATGTCGGTCATGTCTCCTTACCGCATACTTGCTGCCGCCTCAACAGGTGAGGCAATGGACAACGGCAGGGTAAAGGAAAAAATGCTTCCTTTCCCCGTCTCACTTTCAACCCAGATGCGCCCGCCGTGGTGCTCAATGATCTGTTTGCAAATCGGCAGTCCGAGACCGGTTCCCCGCGGCTTGTCGGTCAGGGTATCGCCGGCCTGCTTGAATTTTTCGAAAATACTGGCCCGATCTCCTTCAGCGATACCGATGCCCGAGTCAATAACACTGACCAGCAGTTCCCCATTCCGGCGGACAGCGGAACAGGTAACCGTTCCCGCCGGCGTAAACTTCACGGCATTGGCGAGCAGATTGATAACCACCTGGATCAGCTTGTCGCGGTCTCCGATGAACTCCGGCAGCGATTCATCGATCCGCCTGATAAAGACAAGCCCTTTCTTGTCAAAGAGCGCAGAGGTGGCATCATGCGCCCGGCTGATGACTTCGTTGATACTGATCCGCTCCATCTTCCAGACAACCTTGCCGGATTCGAGCTTGGCAATGTCGAGAAGATCGTCGATGAGCGTTGTCAGACGCTCACTTTCGGAGAGGATGATATTGATGTTATCGCGAACCCGTTTGATCGCCCGCTCCGATTTCCGGTCATGGGCGACAACAAGCTTCAAAATGTCTTCCTCGAGTTTCTTTTTGATGATTTCGGTGAATCCCTTGACTGATGTCAACGGCGTGCGCAGCTCATGCGACACGGTCGAGATGAAGTCGGTCTTCATGCGATCGACCTCCTTCTCCGACGTGATGTCCCGGATCAGGATAACCGAGCCGATGCCTTTTTCGGTCCCTTCGAGCGGAAAATATCCGTGCTGGATGCCGGTGGCGACCGCCTTGCCGACCCGCCCCCCGGCAAGTCCGATTTCCGTTGTATAGACCGCCTCAGGGTTACGCCTGCTCTGCTGAATGATTTCTGCGAGATCGTCGCCGAACACTTCCCGGCAGCTTTTTCCCATCAGATCGCTCTCCCGCATGCCGAACATGGACGACAACGCGGGATTGACATGCGTAATGATACCGTCGATGTCGCTCACCAGCAGCCCGTCAGCCATATGATCGATAACGGTCGTCAGGTAGGCGAGCGTATTCTGGAGCTCGATGATCGCATCCTTCAGCGCAAGTTCATAGCGCTCAAAAACCTCCGACAGCTCAATCGCCATGGACTGCATGGTATCCGCCAGAAGCCCCACCTCATCTTTCGAGCGTATTTCGACCTGAGCCGTAAAATCGTGTTGCGCCAGTTTGCGGGAGTATTCGGTCAATTTATTGAGCGGCTGCGATACCCGGTTCACAAAGACATAGGCAGCGGCGACGCTGACGATGAATATCAGGGAGAGCAGATAGATCTGACGGATCATGGCGGCCTGAAGCTGGGACATGATAATGCCTTTGTCCATGCCGACATGCACATACCCGACCGCTCCTTCGACGATCGGCGAGGAGATATCGATGAAATCCCCCCGTCCCCTGATGTGGAGATCGGTCGGCGCAACATTCTTGGAAGTCTGGATCTTCAGTATTTCATCCGGGACGTTCGGGATAAAGGTATGCGAGATGATCTCGCCCTGTGCATCAACGACGAAAACATAGGAAACGCCGATGATTTCGGTAAACTGGTCGATCATGGCCTGAACGGTCGAGGCATCGCGGTTCAGCAATGTCTCCACACTCGAACCCGCGATACTGCTCGCAATCGCAGTGCCCTTGCTTTTATACTCTTCGGTAAGATCGTGGTACAAGTTCCAGCCGGACGAAATGAGCGTGGTGAGCGCGATGACCGCAAACAGGACGATAATGATCAGGAGCGTTTTTTTGAAGAGCTTTGACATGATCATTTATGCCATCTGCTCCAGTCCGTGATCGGCACAAAACCTCCGTTGCCATAGGTGGTGTAATAGACGCGGTCGATTCCCTGATGACGGGAACTGCTGAACGTGACCCGCGCGTCGATGCCGATATCGAGATTGCGGATGCCCTCCACCACGGGTTTGATCCGGTTCTTTTCGAAATGAGGAGCCATCTTCTTGAGGATCTCGACCAGCAGTTTTGCATTGAGAAATCCTTCGAAACTGACAAAGCTGTAGCGAAGCGGTTTGTATCCGGGCTCGACCAGATGGACCGGCGGCAGCTGGCTGTAAGCATCCATATACTCGCGATATTCCTGCACCGCAGCCAGGGAGGTGTCCTCATAGCTCGGAACGACCTGCGAATTGATGAGATTGGTGGTATAGTCGCGGCGGTTCTGCTGCCCTGCGTCAAGCAGCAGATTGATGAGAAACTCGCTGCCGACGAAGGAAACGTTCGCTATCGGCACATCCCAGCCGGCATCGCGCGCGTCACGGATAAACGCGGCACAGGCGGCATAGGCGCCGATCGAAATAACGGCATCCGCTCCCGAGTTCCGCAAAATCGTGACCTGCTGGGCAAGGCTGTCGCTGAAATTCGTCCCTCTCCGGTAGGTGGCCTCACCCGCAATCTTCAGTCCGTATTTGGCAAGCGTGATCCGCACCCCGTTCCATCCACTCCGGCCATAGGCATCCGCCTGGTAGAAGACCGCTATTTTTTTGCGGCCGATCTTGATAAAGTTGTCAACCAGCCCGCCGGTTTCCTGATGATAGGATGCCCGGAGATTGAACACATATTCTTCATACGGAGGCTGACGATGCGGCTGGGCTCCGGTAAAGGGGAAAAAGAGGAACACATTCTTGTCGCTGTTGCTCTTCAATATCGGCAGGACACGGGTAACCGTCGGCGTGCCGACATAGCCGAACAGAAGAAACACCTTGTCCCGGTCGATCAGCTGGATGGTATTGTTGATGGCGGGCGTCGGGTTGTATCCGTCGTCGTAGGCGATGATCCGGATTCGTTTGCCGTTGATGCCGCCCGTTTCATTGACACGCTGAATATACGCCATCGAGCCGCGATACAGCTCGATGCCGAGCCCCCCGGTAGGCCCTTTGAAGGCGGCGGACATGCCGATATCGATTGTCTCCGACGCGGCTGCAGACGACAAGCACATGCAGACGAGCAGCATACCGGCAAGAACGGCTTTTCGGAGCAGCGTCATATCGTTAACCACCCCTGACAGTCTTTGATCACATCCCGGGGCAACGGGCCCATTGATATATTGCTCAAGAGATCCCGCATTGCTTCACCGCATGGTCCCGGAATCCAGCTTTTTTTTAACACTCCTCCTGCGGATGACAACGTGAGACCTGCATATAAGGATCAAAAATTCGTCAGAACTGTACCTGGCAGCGTTTCACACCGTTGCCCTCATCATTGAGCCAGAGAAGAGGCCTGTTGTTCCGCCGGCACCAGTTCTTGACATCATTTTCAAACGTCATGCAGTCGGCGACAACCTCGAGTATGTCTCCCTTTTTCATCTTCAGCGCCTTGATCGTCATCTGGATCGTCGGCTGGGGACATTTCAGGCCCTTTGCATCTATCAGGACAACAGCCACGGGTTTTCCTCCTCTGCAAAAATAAATCACTTCGGGGAGAGAGGTCCAAGCCTCTTCAGTATCGCTGCAAAGCGATCCGCAAGCTCTGCAAAGCGCCTGCCCTCGGTTGCCGAGACGGAGTCGAACATGCACCGCTCGGGGGCTATGCCCGCCTGCTGCAACGCCCTCGACAGCATTCGGTAACGCTTATGGGCGATCAGATTACCGCTCCGGTAGTGGCAGTCACCGGGATGGCATGCAAGTATTATAACGCCGTCGGCTCCATTTTTATAGGCTTCAAGGACATGCATGGGTTCAATGCGGCCACTGCACATAACCTTGATGATATGCACGCCGGACGCATACTCCTGATGCAGCATCCCGGCATGATCAGCGCCGGCATAGGAACACCATTCGCAGAGAAACGCCACAATCCGCGGTTCAAAAGCCGTTCCTTCATTCTTTGCTGTTTTCAAGGGTTCCTTTCAGTTCGGCCGACAACGCTGCTGAGGAGCATTCGGATCCATGCAGTGCATGCGCCGGACACGCGGCGATACATACACCGCAGCCGGAGCAGAGCAGATCCCGCACCGATACCACCGACCGGTCGGAAGCAGGCTCGATCGCCTGTTCCGGGCAGAGTCCGACACAGAGCATGCACCCCGAACAACGCGCCGGATCGACCTGTGTGCGGGAAGGCATAACCTCCAGCTCCGCGCCTTCGGGCAGCCCGGCAACGACGCGTGCAGCAGCAGCCCGGCCCTGTTCCAGAGCGGTTTTGATATCGACCGGGCCGGTGCAGGCACCGGCAGACACGATCCCCCTGGAGGCAGGGAAGTCCGTCGTCATCGGCTCGGAAAAAAAACCGAATGCATCCGTCGTCACGCCAAATATCCCGGCGAGAGCGCCAGCATCCCTGTGCGGAACGATAGCCGGACAGAGTATGATCATGTCGACCGTCATCCGGCGCTTTTTGCCGGAGACATCTTCAAATGA
>JAAYUK010000044.1 GCA_012517735.1 Nitrospiraceae bacterium
CTGGTCTTCAGCCGTGTGATTGGTTGAGGTGAATCCGACATTGCCCCGCCTGAGCCGGGCGGGACCGAGCGATTCTCCTTCCGCATTTTTCGGATACTCGCTGTGCGCAAGTATCCTGCCGAACATCGCATCTGGATAGTACAGAAAATCTCCCGGATATGCAACGTATCCGCTCTGCATCGATGCATGGATACTTTCCGCCTCCCCGGCAGTGATCGTCACACCGGTTGCGCGTTCAAATAGCATCCTGATTTCATCGGCACCCTTCCCCTTCATGGATTTGCCCATGACCTCAAAGGACGATCTGATTCCCAGATACTGCTTCAGGGCGAGTGTCGAATCATTATAATTCGGCCCGGTACCGTTGACGCCCCATCCGGAGTTTCCATGATCCGATGCAACGATCACGAGGGTATCAGGATTCCCCGCGAGATATTCATCAATGACACCGAGTGTCAGGTCAAGTTCATACATATCGTTGATAGCAGCCCATGCATCATTGGAATGACTTGCGTGATCGATGCGTCCGGCCTCCACCTGAAGAATGAATCCCTTCGGATTGCGCGAAAGCACGCGGAGTGCAGCAGCGGTCATTTCGGGAAGACTGGGTTGGGCCGCTCCCAATGATTTGTCGTTTATGCGGTCAATTGCATAGCTCATGTGAGATTTCGAAAAAATGCCGAGCAGCGACTGAGTCCCCAATCGTCCGTTACTCTCCATCAGGGCAGCCCGGTTCTTGACAACATGGTATCCTGCCTGCTCAAATTCAGCAAAAAGATCACGCCTGTCGCTCCGATGTGCCGAATTGAAAAACTTGCTGCCGCCGCCGAGGAGTACGTCGGGCCGGAATGCAAGATAATCGAGCGCGACGGCTTCCTCACTGTCACGATGCATCTGGTGGGACACCCATGCTGCGGGAGTTGCATGCGTTACCCGCGTTGTCGTGACAAGGCCAGTACCATACCCCTCGCGTTTGAGTAACTCCATGATTGTGGTGAGCGGCCTGCCGTCCGGCAGTACGGCAAGCATGCCATTCATTGTCTTCGATCCCGTCGACCAGGCCGCAGAAGCAGGTGCCGAGTCGGAGACAATGCTCGAAAGGCTCCCCGTTCCCATGAATGCCAACACCGTGGAGGTATCCGCCATGCGTGCATAGATATTGGTTGTTCTGTCGCCAAAGAAGCGGGTTCGGACCTCATGCATGGCCCGGATCACACCCAGGGGCATTCCGTCACCGACCACAAAAATGAGCTTTTTGCCACCGGCCGCATCAAATCGCATCATGTCAGTATCAATATGCCCTGGTAACAGTGCAACTATCGTACCTCCCCCCAGAAGTCTCAAAACATTGCGGCGCGATATCCCCGTTTTCTGTTGCACCAGATCTTTTCCCGGCATGGCATCTCCCTTTTATCTTCGAGATCGATATATCCCTCTACTCTAGCAAAAACCAGTGGCGGAATTATTCGCGGAGCAATAATTGTCGCCACCTCTTTGTAATACAGAAATAATCCTGTTGTCACAGCCTGGTTACCGCAGTTCTTTCATACTAGAGAACACGCTGGTCAGTACAAAACAGAAAAAAAGGATAATCCATGACCGAATTGATGAGCATTGTGCACCACTTTCCGTACGCC
>JAAYUK010000249.1 GCA_012517735.1 Nitrospiraceae bacterium
GGAAACACATTTCATGCCTGCAATGCATGCGCAAAAACATTCACACCATACAATCAATACTGCATCCAACTTGTGAAATTATACCATAAAAAAAGCCGGAACTGTCTGATAGACAAGGAGATTCGCGCAGCAATGAGAGAATCCGTTTCAGAACGACGTTTTTTGCTCCCGCTGTTTCTTTACCGCAGTGCTGACAACGGCAACGGCACGATCGATTTCTTCAAAGGCAGTCGGTCGGTCGGTGGGAAAACGGATGGCACCCAGTGCGCGCTCCTCGGGATAGTGCATTGCCTTCAGCACCGCTTCCTTCGTGGCAATCCCATACGAATAGGCACTCGACGGATTGCCAAAGTGCTCCTCAAGGGAGGGACGCATCGCTTCGATTACTTTCGGGGCATGAGGCGTGGTTGCATTGGAGTCCAGATAAACAGGGGACTCCGGTAAAGTTGTCATTTCAGCTCTCCTCAGAGGATTTCCTTGAAAAAAACGCCTGCAAACCTGCTCATGTTCGTGAACAACAGGAATAGTATCCGAATAACTGCACGAACAACCGCATGTAAAGGGCTGACGCCAGAACTCTCAGGCGGGGCAAGAAACGCTGAATCCATGCAGGTCCTGCGACGCGCACGGATTCAGCGCAAGCAAATTATTTGTAAAAAATCGGCACTCCGGCTGCGGTCGGGAGTCCCTTGCGTTCCTGGTTCTTGATAAAGGTATGCGAACGCACAAACAGATTGTCGGCAGTCTTGCCGGTTCCCGGCATATACTTGTCAACCGTGTACGATGCATCATGACAGCCGGCGCAACTCTTGGCAGCCTCTTTCATCGGCGCCTTTTTCGAGGCATGCGGTGAATGGCAGGACAGACAGCTCATGCCGGCCGATTGGTAGTGCTTCGACTGGATAAAGCCCTGATATTCCTGATGATGCTTTGCTTCTTCATAGACGCCGTTCTTCTTGGATTGTTCGTCTACGATGAAGAGTCCTTTCAGGTCACCGGTATACTCCTTGTCAAACGGATTATGCTTCTGCACTCCCGGAATGATGACATGCTCCGGATACCATTTGGTCCAGTCATCGGACGGCTTGAAACTGTCACCGACTTTCGGCGCCGGGAAGTCCTCCCGCCAGCCCCCTTGGGCAGTCTTGTAGTTTTCATTCTCCAGACGAATATGGCAGTAGCCGCAGACTCTTGATTGTTCCTGCGGAGTCTTGCCGGCAAAGCTGAACATGGTTCCCTTCTTGGGTGCCTTTACATGTTGCGCGCCCGGTCCGTGGCAGGCCTCGCACCCGATGCTCGTCTCGCTGAACGAAGTCTTCTGCGCCTTGGGATTCTTGGCATCGTATTCGAGAATCCGGTATCCAGTGGTATGGCAGGTTCCGCACTGGGTATTCCAGTCGTGCTTCTGGCCGTACCCCTCCCATTTGCCGCTCATGCGGTTGAACTGCTTGTCGAGAAACTGATACCCGCCGGTGTCTTCATTCTTCACAAGATACCGCTGTTTCCACTTCGAGCCGATCGTATACTGCACATCAGCGCGAGTGAACTTCTTGCCGTTTCCGTTGCCTTTGGTCGGACCGGGATTGAATCCGTCGGTCTCCCACTTCTCGACCGCGTCTTTCAGCATCCGCTCTTCCCTGATGCCGATCAGCTTGCTGTGATACGTCAGTTTCCAGCTGTCATGCTCGACCTTATGGCACTTTTTGCAGGTCTCGGAGCCGACATATTCAGGATCTTTGTACAATGAGTCATGACCCGCAAACGCGCCTTGCGTCAGCATGACCAGCGACGCCAGCATGCATACTGCTAGTAAGGTTTTCTTCATGCCTCTTTCTCCTTTCATGAGAATTGCTGTATGCATCAAGGATGCAGGAACCTTTCCGTCAGGGGAGTTGATACCAGAATGCTTGTCTCAAGTGTAGCACGTTGCAGAATCATGTCAAGAGAGGGCGGTGATGCGCAGCACGATGTTGCAAAAAGAGACCGGGCAGTCATCAGCGATTGCTGAGCCACCCTCCGACATACTGGCCAACAAGCGCCGCGAGGATAATCAGGGGAATGAAAGCGATATCAATATGCCAGAGAATTCTGGCGGCTACAATCAGGGGAATCGGCATGTGCACCCAGAGAAACC
>JAAYUK010000250.1 GCA_012517735.1 Nitrospiraceae bacterium
AGCCTCGATCGTCAGGTCAAGAAGGCTGAACGGTACAAACGGCTGATCGGAGAATTGAAAGATATTGAACTCCGGATCGCCCGGCGCGAGTTTCTGAGCCTCTCGGAACGGTTGGCCGGGGTTCTGGCCGCAGTTGAACAGTTTCGCGAGGTTGATGCTGTCAAACGCGGGGAGCTCTCGGCCGCGGAAAACCAGCTCGAAACCGAGCGGGTCGGTATCGTTGAAAGGGAAAAAGAGCTGGCTGCCCTTGAACAGAAGCTCTACGAGAAGGAGCGCGCGGTTTCCGATTCCGAAAAGCGGATTGCGGTGCTCAAGACAACCATTGAAAATCTGAAATACGACAAGGCCCGTCTGGAGGCGATCCAGTCGGACGGGGTTGCCCGCAAGGCCGAACTCTCCCAGAAAGCCGTCGATCTCGGTCAACAGGCTGAATCGCATCAGTCGCATGTCGATCAGATGACCGAGGCGCTCCGGGAAAAACGTGAGGCTACTGCCGCGATCGAGGCGGCAATCGCCGAGCAGGAGGCTGAACTTGAAGAACGACGCAAGGCGCTCTTCAGTGCGTCCGAGCGGCTCAGCATGCGTCGCAACGAGCAGAGCAAGCTCCAGTCTTCCAGCGAAACACTTGCCTATAAAGAATCGGTTGCTCATCGCGACATGGAGGGCATTGCCCAGGCGATTGCCGCCGCAGATGCTGGAATTGCCGAAGCAGATGCGAAAATCGCGGAGCAGACTGCCATTATTGGCGGCCTGAAAGCCGATGTCGCGCGGTTGGCCGCCGAAGCCGGAACGCTGCATCAACAGATTGAGGAGCGGAAAAACGATCTTGCCCAGGAGCGGGAGCGTCTTGCCGCAAACATGTCACGGATCGGTTCGCTCAGGGACCTGATTGTCGACAAGACCCTGCGAGACTTTCTTGCAGATTCAGGCAACCGGCTCCATGTATCGAGCACGGTGCTTTCTGACATCCTTTCTGCGGATAAAGAGTATGAGGTCGCTATTGAGGCGGCGCTCTCTGAAAAGATCAACTCGCTCATCCTCGACAGTATCGATGATGTCGTCGCTGCCGTCGACGTTGTCCGGGAGAAACAGCTCGGTCGCACGGCCATCTTTTTTACCGGCATCGGTTCCCGGCCTGGCGCACAGCAGGTCGAGTCGCAGGCCATCGCGGGACACCCTTCCGTTCTGGGCAAGGCCTCCGACTTTATCAAAACCGAGCATGTGACTGCCGAGCATGCGATCAGCCATGTGCTCGATAATGTCTATATTGCCCGTGACCTGCGTTCAGCCGTTGAAGCGTTTGAGGCGCATCCGGGGATTCCGTGCGTGCTGGTCACCCTTGATGGCGCAGTCGTTTCGTCCAACGGTTTTATTACCGCCGGCCAAGGGCAGGATATCCTCAGGCGGAAACGGGAAATCAAGGAGCTCCAGAAAACGATCGATCAGCAACAGGTGGCTATCGCGGCAACAGAGCAGGAGCTGGTATCGCTGCAGGAAGCATTGCATGTCCGGCGGGACGGCATCCGTGAGGCAGAGGCTCTGGTTGTCGAGGCGGAAAAGCAGGTTTCGCTTCTTCAGCATCAGCGCACCGCGCATGTGGAGGAGCGGGAACGGCGGGAGCGACGCCGTTCTTTTCTTGAGACCGAACTTGCCACGCTGGCAACCGAAAAGGAGAGCCTGAAAGCGGCGCTTGAAGCGAAGGCGCTGGAGATTCATCAGTTCGAGATCGAAACGCAGACGGTCCGGGTGGCAATGGCCTCCCTGCAGGAGACGATCGCGAGCGTCAAGGAAGAGTATGAACAGGAGCGGTCCGAGCTTGAAGATATGCGGCTGGAGATCGCTTCGTTTCGTGAGAAGCTGATCGCCCTGGAGCGTGAAAGGCAGGCAACCGAAGAAGCGATCATCGAGATTGATGAAAAATTTTCGATTGCGGTTGAAGAGGCGGAGACTACCGAAACAAAGATTGCCTCCGCGACAGAACAGCTTCAGCAGCTTGAGAGATCGATCAGGTCGACGGTGGAGGATGCGGCGGCTCTGCGCCGTGCCCGCGAGGAGCGTCGCGATGCGATCGCGGTCGAAAAAGAAGCCCTGCTTGAAAAAGAGCATGGGTTGAAGGCACTCCGCACCGAGATCGACGCGCTCTCGCAACAGCTTTCGGATCAACGCTCCGTCTCGGTCGAGCAGCGGATGAAGCTCGAGTCTCTGCAGTCCGCCATGATGCAGAAATATGGTGTCGAGATCGGCCAGACCGAGATTGCGATTGCTGAGTTTGATGCCGATGCCGACATCGAATCGGTGAACAGCCTGAACGAAAAGATCCGGGAACTCGGACCGGTCAATCTCGGCACGCTTGAAGAGTACGACGAGCTGAAGACGCGGTATGAGTTCATGACCAAGCAGCAGGAGGATCTGACGATGTCGATCGCCGAGCTCGAAGAAGCGATCTCCCGTATCAACCAGACGACCAAGCGCAAGCTGCGCGAGGCGTATGATGCGCTCCGCGCCAAGTTTGTTGAAGTGTTCACGACGCTTTTCGGCGGCGGCCGTGCTGATCTGGTGCTTACGGATGAGGAGAACATTCTGGAAGCGGGTGTCGAGATCATTGCCCAGCCGCCGGGGAAAAAACTCCAGAACATCAATCTCCTGAGCGGTGGGGAAAAGGCGCTTGCCTCGCTGGCGCTGCTTTTTGCCGGATTTCTGCTGAAGCCGAGTCCGCTTTGCATCCTCGACGAAGCCGATGCCCCGCTTGACGATATCAATACCGTCCGGTTCGCGCAGATGATCCGCGACCTTTCCCGGGATACGCAGTTTGTCGTCATTACGCATAACCGCACCACCATGGAGGCTGCTGATCATCTTTACGGCATTACGATGGAAGAGCCGGGGGCGTCCAAGACGATCTCGCTTCAGTTGAGTGAAGTCGAGAACATCGGCATTGGATAACGTCAGGTCAAATCTCAACGCAAACGTCAAAATGCAGAACTATGGTAATCAGTCCAGGAGCAGGACAAAACCGCGAAGGCCAAAGCGCAAAGCCATGAACAAAAGCCATTCCTTGTCATTTTTGCCTGGTGCCGCATGCGCTTTGCGTTGATCCCGTCATGAGCGCTCTCTTCTCGCTCCCGGGTATCGACATATCAACCGAGCCGGTCGATCTCATCTGCTATAGCTATGATGCATCCATCGCGCCTCCGTCGTTGCCGTATGCCGTTGCCTGGCCGCGCACTGCAGACGATGTTTCCCGCATTCTGAAACACGCGTCAGAGCACGATCTTGCCGTGATCCCCCGCGGGGCCGGCACCGGCATGGCGGGGGCTTCAATCCCGACGGTGTCCGGGGCGCTGGTGCTCAGTTTCGAGCGGATGCGCAAGATACTGGATCTCGATCCGAAAAATCTTCAGGTGGTTGTCGAGCCGGGTGTTGTCAACGCGGCTCTCCAGAAAGAACTTGAGTATCACGGCTATTTCTATCCGCCCGACCCGGCGAGCATGGCGGTCAGCACCATCGGCGGCAATGTTGCCACGAATGCAGGGGGGCCCCGCGCAGTGAAATATGGCGTCACCCGCAACTATGTCATGGGTATCGAGGCGGTCCTTGCCGGCGGGAACCTGCTTCAGGTAGGCGGTAAGGTGCAGAAACGCGTGGTCGGATACAGCCTGAAGGATTTGCTGGTCGGATCAGAGGGGACGCTTGCGGTCACGACAAAGATACGATTGAAAGTTCTGCCGCTTCCTGACGATGTGATGACGCTGCTGGTTTCCTTTCAGGATCTTGAAGCCGCCGGCTCGGCAGTGGCAAAAATGATTGCAGCCAAAGTGATTCCCCGTGCCGTCGAATTCATCGATCGTTCCGCCCTTGAAGTGATTGAAGCGCATAAGCCGACAGGCCTGCCGAAAAACTGTGAAGCAGTCCTCCTGATTGAACTGGATGGCTATCCTGCAACGATCCGCAAAGAGGCGGAGCGTGTTGCAGCGGTCTGCTCAACGCTTGGCGGCGAAATTACGGTCGCCGAAGACCGCTTCGCCCGCGAACGCCTCTGGGAGGCCCGTCGCGCCATCTCCCCTGCCCTCAGGAATCTGAACCGCCGCAAGATCAATGAAGACATTGTCGTGCCGCTTGACCGCCTTCCGCATGCCTTGCGGGAACTGCGGCGCATGTCGGAGCAAAGCGGCATCCCGATCGTGAGCTTTGGCCATGCCGGAGACGGCAACATTCATGTAAATATCATGGTCGAAAAAGAGAGTCCCGACGAGTACCGACGGGGGCTGGAACTGGTGCGCGAAGTGTTTGCCATGACGATAGCGGCTGGGGGGGCTATCTCCGGCGAACATGGCATCGGCATCCTCAAGGAGCCATATATTGAGATGGAGCTGAAGGAGCAGGAGCTCGATCTGATGCGGAGCATCAAGCGGACGTTTGATCCCAAAGGCACGCTCAATCCCGGCAAGGTATTCACTTCCGTACCGCGCGCTGATGTATGGGGCAGCCAGATTCCGCTTTTTAGCTGAAGGTTTTTCTGCGCTGTCGGCAGTTTCCCGGTTCAGGGAGACATGCTCTGCAGCGCGCTTGACGTAACCTGCTTTTTTGCGTAGAATATAAAGCTCGAACGATGGGCCATTAGCTCAGCTGGTAGAGCAGCTGACTCTTAATCAGCGGGTCGGAGGTTCGAATCCTCCATGGCTCACCATCCGA
>JAAYUK010000251.1 GCA_012517735.1 Nitrospiraceae bacterium
ATAAACCTGGAATTGTCATTAGGCCGGCAGGGCAGGCAACGCCGCTCATTCTCGGACGGCATCCAGCCGTCCTCCGAGGTATTCGCCTCGCACATACCTCCTGTATGTGCCGCTTCACCGAATAAATCCGCTCTGTTGCCAGCCCAGCTCGGCTCTGAACGCTTGTGATCGAATCCAATGACTTTTTTGGGATAAAAAAGCATGCCCTAAAAATTCAGGGCATGCTTTTCTCCTTTGGTGTTCCTTACTGATTAGCCATCACGCATTTGCTGACTATGGTCTTCATGCAGCAGGCTTCGGCAGATGCTCGATAACCTTCCAGGTTTTCAGGATATCGATGGCGCGAAGCAGCTGGGTGTCATCTTTTTCGTCAACCTCATAGACAGCCTTTTCCTCGCCCTTCTCATTTCTGGACGGCTCATTCTTTTCATTCTTCAGATGGCGGTCCAGGTCGCGCTCACGCACCACCGTGACCTCCTTGCTTTCCTTGCCTTCCTTTGCCTCAAGCTTCACGACGATATCAGGCGTAATGCCAACGCTCTGGATGCTGGTGCCCTTCGGCGTATAGTACTTTGCGGTCGTCAGACGCAGGCCGGATCCGTCGGTCAGCGGCACCAGGCTCTGGACCGATCCCTTGCCGAAGGTCTGCACGCCGAGAACCACCGCACGGTTCCAGTCTTTCAGTGCCCCGGCGACGATTTCCGATGCACTGGCGCTTCCCTGATTGACCAGCACGACGATCGGTATCTGTTCATACGTCTTGAACTCGTCTTCCGTAAAATACTCCATTTTTTCACCGGTTCTTCCCTTGATGAAGACAACCAGCTTCTTGGCCGGCAGGAATTGTTCCGTAACTTCAACCGCCGCGTTCAGCAGGCCTCCAGGATTATTCCGCAGATCGAGCACGAGCGATTTCATGCCCGATTTGTGGAGCGCAGCAAGCGCTTTTGAGAGATCACTTGCTGTTGTCTCCTGGAACTGGGTCAGTTTGACATAGCCGACATCGTCACGGATCATCTTCGATTTGACGCTCTTGATCTTGATAATGTCCCGGACGATCGTGAAGTCCTTCGTCTCCTTCCAGCCATCGCGGAAGATGCTGAGCGTGACCGGCTTTCCCTTGGGTCCGCGCATGCGGGTTACCGCATCGTGAATCGACATGTCCTTGGTCGACTCCCCGGCGATCTTCATGATCTTGTCGCCTGCCTTGAGCCCGGCACGATAGGCAGGGGTGTCCTCGATCGGCGCGATAACGGTCACCACACTGTCCTTGATCGCGATCTGAATGCCGAGTCCGCCGAACTCGCCCTTGGTATCGGCCTGAAACTCCTTGAACTGTTCCGCCGTCATATACCCTGAGTGCGGGTCGAGCGACGAGAGCATACCCTTGATCGCCCCGGTCACCAGATCCTTCGTCTTGACATCATCCACATAGTTCTTCTTGATCATGGACATGACTTCGGTAAAGAGCCGGAGATCCTCATAGCTGCTCTGGGCGCTGACCGCCTGTATACCCCATCTGCCCATCACGATACCGCCGAAGAGAATCAACAGTACCGCGGGGATGAGAATCAGTTTTTTCCGTGAAAACATGCAAATCCTCCCGTTATCTTCGACCAAGCCATTGGAGCGGATCGAGCGGCTTTCCTTTGTAGCGAAGCTCGAAATAGAGCCCGCTGCTTCCGATTGCCTGCGATTCGCCGACCTCGCCAACGGCCTGATTTTCTTTTATTATAGCGCCGTTCTGTGAAAAAATCCTGGAAAGATTACCATACAGGGTATGATATCCACCGCCATGACTCAGGATCACGAGTTGTCCATATCCCTTGAATGCGTCGGCGTACACGACCTTGCCTTCGGCTACCGCCTTGGCCGCTGCCCCGGAGCTTGCCTTGATCGTAATACCGCTCCGGAAAACCGGCAGGTTGAAGATGGGATCGACCTGGCTGCCGTAGCTGACCGCGACACTCCCCGACACCGGCCAGGGAAGCTTGCCCTTCATGCGGGTGAAAGTACTGTCTTCGTAAACCTCATCGCGCGTCCTGCTCTTTGCCGGAGGGGTCCCCGCAGCCTTGCGCTTTTCGCGGTCTTTCCGCTCAAGCTCCTGCATGATGCGCGAAAGTCGGTTCTGGTCTTCTTTCAGGCTCTGAATGAGATGCTCGTATGTTGCCTTGTCCTTACGGACCTGAGCCAGCAGCGCCTCACGCCGCCGCTGCTTTTCCTTGAGCGACTCCTCAACCTTGGCAAGCTGACGCTCTTCCGCCTGAAGGGAAATACGCAGCTGTTTCAGCTTTTCCTGCTCCTCGGCAAGCTGCTGGAGATCTCCCTGATACTTCTGGATAACCGCCTTGTCATGTGCCGATATGTCCCGCAGATACCGGAGCAGCCGCATTGATTTGCCGATATCCTCTGTGGTCAGGAGGATGATGAGTGCATCGCTCTGGCTGTTCACCTTCTGGAGCGCCCGCAGACGTTTTTTCAGATACTCGCGCTGCGCCTCCATTGCTGCTCCCGACTCGCCGATCTGCTTTTCGACCTCGGCGATCTTCTCCTGGATGGACCGGATCTTCGCCTGCTGTTTCTTGTGCTGCGCATTCACCTCGCGCAGATCTTCCGCAACCTTTTTCAGCTCATCAACGACCGATGCCTCGACTTTTTTCGTCTGCTCAAGTTTCTTTTTCTGCTGGCGGAGCTCCCGGTCGACTTTCTTGTACTTTTCTTTTGCGCTTTCTGCAGAAGCATCAGACACCGCGAACGCCGAAAAAACAACGAGACCGGCGAGCATCAGCAGGGAAAACAGCGCAGCGGAGGAGTTCCGCGGCATCATGGAGCATGGAGCTTTCATCTCAGGAAAACCGGATACGCCCGATCGCAACAATCGCTCCGAAAATACCGAATGCCAGGCCGATCAGCGGCAAGGCCACCACAATGGCATGGGGAAACTCCAGCAGCCGGAGTATCGGCAGCTCAGCGCTCAGCTGTGTTGTCAGCAGGAAAAAACAGGCATAGGCG
The DNA here is from genome assembly GCA_012517735.1 of Nitrospiraceae bacterium. GTDB lineage: Bacteria > Nitrospirota > Thermodesulfovibrionia > Thermodesulfovibrionales > Dissulfurispiraceae > JAAYUK01. Next base: position 3,013 of record JAAYUK010000251.1, read on the forward strand.
CCTAGCAGGCCGAACACCCCGCCGAACAGGCCGATGACACCGCCCTCCATGAGGAACGGCCCACGAATGAACCACGCAGTTGCACCGAGCAGCTTGAGGATTTCAATATCGTCCCGCTTGCGGTAAAACAGATTCTTCACACTGCTGTAAATGACAAAGACAACGCCGAACGAAAGAATCGAAAAAAGCGCTATTCCGGCGACCATTACCGAATGCTTCACATGGGCGATGGTTTCCGCAATCTTTTCCCCTTCGTAAATCGAGTCGACGCCCGGCAGGGATTTGAGCCCCGCGGCAATCTTCTTGACTGAGGAAGCGGAAACGTATTCCTGTTTCAGCCTGATTTCCAGTGAGGATGAAAGCGGATTCTCCTGCATGCCGTCGAGCACCGAACCGATGTCGGCAATCGCTTTTTTGAGATCCGCCAGCGCCTGTTCCCTGGAAATGAATTTTACTTCGGCAACATACTCCTGTTTTTTGACGCGGGCAATCAGCTCATCGGTTTCCTGAGGCGTTATGCCGTCTTTCAGATACGCGGCGATCGAAAAACGCTCCGGCAGCTTGCCGGCAAAGCGGTCCAGATTGAACAGCGCGAAGTACATGAGCGTAACCATCAGCAGGCTCGCTGCGACCGCAAAAATGGTCAACAGATTGATCCATTTTTCGCGCCAGATGCTCTGGAGAGCTACATGCATGGGATAGGGTATCCGCATCATCCCACCTCCTCGCCGATGATGTTTCCGGCATCCAGCCGGATAACCCGTCGGCCGGACCGGCGAAACATGTCCTGAAAATGCGTTGCGATAACCACCGTTGTTCCCTGCAGATGTATGTCGCGGAAAATCGCCATGATGTCCTGGGCGATTTCTTCGTCCAGATTGCCGGTCGGTTCATCAGCAAGAACAACCAGCGGGTTGGCAACCACTGCGCGCGCGATAACAACCCGCTGCTGCTCGCCGCCGGAGAGCGTCTTGGGGAAAGCGTCCACCTTGTGGCGCAGGTGCACTTTGCGAAGCGCCTCGTGCACCGTCGACTTGACCTCTTTTTCCGGCATCCCGCGGATCTGGAGCGGGAGCGCGACATTCTCAAATACCGTCAGGTCGTTTTTGAGCTTGAAGTCCTGAAACACGATGCCGACCGACCGCCTGAGTTCAGGGATTTCCCGCTCCTTCATGGTCGGGAAATGGAAATCGCCGATGGTGATTTCCCCTTCTTCCGGCATCTCGGCGGCGTAGATCAGTTTCAGGAACGTCGATTTTCCGGCACCGCTGTGGCCGGTAATATAGACGAGCTCTCCCTTTTCAATCTTGAGATTGATATTTCTGAGCACCGACTGTCCGTCGTAATACTTCGCAACATTTTTGAACTCGATCATGGGCATCCTTATTTCTGTGCGGCTCCGGCCTTCACGGTTTCCACAATCGCCTCGGGGGTCAGGCCGAAGAGCTTCAGCAGTTCATCCGCAGGCCCGGAACAGCCGAAGGTGTCCTGCACGCCGATCTTTTTGATCAGGACCGGACAGGTCTCCGAGAGATACTCGGCAACCGCACTGCCGAGACCGCTGAGCACCGAATGCTCTTCGCAGGTGACGATAAACTTCGATGCCTGGGCCGCTTTCAGAACCAGTTCCTTGTCGAGCGGCTTCACCGAAGCCATGTTGATCACTCCGGCATCGATGCCGTCCGCTGCGAGCATTTCCTTCGCCTTCAGCGCCATCGGCAGCATGATGCCGATCGCAATAATGTTCACATCCTTGCCGATATTGAATGCATACCCCTTGCCGATCTGAAACCGGTACTCCTGGGGCAGACATGCAGGAACCTTCGCGCGGCCCAGACGGACATAGACCGGCCCGTCAAACGCCGCAGCGGCCTGAACGACCTGGCGGGTTTCATACCCGTCGGAAGGGACAATGACCGTCATGCCGGGCAGAACCCGCATGAGAGCAATGTCCTCGAGCGCCTGATGCGAAGCGCCGTCTTCTCCTACCGTAAGACCGCTGTGCGAAGCGCAGAGCTTGACGTTCAGGTGCGAGTAGCAGATCGTCTGGCGGATCTGTTCCCACGCGCGTCCGGTCTCGAACACCGCAAAGGTCGAGGCAAACGGAATCTTGCCGGTCAGCGACAGCCCGGCAGCCGTGCCGACCATGTCCTGCTCCGCGATGCCCATGTTGAAGAACCGTTCGGGAAACAGCTTGGCAAACTTTGCCGTTTTGGTGGAGCCGGAAAGATCGGCATCAAGCACGACGATTTTTTCATTCTCCGCACCCAGCTCGGCAAGCGTTGCGCCGTAGGCATCGCGCGTTGCCACATGCTGTCCGCAGAAATCGGTGGTGGTCTGTGGTTTGGCTTCTTCTCTGCTGCCCATTTATTCTCCCAGTTCCTGTAATGCAATGGCGAGTTCATCCTTGTTCGGCGTGACGCCATGAAACTCCACCTTGTCCTCGAAAATCGAGACGCCCTTGCCTTTGATCGTCCGGGCGAGAATGACCGTCGGCTTTCCCTGATATGCCTCAGCTGCATCCAGCGCAGCAACAATTTCCTGCATGTCATGGCCATCGATTTCGATGGTGTGCCAGCCGAATGCCTGCCATTTGGCGGCCACCGGATCGATTCGCATGACATCTTCGCACCGTCCGTCGATCTGGAGACTATTCAGGTCCACCAGGGCACAGAGGTTGTCGAGCCGATAATGCCCTGCGGACATGGCCGCTTCCCAGATCTGGCCCTCCTGTGTCTCGCCGTCGCCCATCAGGCAGTACACGCGGGCGGGTGTCCTGTCAAGCCGCAGGCCGAGCGCGATGCCGTTGGCTATCGAAAGCCCCTGTCCGAGCGAACCGGTCGATACCTCAACCCCTTCCAGCTGCTTGGATGACGGATGCCCCTGCAGCGGACAGCCGATCTTCCGGAGATTGCCGAGCAGCGATCTGTCGATATATCCGGCGAGCGCAAGCGCCGCGTAAAGAACCGGCGCCGCATGTCCTTTGGACAGAATAAACCGGTCGCGTTCCGGCCATTTCGGATCATCGGCACGATGGCGCATCTTGTAAAAATAGAGTGCTGTAACCATATCTGCAGCCGAGAGGGACCCTCCGGTGTGGCCTGACCCCGACTCGGCAAGCATCTTCACGATTTTGACCCTGAGCCTTCGCGCCTGCTCCTTGAGCTGCGCGATGTCAGCCGTCTTTTCTGCTGCAGCCGCCATGCTGTCTCCCTTTCTTGACGTCAAAAATTTCCTAATTATATATCATCGGGGATAAAAATATGTACCTTGGCCGGAAAGACCTGACCATCCGAAAATCTTTGAATCCAAATGGATTCTCCGATCACGACGGGAAGCGGTGCTCCAGAGGGCGTGTCGTGCAAAAACGGATTGTTCCTTGCTGAATCATGCTCTGCTCGGCTGCGGCTTTACTGCCCCCTGATCTCGGAGATCGCTTCCAGAACCACCTCCCGCACCGATGCATTTTCGTCCTCGGATGCAGCTTCAAGGTACGGAATCGCCTTGTCGTTCTTCAGCAGCCCGAGCACATACGCTGCATCGCCCCGAACCGTCGGGTTTTGAAACTTCAGCAGCTCCCCGAGCGCCGGAATCTGCTCGGCCAGCAGGGCAGGATGCGTCGCCTGAAGCTCCTCAACCAGAGCCGTGGCTCCGAGGCGCACCCGCAAGCGCTCATCCTGCAGCATATCGGTAATGAGCGGAAAAAGCGTTGTATCCGCCCGGAACATGTCGATGATATTTTCGAGCAGTCCCAGCTCCATATGATCAAGCACCATCTGTTTCAGTTCATCGTTGGTCATGCACGCTCCCTCTATTCCCTGACAACCAGAGCCTTACGAAAGGCATCGTATTGCGCCCGGATGTCGTATGAAACTTTCTGCATGGTATTAGTCCTCTCCTGAGTAGTGTTGACCTGCCCCGAATCATTGTACCATGCACAGAGGCGTGCTTAAAGGCATCGAAACCGGCAGCTTAGCCGCTGGTGCGGCCCTGAAACAGCGCCAGAGTATCAGCGCCCAGCTCATGATCGGCCGCGATGTGCAAGGTGTCTCCTGCTTCAATAACCGTGCTTCCCTGCGGAATGATCGATGTTGCGCCCCGTTGAATATAGACCACGAGGACTCCGCTCGGGAGGTTCAGGTCGACGAGCTGTTTGCCTGCAACCGGCGATTCAGCAGGGATGGTAACGGTATGGAACGCCCCTGAAGCAAAGCATGCTGTTCCCGGCAGGTCCTCGGAGGCGGGGCTGTATGGTTGAGGGCCTTCAAGCTTCAGGATGCGGGCACACAGCGGGATCGAAGATCCTTGCAGGAGCGCAGAGGTGAGAACGACAAAGAAGACAAGGTTGAAAATCAGTTCCGCTTGCGGCAGGCCGGCGAGGAGGGGGAAGGTTGCCAGTATGATCGGGACAGCGCCCCGAAGCCCCACCCATGAAACAAAGCATTTTTCGAACACCGACATGCCCGATCGGCTGAGACTGACAAATACGCTGAACGGCCGTGCAACGACCATCAGGACAAAGGCCGTAACCAGCCCGGCCGGAATGACCGGAACAAGGTGTGAAGGGAATATCTGTAATCCCAGAACCAGAAACATCACAATTTGCATTAACCATGCAAGGCCGTCGTGAAAGCGCAAGAGGCTTTTTTTCTGGACAAAAGCACTGTTGCCCATAACAATGCCCGCGACATACACCGCAAGAAATGCGTTTGCCTTGCCGAGACTTGCCAGTCCGTAAATAAGCGGCACGAGGCTCAGGCTGAGGACCGAATACAGGCCGTCGTATTCCAGTCTCAGGCGGTTGATCACCATGACTGCCAGTTTGCCGAACAGGATGCCAAGTCCGGCACCGGCGGTCATTTGCCACACCAGCAAGGGGATCAATGAGATCATTCCGGTTTGTGGTTCGGTGATCAGCATGATTACGCCGGCTGTCAGGAATACGGCCATCGGATCATTGCTGCCCGATTCAAGCTCAAGGAGCGGTTTCAGGTTCCCGCGCAAATGGATATTCTTCGATCGGAGAACCGAAAAAACAGCGGCCGCGTCCGTAGATGAAATGATTGCGCCGATCAGCAGCCCGACCAGAAGGGGGGCATCAAGATACAGGTGGATAAACCATCCGACAATCAGGGCTGTCATCGCAACGCCACAGGTGGAAAGGGCAAAACCGCTTTTCAGGACCGGTCTGATTGAGGGCCAGTCGGTATCGAGGCCGCCGGCAAAGAGTATGTAAGACAAGGCGAAGACGCCGACGGACTGCACGAGCCCGGGATTGTCGAAGTGAAGTCCCCCCGGGCCTTCCGACCCGGCAAGCATGCCGACTGCGAGAAAGAGCAGGAGCGCTGGGATGCCGAGCCGGCTGGAGACTTTGCTCGCCAGAATTCCGGCAATGATCAGAAGCGCACCGACCAGCATAAGCATCTCAATGGGCACTCGGGGTCTCCTTCTCTCCTGATTCCGGGCAGGTGATGTTCCTTATTGTATTCCGGCAGGTCTTACGAAATCTATCGGTTGCACAGGGCGAAAACAGAGGCAACGATCAATTCATCAAAGAGCAAAAAAGTCGCTCCGGGAGCCGTAGAAGCGATCTGAAAAGAGCCGCGCCCTCTCAATTTGTGCGGCTTCAGTATAGATAGATTACGGGCAAGGGCGAACTTTTTCTGACAGCCACATTTTAATGAGTGACTGGTAAGGAACGTCGCGCTTGTTTGCCTCAATGCGGATAGCTTCCAGCAGCGAGAGC
>JAAYUK010000045.1 GCA_012517735.1 Nitrospiraceae bacterium
ACCAGAATCATTGCACTGTTGATTGCCCACCCGACAATCATGGCGATGAGTGTGTCGAAAAATTCATACCGGAGCTGGCGATGGATAATGTCGTCGGATTCGAGATTCCACTGGCGGCTCTGGATGATTTCGGAGTGGAGAAAAATATTGTGCGGCATCACGACGGCTCCCATGACGCTCATGACGATCGGCAGAGCTCCCTGCGGCACTGACGGAACCACCCACGATTGCGCTGCAGAACCCCAGTCGAGTCTGACCAGACTCAGTTCAAAGAGGAAGGCGAGCCCGATCAGCGACACAAAGCCGATGATCCACCGCTCGACTTTTTTGTAGCTGTTGGTGAGGAGCATGCCGCCGACCAACAGGGCTGTCCCGGCCGCACCGACGACAAGAGGCAGGCCGAAAAGCATATGCAGGCCGATCGCAGCCCCGAGCAGTTCGGCAAGCGCCGTGGATATCGCGGCAAGAACGGAGCTGCCGAGAAAGACGGTATTGATCCACGGAGGAAAGTGTCTGGTTGCCGCCTCCGAAAGGCAGAGGCCGGTCGCGATGCCGAGGTGGGCTGCGTTGTGCTGAAGCATGATGAGCATGATCGTCGAGAGCGTCACCATCCAGAGCAGAGCGTACCCGAACTCCGAACCAGCTGCAATATTCGATGCCCAGTTGCCCGGATCGATGAATCCAACGGTGACCAGAAAGCCGGGGCCGATGAATTTCAGAATCTCGCGGGCACCGAAGCGGGGGGAATGGTCAGCGGAGCGACGGAACGAGAACACCGGTCAATAGAGTTTCCTGAGCGAATCGGCAATGCGGGCTGGGTTGAACGGTTGCCGGACAAGGGGTTCCTGTTGGATGACCGGGATGTGTTCCTCCATGGTATGGCGATTCGAGCGGTAGATAATGCCGATCGGGATGCGGTCACCCCATTCGAGTGCTTTTGCAAAAGCGGCTATTCTGTCCTCAGGATTATAGTCCGGTTCGATGTGATACACCCGCTGCCGGTACCAGTCGTAGGTGTTTACCTGATTGAACGAAACGCACGGCTGAAGGATATCGACCAGCGAAAAGCCCTTATGCGCAATCGCGGCTTTCATCGTGCTCTTCAGGTGTTCGGTGTCGCCGGCAAAGGTGCGGGCGACAAAGCTGCAATCGAGCGCGACCGCCATGGCAAGCGGACTGAGCGGTTCCGAGAGGACGCCGAAGGGCTGATTCTTGGTCATCGTCCCTTCAGCCGTTGTCGGTGAAGCCTGCCCCTTGGTCAGGCCGTATACCTGATTGTCGTGCACAAACAGTTTCACCCCGACATTGCGCCGCATCGCATGGATGAGATGGTTGCCGCCTTCGCCGTAACAGTCGCCGTCTCCCGCAACCGCCAGGACCAGCATCTCGTGATTGGCGAGCTTCAGGCCCGTGGCGACCGGCAGTGACCGGCCGTGCAGTCCGTTGAACGTGTTGCATTTCGTATAATGCGGAAATTTTGCCGCCTGACCGATGCCCGACACGATGGTGAACCGGTGCGGTGCAATGCCAAGCTCCGCCATCGTCTCGCGGAACGTTTTGAGAATGACGAAATTGCCGCATCCGGGGCACCATGCAGGGGGTATGCCCTTGTACTCATCCGCGCCTGGCATTGATCTCTCCCAGCAGTTCTTCGAGCAGAAACGGCCGCCCGTCGTATTTCGTGATCAAATGATCGAACGTAAAACCGGTTTCCGACCTGACGAGTCGCGCAAACTGGCTCGTCGCATTGTTTTCCACACAGATTGTCACCTTTGCGCTCCTGAGCAGACCGAGCCAGTTGGCCTGTTCAGGGAGCGGCAGCGGATAGACCTCGCTGAAGTGAAGCATGGCGGCGCTGCAGCAGACATTCAGGGCATCGACCGATTCTTTCAGCAGACCATAGGTCGAGCCCCAACCGACAAGGACGATCTCAGGGGCATGATGACCATAGCATGTCGGAGGAGCGATTTCCGCCTGAATGAGCGGCATTTTTTTGAAGAGCCGCTTCTCCATCATCCTGTTGCGCGTTTCGATATCCTCGACAAGATTGCCGGTTTCATTGTGCTCGTCGCTGTCGGTGATCACGACATGCGGCCCGTCGCCCGGCACTGCCATCGGCGAGACCCCGGTTTCGGTACATGCGTGGCGCTGATATGAGGACATTTCAGCAAAAGCCTTGCCGCGCACGCGGTAATCGCGGTAGATCAGACGGGATGTGTCGAAATCATCGAATGTCCATTGCGTATCGGCGAGGTACTGATCGGAGAGAATGATGACCGGAACCTGATATTTCTCCGCCAGATCGAACGCCTTGTTGGTCAGGAAAAATGCCTGCTCCGGCGTGCCCGGCGCGAGCAGCACGCGCGGAAACTCTCCGTGAGCGCTATACAAGGCGAAGTTGAGGTCAGCCTGTTCGGTCTTGGTCGGCAGTCCGGTAGCCGGTCCGGGACGCTGCACCAGTCCGATGACAATCGGCGTTTCGGTGATCGCTGCCAGTGAGAGCCCTTCGACCATCAGCGCGAAGCCGCCGCCGGAGCTTGCGGTCATGGCCCGCACGCCGGCGTAGGAAGCGCCAAGGGCCATATTGATCGCTGCAATCTCGTCTTCCGCCTGTTCGACAATAACGCCATATTCCCTGGCGCGCGCAGCGACCGAGAGCATAATGCTGGTCGACGGCGTCATCGGATAGGCGGAGTAGAATTTCAGTCCCGAGGCGAGCGCCCCGAGACCGATTGCGTCATTGCCCTGAATCAGCATCTTTGCACGTGCTTCATCGGCCGGAAAGAAGCTGCAACGGACACAATGCTCCTGCGCATAGGCATACCCGGCTTTGGCGGCTTTCATATTGGCTGCAACCACATCGTCCTTTTTGAACAGATCGTGGAAAATGCTCTCCAGAACGTCGGTCGCAACGCCGAGCATGCCGAGGACCGCGCCGGTCGCGACGGAATTGGCCATGATCGCCTGCCCGGTCTGCTCCATGGCGATCTGCGCAAACGGCACGTCCAGATAGTTCGG
>JAAYUK010000252.1 GCA_012517735.1 Nitrospiraceae bacterium
ATTCGCCCCATGACCATTGCTGATTACGATGCTGCATATTCCCTGTGGCAGAACGTTGCGGGCATGAGCCTTGGCGCTTCAGATACCCGTGAGCAGATCTCCCGTTTTCTCGAGAGAAATCCCGGGCTGAGTTTTGTCTGCGAGACCGATGGACGGATTGTCGGGACGATCCTCTGCAGCCATGACAATCGGCGGGGATATATCTATCACCTGGCGGTGGATGCCGCTTATCGCAGAAAAGGAGTCGGCTCATCGCTGCTCAAAAAATGCACCTCCCTCCTTGCGCAGGAGGGCGTGCTCAAATGCACGATTCTCGTTTGCCGGGAAAACGACGAAGGCCGCCGCTTCTGGGAACATATGGGATGGAGACTGCGAAGCGATATCGACGCCTTTTCGCAGGAGCTCCTAAGCACATGACGACCCCCTCCATCAAACCATTGCTTACCGCAGAACAAATCCAGACGCGTGTTGCGGAATTGGGCCGTCTGATCTCCCTGGACCATGCCGGAAAAGAACTTCTGGCGATTTCCGCAATGAAAGGCGCTTTCATGTTCTTTTCGGACCTGATCAGATTTCTTGACATTCCGGTAAAGGTCGATTTCGTCGGCGCGTCGAGCTATTCCGGCACCGAAACAACCGGTGCGGTAAAGATATACCAGAACCTCACCGAGCAGGTCACAGGGAAGCATGTTCTGCTGGTGGACGATATTATTGACACAGGGGTTACCCTCGATAGGCTCCGCTCCGAACTGCTCTCCCGACAGCCAGCCTGCCTGAAGATCTGCACGTTGCTCGACAAGCCGTCGCGCAGGCGCGTCCCGGTGCCGGTCGATTATGTCGGCTTTGAGGTTCCCGATCTGTTCATTGTCGGATACGGAATCGACTACAACGGCATGTTCCGGCAATTGCCGTATGTGGCGGTACTGGTGGACTGAAAGATCCCTTGCCGCCGGAATCCTGCTGTCTTTTGTCCGTAAAAAGTAGCATCCTGCAGTGCACAGTTGAAACAGGACGGCCTCATCAGCGGAATGACGCCTGTCCTTTGTATATCTTCCTTGAAATTGTCGTGCTCTCTGGACGTTCCATATCTGCCATGTCAACCATGCGCTCTGTGGCTGCATAACCCGACGAAAAAACAGGAACCGGCATATGCCGGTGTTGAACGGGCATATCACAGGTCACGGATGCTGTTCGTACACCGCCTTCAGTCTGATCCGGCATCGCTGATCCGCACCTGACCGGCAGCCGGACAAAAACGGCTTTACGTCATTTTTGTCGTTATTCCTGCATTTTTGTATTACAACAAACGATTTTGCCCTCCCGGCGACGGCAAAGAGATGGCTCAACCACGCGATTTGCTCGATGTGGCACGGGCATTGCCATGGCAAAAAGAAAATTATTTCAGTCACCACAAGGAGGAGACCATGAGACAGATAGCAATTTATGGCAAAGGCGGAATCGGCAAGTCCACAACCACGCAGAATATCGTGAGCGGTCTTGCGGAAGCAGGGTACAAGGCAATGATTGTTGGGTGCGATCCGAAGGCGGACTCGACCAGACTGATTCTCAACCAGAAGGCACAGGCGACCGTTATGGATATGGCACGGGAGCGCGGGACCGTCGAAGATCTTGAACTGAACGAAGTGCTGCTCACCGGGTTCAAGGGCATCCGCTGCGCAGAGTCGGGAGGTCCGGAGCCGGGCGTCGGCTGTGCAGGCCGCGGTGTTATCACGGCAATCAACTTTCTTGAAGAAAACGGCGCCTATACCCCGGATCTCGACTTCGTCTTCTATGATGTCCTCGGCGACGTCGTCTGCGGCGGGTTCGCCATGCCGATCCGCGAAGGCAAGGCTAAGGAGATCTATATCGTCACCTCCGGCGAAATGATGGCGATGTACGCGGCGAACAACATCTCCCGCGGTATTCTGAAGTACGCTCAGAGCGGCGGCGTCCGGCTCGGCGGACTCATCTGCAACTCGCGCAAGACCGATCGGGAGCACGAACTCATCAGCGAGTTCGCCAAAAAGCTCGGTACCCAGATGATCCACTTTGTACCACGCGACAATCAGGTGCAGCGAGCCGAACTGCGAAGGATGACGGTTATCGAATACTCGCCGGATCACCCGCAGGCCGACGAATATCGCCAGCTTGCACGAAAGATCGCCGAAAACAAGGATCTCGTGATCCCCACTCCACTCAGCATGGACGAGCTTGAGACCCTGCTGGTCGATTTCGGCATTCTTGAACAGGAAGCAGTAGCCTGAAGGCACTGATGAGTGATGAGCAAGACCAACGCAATACAGGAATGGGAGGCGCAGGATGAGCAGGGCAATTGAAGAAACCCAGAAAATGATCGATGAAGTTCTGGATGTGTATCCGGAAAAAACCAGGAAGGACCGGGCAAAGCATGTGAAGCCGAACGATCCGACCGGTTCGTGCGCAAACTGCCAGGTAAAGGCAAATGTCAAATCACGCCCTGGAGTCATGACGGTGCGCGGCTGTGCCTATGCAGGTGCGAAAGGCGTTGTCTGGGGCCCGGTCAAGGACCAGATCACGATCAGCCACGGTCCGATCGGATGCGGACAGTACAGTTGGTGGTCGCGCCGGAATTATTACAACGGACAGACCGGGATCGACACATTCGGCACCATGCACATCACGACCGATTTTCAGGAAAAGGACATCGTGTACGGCGGCGACAAGAACCTTGATGCAGCACTTGATGAACTGAAAGAACTCTTTCCGCTTGCCAACGGCATCGGTATTCTGTCGGAGTGTCCGGTCGGCCTGATCGGCGACGATATTGAGGCGGTGGCAAAAAAGAAGTCGAAGGAATTCAACGGCATGCCGATCGTACCGTGCCGGTGCGAAGGATTCCGCGGGGTGAGCCAGTCGCTCGGTCACCATATTGCCAATGACAACATCAAGGACTATGTGCTCGGCAAGGGAACGCTTGAGAAGCAGACGCCCTATGACGTTGCCCTGATCGGCGACTACAACATCGGCGGCGATGCATGGGCATCGAGAAAGATCCTTGAGGAGATGGGTCTGCGCGTCATCGCCCAGTATACCGGAGATGCGAGTGTCAATGAGATCGGCATAGCGCACAAGGCCAAACTGAACCTTATCCATTGCTACCGGTCGATGAACTACATCTGCCGTCATATGGAAGAGGAATACGGCACTCCGTGGACGGAATTCAATTTCTTCGGACCGACCAAGATTTACGAAAGCATCCGCAAGATAGCCTCGTACTTTGACGACAGCATCAAGGAGAAGGCAGAGGCGGTCATCGCCAAATACAGGCCGAAGATGGATGAAATCATCGCACACTTCCGGCCGCGTCTGGAAGGGAAGAAGGTCATGCTGTATGTCGGCGGACTCCGTCCTCGGCACACCATCGGGGCCTACGAGGATCTGGGCATGGAGATCGTTGCAAGCGGGTATGAGTTTGCCCATAACGACGACTACAAGCGGACCTACCCAGAGATGAAGGAAGGCGCGCTGATCATGGATGATGCGACCGAATACGAGCTTGAGGAGTTTACGCATCGTGTACGGCCTGACCTTGTCGGAGCCGGCATCAAGGAGAAATATACGTATCACAAGCTCGGTGTGCCGTTCCGTCAGATGCACTCCTGGGACTATTCCGGACCGTATCACGGATTTGACGGATTCGCGGTCTTTGCCCGCGACATGGACGCAACCATCAACAGTCCGACATGGAACCTCATTCGTCGGAAAAAGAGTGCGTAAACGAAAGGATGGGAGGACAGCATGATTCCACTCACGATAAAAGATCACAGTAAACTCTTCCGGGAACCGGAGTACCTCGATCAGTTTGAACGGAAGAGGGCATTTGAAAACTGCCCCTCCCGTGAAGAGGTCGAGCGGATTGCCGAATGGACGAAGACCGAAGAATACCGGGACAAGAACTTTGCGCGCTCTCACATCAAGATCAATCCGGCAAAGGCTTGTCAGCCGCTCGGAGCCCTCTACTGCGCTCTCGGGTTTGAAAACACCCTGCCGTTCTGTCAGGGCGCGCAGGGCTGCATCGCCTATTTCCGCAGCCATCTGAACCGCCACTTCAAGGAACCGGTCCAGGCAGTGTCGAGTTCCATGACGGAAGACGCGGCGGTGTTCGGCGGCATGAACAACATGACCGAAGGCCTCGAGAATGCCTATGCGCTTTACAAGCCGAAGATGATGGCGATCTTCACGAGCTGCATCGCAGAAGTCATCGGCGACGACCTGAACGCATATACGAAAGCCGCGCGGGAAAAGGGTGTCGTGCCGGGTGACCTTCTGATGCCGTATGCGAACACCCCGAGTTTTGTCGGTTCACATATCACGGGATACGACAACATGATGAAAGGCATTCTGTCGCACCTGACCGCCGGCAAAAGCGGTGAGCCGAACGGCAAGACCAATGTCATCATGGGCTTCGATCCGTATATCGGAGACTACCGTGAGATCAAGCGCATGCTGAGCCTCATGGACATCAAATACACCGTGCTTTCCGACGTGAGCGATTCGCTTGATGCCCCAAACACCGGCGAAGCGAAGCTCTATCGGGGGCTGACCACAATCGAGGAAACGAAGGATGCCATCAATGCAGCGGCCACGGTGGTACTCCAGAAGTACTCAACCCTGAAGACGGTGGAGTATATGAAAAAGGACTGGAACCAGAAATTTCTGGTGAAACAGCCGATCGGCATTCGCAATACCGATGAGTTTCTGTCGGGGCTGTCCCAGATAACCGGCAAGGCGATTCCGCAGGCGCTGGAAGATGAGCGGGGGCGTGTGGTTGATGCGATGATCGACTCACACCCGTATGTGCATGGCAAACGCTTCGCGCTGGTCGGCGACCCAGATCTGCTGATGGGCATGGTGAGCATCCTCCTTGAGCTGGGCGGCGAGCCGGTGCATATCGTTTGCACCAACGGGGACAAAACCTTTGCAGAAGACATGGAAGCGCTGCTGGCGTCGAGCCCGTTCGGGGCAAGCGGGAAGGTATACATCAACAGGGATATGTGGCATCTCCGTTCGCTGATGTTTACCGATCCGGTCGATCTGCTCATCGGAAATTCGTATGCGAAATTTCTCTGGCGCGACACGAAAACCCCGCTGATCCGTTTCGGGTTCCCGCTGTTTGACCGGCACCATCTGCACCGGTATCCGATCATCGGGTATCAGGGAGCCCTGAACATTGTGACGACGATCGTCAACACGATTCTCGATGAACTGGACCGTTCGACAATCGAGACCACGAGTTTCGACGTAATCAGATAGCAAAAGGCAAGTAAGAAGTAAGAAGTGAAAAGTAAGAAGTGAGAAGCGCAAAGGCAAGGAAGGGAGGCGGCCATGATAACGGCGAATATGGACAAGTTGATGCAGAGCGGCTGCGAGCCCGGCGGCACCGAAAAGGTCTGCCGGTCGCGCGGCGGTGAATCCTGCGCGTTTGACGGTGCAATGATTGTCCTTCAGCCGATCGCGGATGCCGCCCATCTGGTGCATGGCCCGATCGTCTGCTGCGGCAATTCGTGGGAAGGCCGCGGCACGCTTTCAACCAGAGGGAACTTGCACCGTCGCGGATTCACCACCGATATGGGCGAAATGGACATTGTCTACGGAAGCGAAACGAAATTGCTCAATGCCATTCACAAAACGCATGAAAAAGTCAGGCCCAAAGCGATATTTGTGTATGCAACGTGTGTGAGCGGTCTGATCGGCGAAGATATTGCCGCTGTGTGCCGCAAAGCCGAAACAGAGCTTGGCATCCGCGTCATCCCGGTCAATGCGCCGGGGTTCGTGGGTCCGAAAAATCTCGGCAACAGGATTGCCGGAGAGACCTTGCTTCAGTATGTGATCGGCACCGGCGAGCCGCCCGAGACAACCGATGCGGATATCAATCTGATCGGAGAATACAACATTGCCGGGGATCTCTGGAATATCGAGCCCGTGCTCAGAGATGCCGGACTCAGGGTTTTGTCACGCATTACCGGCAATGCAACCTTTGAAGAGATTACCTGGGCGCATCGGGCAAGGCTCAATGTCGTTGTCTGCAGCCGTGCGCTGATCAATGTCGCAAAAGAGATGGAGATTCGGTACGGAATCCCCTATGTCGAAGTATCATTTTTCGGGAAAACAGAAATGGCGAAGGCATTGCGCTCGATCAGTGAAGTGCTGAAAGGGCAAAATGCAGCGATCGGGGAATCTACGGAACAGTGTATCGAGCGGGAAGAAAAGAACCTGACAGAGAGACTCGCTTCCTATGGGCATCTGCGCGGCAAAAAAGCGGTGCTCTACACCGGCGGAGTGAAAAGCTGGTCGTTCATCACGGCGCTGATGGATCTCGGGATCGAAATTGCTGCGGTCGGCACAAAAAAAAGCAGCCATGAAGATGAAGCAAAAATGCGGGAGATCCTCGGGCCGGATGCACCGCTCGTCGAGGATGTGACACCGAAGAACCTGCTGAAACTCCTGCGGGAGAGCGATGCCGACATGCTGGTTGCCGGTGGTCGCAACAAGTATCTTGCGGCAAAAGAGGGATATCCGTTTATTGACGTCAACCAGGAGCGCCATTCAGCCTACGCGGGGTATTCGGGATTGATAACGATGGCGGAGGATCTCAGCAGCAGTATCCGCTTTTATGAACGGAACCGGGCATTATCTGACCGGAAAGGCAGAATCGGCAACAGGGCCCCGGCGCCGACGGTTGTTGCCCCGAGGGCCGATCTCTGTATGGATCCGATCAAGCACTCTCCTGCGCTCGGGGCGGCAATCGCACTGCAGGGGATGGATCGTGCAATCCCGATACTCCACGGCGCACAGGGCTGCACATTCCTCGGAAAGGTTCTCATCACCAACCACTTCCGGGAGCCGATCTCCCTGCTGAGTTCGAAGCTCTTCGTCGAGGATGTCGTGATGGGTAGCGAAGAACGGCTGATCACTGCAGCCTCCGCAGCGGTCGAAAAGAACAGTCCGGATATTGTCGGCATTCTGACGACCGGCCTTTCCGAAGTTAAGGGAGACGATGTAGCAGCAGCTGTCGGTACATTGCAGAAGGCACATCCGGATACGCTGTTCGTGCAGGTGTCAACACCTGACTTTACGGGCGGTATGGAGCGCGGATACGCATCTGCTGTCGAAGCCATCGTGCAGACGATGGTGCCGGCAGGTCAGCGGGCTGCTGCTCGGACTGCGCGATGCGTGACGAAAGCGATTGTGATTTTTGCGGGAATGCATCTTACCCCCGGAGATGTGAACGAACTGAAGTCGATGGTCGAGTCGTTCGGTTTGCGGCCGATTCTCGTACCCGATCTTGGTGCGCTCGATGGCAGCCGCGCCGGAGTTTCTGCGCTGGCACTGGGAGGAACAACGCGGGAAGAACTTGCCGAACTGCCTGATTCGGTCTTCAGCCTGGTAATCGGTGCAAGCCTTGAGCCCGCAGCCCGGATTCTTGAGGATCGCTTCGCCATCGGGTATCGGGTATTTCACGGGTTGTCTGATCTGGAAGAATGTGATGCGCTGCTCGACCTGCTCTCACTGCTGGGCAATCAGCCGATTCCGCTGCGGTATGTCCGCGAACGGAAGTCCCTCATCGACGGCATGCGAGACGCGCATGGGTATTTTGGCGGCAGGACTATCGGCATCGCACTTGAGCCGGACCATGCGGTTGCGCTCTCCCGCCTGCTGTCGGATATGGGAGCAGTAACGGTTCGCGCCGTCGTCCCTGAACAGACATCCGCCTGTCTGGACATCGAAGCAGCGGAGGTCGTTGTCGGCGATCTGACCGATCTGCCTCACAGGTGTGATCTGTTTGTTGCAAGCGCTCACGCGGAGATGATCGCTGCGGAGCGGCATATCCCCCTCCTGCAGGCCGGATTTCCGCTCCACAAGACCCTCGGAGCAGCAACGAAGGTATCAGTCGGCTATCGCGGAACGCTTTCCCGCATATACGAGATTGGCACCCTGTTGATGGGAGCCCACTGAAGCTGAGTAGCAGAGGAGGTGTGCAATGAAAGTAGGATTTGCTACAACTGATGGCATCCATGTTGATGAGCATTTCGGCCGGGCCGGCATGTTCGCTGTATATGACTTGACTCCGGATTCTTACAGCTTCGCGGAGTTAAGAAAATTCGCCGACGGCATTGACCAGGCGGTAGTCGAAACCCGCGGCATGGGCCAGGCGCACGACGAAAAGGTACAGGACAAGGTGGACCGGCTTGCAGACTGCAAGATCGTGTACCTGACCGAAATCGGCGGCCCGTCTGCAGCACGCCTCATCAAAAAAGGCATTATGCCGATCAAGGTGAAGAACATCGTTACGATCCGGGAGTCGCTCGACAAGCTGCTCCAAACGGTAAAGGAATCACCGCCGCCATGGCTGCGGAAGGCGCTCAACCAATAAAGAATAAGTGAGAAGTGAGAAGTGGGAAGTAAGAAGTCAAAAACAACAAGCGGAAATCACGCAGCAGCGACAATTACAGGCTTCTTCAGTCGAAGGGGCAGATGCGAAAAGCAGAGAACGAGGAGGATGCAGCAATGAAAATGATACGGGCATTTATTCGACCGGAGAAGGAGCAGGAGGTTGTGCTGGCTCTGGAGGGATCCGGCTTTCCGTCACTCACCAAGATGCCGGTCTTCGGCCGCGGAAAGCAGAAGGGGCTTCAGGTGGGGCCGGTGCATTACGACGAACTGCCGAAGACGCTCCTGATGACCGTCGTGGACGATGGCGATGTCGACAAAGTCGTGAAAGTCATCGAGGACAAGGCGCGGAGCGGCTTTATCGGCGACGGCAAGATCTTTGTCAGTCCCGTTGACACCGCCTACACGATCAGAACGGGAGAGGAGGGCCTCTAGCCATGAAAGAAATTACCGCCATCATCCGGCGCGACAAGCTGCCGGAAACGAAGCGCGCGCTCGATGAACTCGGCTATCCGTCCATGAGTATCCAGAGTGTCGAAGGGCGCGGCAAGCAGAAAGGCGCCATGTGCGCAGAAATGGATTCGGAGCTTCCGGACCAGTTCTGCACCGCGGTCAAGCTGACCCCGACTCCCTCAACCTATGCCGTGGAGCATACCCTGCCGAAAGCTGCGCTCTATGTTCCCAAGCGGTACCTGACCATTGTCGTTCCGGATGATGTGGTCAAGACCGTGGTCAAAGCCATCATCAAGGTGAACGCAACCGGCAAGCGGGGTGACGGCAAAATATTTGTCTGCCCCATCGAGACGGCTGTCCGCGTCAGAACCGGAGAGACCGGCGGCGAGGCCATCGCGTAGCGCCCTGCAGGCTCCCGGGGCTTCGGGGGCAGAGTCCCGGAGCCTGCAGGTTTTTACTCATAAACCGAAGGAGAAGGAATATGGCAAGCATTGTAGGACGCACACGGGGAGGCGCAGAGTGGATCCCCAGATTTCTCGACTCGATTGATATCCATAAATGCATCGGCTGCGGCCGCTGCTACAAGGTCTGCAGCCAGAATGTGCTTGCACTCATCGAGAAGCCGTTTGAAGGAGAGGACGAATACGGCGACGACATGGGCAACAAGGTAATGTCGGTTGCGCACCCGGAAAACTGTATCGGCTGCGAAGCATGCGCCAAAACCTGCGCCAAAAAGTGTCAGACGCATATTGAGGTGTAATTTGCTATAGTGATACAAGAGAGGAGGCAGCATGGTGCGGATCATAGATGTAACCAATCGCGATGGCGTGCAGACGTCGAGAATTCTGCTCTCGAAGCTCGCCAAGACCATGCTGAATCTCTATCTCGACAAAATGGGCGTCTTCCAGAGCGAGATCGGATTCCCGACGCTCAGGCATGAAGTCGCCTACATCAACGCCAATCTTGAACTGGCCGAGCGGGGAGCAATCAATCACCTTCGCCTGCAGGGATGGTGCCGCGCACTGCCGGAAGACGTCAGGCTGGCGTTCAGCAACTGTCCGGGCCTGAAGCATATCACCCTTTCGGCCTCCAGCTCGGACACCATGATCCGGGCGAAATTCGGCAATCGCAAGGACTGGAACTCCGTGCGAGCGCAGATGATGCAGGCAGTGCGGCTTGCAATAGAGTACGGCGCGGAAACAGTCTGTGTCGGCGCCGAAGATGCTTCCCGCACTGACGAACAGCGTCTGATCGAACTCGTCGGAGCAGCCAGGGAGGCCGGCGCCGTGCGCTTCCGCTACTCGGACACCGTCGGAATCGGCGACCCGTTCACCACCTACGAGCGGATTCGGCACATCTGCGACACCACCCGCATGCCGGTCGAGATGCATTGCCACAATGACCTCGGCATGGCGGTCGGTGCATCGCTCGCCGGAGCCCGTGCAGCCGCCGACGTCGGCATAGATGCATACATCGATACGACGATTAACGGGTACGGTGAACGCGCAGGGAATGCCGACCTTGTCTCAACCCTGCTGGCGCTCCGCCATACGGAAGGCTTCCGCAACCGGGATCTTCTCGACAAGCGGAGCGATCTCTCCGTTGCCTGGCGCGTGGCGAACTATGCCTCGTATGCGTTCAATATCCCCATACCGATCAACCAGCCGGGAGTCGGTGACAATATCTTTGCCCACGAGTCCGGAATCCATGTGGACAGCACGCTCAAGAGCGCCGGGACGTACGAACTGTTTCAGCCCGAAGAGATTGGTCGCGGCACTCCCGTGATGCGCGAAAC
Source organism: Nitrospiraceae bacterium (assembly GCA_012517735.1). Lineage (GTDB taxonomy): Bacteria > Nitrospirota > Thermodesulfovibrionia > Thermodesulfovibrionales > Dissulfurispiraceae > JAAYUK01. Next base: position 10,679 of record JAAYUK010000252.1, read on the forward strand.
CGGACGCATCATTACCACCGGTGCATATGGCGGGATGAAAGGCTTTCGCCATGTGTACGAAAAACTGGGAATCAGTTTTGAAAGTGACGAAGCGGCCCGCCGTGTTCTTGAGCTTGTGCAGCTTGCCAATCTGCATACCCAGAAACCGCTGACCGATGATGAACTGCGTTTTCTTGCAACCTATCCGGATATTGCAACGAAGATTCTGACGGTTCAGGCATAAGATCCCTGCATTTTTCTCTCAAGAACCTTCGGTTGCTGGATACCCAGTTACAATCTCCTTGATCGTTCGGGCGTCAGGAGAAAGGCATCTTCCCGCTGCACAAGCTCACGAAGCATCCTGACGGTTTCAGCCCGCTGATGCGGCATTCTCACCCGAATCGGCAGATAGTTGGAAGCATGGTTCGCATAAAAAAGCCCGCGCATCTCGGTATGCCCGATCATCTCTGCCAGCTCGGCAAGCAGCGCAAAAGGACCGGGCAGGGTAAACGCGCCTGTTTCCTGAAGCGCATGGAGCGGCGTTCCCCGCACAACCATGGTCGTGAGCGCACCGACATGGTCAGGGCCGATTTCCGAAAGAAGCTTTCCCGTTGCACGCGCATGGCGCATGCTGCCGTCGGCACCGGCAATGCCGAGCAGTACCGTCACCGACAGCTTTATTCCCGCCTCTTTGACAGCACGGGATGCCTCGACCATATCTGCAGCAGTCGCTCCTTTCCGCATCCAGGCAAGCACCTCGTCGTCGCCCGATTCAACGCCGAGATACAGTATTCCAAGCCCCTGCTCGCGGAGGCATGACAGTTCCTCCACGCTCTTGCCGAGAATGCTCCCCGCGTTTGCGTACATGCCGACCCGCTGCAGCTTGGGGAAATGTCTTCGGAGCAGTGCAAGTAGAGCAAGCAGTTCCTCCTGCGGGGCTGCAAGCGCGTCACCGTCGGCCAGAAAAATTCTCCGCGCGTCGCCGAAAGCCGGGGCGCACTCCAGAATATCCTGCTCCATCTCGGCAAGACTGCGGACACGGTACTGTTTCTGTTTATATGCTGGGCAAAAGATGCACCGGTTGTGGGAACAGCCGATGGTGTACTGGAGGATAAGACTGTCGGCCTCGCTCGGCGGACGGATAACGGTTCCTTCGTATTCAGGCATCAGGTATTGTACTGCTTCCGTTTTCGGCTGTCCATGCAGCTCAGGCGATATTGGCTGAAAGAGCTGTCGGAAAACGCGGTGTGCATCATGGCAGCATGACCTTCATGCTGCCATGATCCGTTTATCATATGAGCGCCCGGGATACCACGATTCGAGGCGGACGCTCATATGAGGCAGAACACCTGATCAGACGCCCATGAGTTTCGCAACAGTTTCCGTCGTGCAGTCGCGCGCTTCAAGAATATTCTTTTCGAGTCCCTGAGCAGCGGCCTCGGTAAATTTGAGGCCGTTGGCGGTGGATACGACAACCACCCGCTCATTTTTCCTGATCGCCTTGCGCTCGACCGCCAGCTTCACGCCCGCAAGCGCGATGCCGGTCTGCGGGCAGACAAAATGACCGTCCCTGCCGCAGACAGCGACCGCTTCGTTCAGCATCGCCTCGGAGACGACATTCATCATGCCGTTGGAGCGGGTAACCTCGCGCATGACCTTGTCGCGGGAGACCGGATTGCCGATGCGTGCTGCGGTAGCGGTGGTTTCGCCTACCTTCATGGGTTTATACCTGCCGCGCCAGTCTTCGATGGTAACCGATTTATGCGCTGCACTCGTTTCCAGCCAGGAAGCAGCGAGCGGCTTTGCCGCCTCGGACTGACAGGCAAGAATACGCGACGACTTACCTTTATAACCCATCTGGTTCATCAGGCGGAGGGCCTTGCCGACAGACGAGCAGTTGCTGCCGTTGCCGACCGGCAGCGAGATCCAGTCGGGGAGTTCCCAGCCGAAAAACTGTGCGGTCAGAAATACCGTTGTCTGGTGCCCCTCGATGCGCGTCGGATTCAGGCTGTTTGCCGGGAAGAGCCGCTTTGCAGTAACAAGCTCCCGCACCACGCGCATGCAGTCATCGAAATCGCCCGGCAGGGTGATGATCGTTGATCCATGCACCAGCGGCTGGGCGAGCTGTGCAGCCGTTACTTTGCCTTTGGGAAGAATGACCACGCTCCTGATGCCGGCGACCGACGCATACGCAGCGACCATGGCCGACGTGTCGCCGGTGGATGCGCACCCGACGTATTTGATACCTGCCGCCTTCGCAACCGACATCATGACCGTGCCGCCGAAGTCCTTGAATGACCCGGTCGGCGTCATGCCTTCGAGAATCATCCAGACATCGCCGCCGCCGATCCACTCGCGCAGATGCTTGCCCGCAGGCACGATCGGGACATTACCCTCCCCGAGCGAGACTATATATTTCTCGGGCAGATACGGCATGATCCATTCCTTGAACCGCCAGACGCCGGAACGCTCAAGCGGTCCGCCGCTTGCGCTGAATGCGCGTGCCGCCCTGCTATCGAAAAGTTTGGTATACGCGCTGAACGATTTTTTGAGCGGTTTGAAGTCGTGGACAACATCGTACAGGTCTCCGCACTTCGGACACTGGAACTTTCGTTCCTTGAGCAGGTCTGCAACGTGGGAGCACTGGATGCAGCGAAGCTGGGTCTGATCGGTCGTAAAGATTTTTGCTGACATTTTGAGAACCTTCCTTTTTTGACGATTCTCAAGTGTACCACGATATTTATAGGAAGGTGGTAGTGGGGGTGAAGTCTCTATCGTTGCCTGGAGGCCTTGGGGGATTGTTGCGCAATCTTCGTCAAGCTAAGGACTCCGGACTGAAATGGATTCAAAACAGAGAGTAGAAGGCGCTCGTCGGGGCCGGCACCGTTCTGATGCCGGCCCTGCTTGATCTGCCTATACCCGGAACCGGGAAACTGCTGTCTGCAGATGCGAGCCCTGACGGGCAATGTCAGAGGAGGTCTGGGCGATCTGTTCCGCGCCGCTTGAGATTTCCCGGGCAGCTGATGCGATTCCCTGCACATCGCTGCTGATATGTTCCGCCACGCTCGACATTTCCTCTGTTGCTGACGCGATCTGCTGCACCATGGACTGAAGGGACTCCACTCGTGAGACAATATCCTGAAGTGTTTCTCCAGCCTTGTTTGACATTTCCACCCCGGTAACAACCCGCCGCGTTGTATCGTCCATGGATGCGGTGGCTTCCTTGACTTCATCCTGAACGGACCGGATCATGCCGCTGATTTCAGCGGTAGCCCTCCCTGTTCGTTCTGCAAGTTTCCGCACTTCGTCCGCGACAACGGCAAACCCCCGCCCCTGCTCACCTGCCCGGGCGGCTTCTATTGCCGCGTTGAGCGCAAGCAGATTGGTCTGGTCGGCAATGTCGTTGATGACACTGACTATTTCTCCGATCTGATTTGATTTGTCCACAAGATTCTGCATGACCACGGCTGACGTGCCGACCGTCTCAGAGATGGCATTGATCTCTGCTATGGATTGCTCCACAGCCTGAGCACCTTCTTTTGCCCGTTCGGCTGCATGTCGCGCGGAATCAGCTATGTCCGCCGTATTTTTTGCGACATCAACAACCGTCTGCGACATCTCTTCTGAAGAGGTCGCAATTTGCGAGGCCCGGCTCGACTGATCTCCCATATTGCGGGAAATCTCTTCTGCGCTGGCGCTCAGTTGCTCGCTGCCCGCCGCGAGGGTTTCTGTGGATCCCTTGATTTCGCCGATCAGTTTCTTCAGGTTGCCGACCATTGACTCCATGGCATGAAAAACCTTGCCGATCTCGTCGTTCCGTTCATACTGGAGCGATGCCGTCAGGTCCCCGCCGGCAACTTTATTGGCTGTATCCACAAGATTGCCAAGCGGCTTCATGATAGACCTGATCATGACAAACATGAGAAAGCTGAGAACACCAATACCAACAACCCCGCCGACGGTGGCAATCGTTGCCATCATCGTTACTGCCTTGTTCAGTTCACTGGTGTATCCGCCGGTGCCGATGATCCAGTTCAGGCCCTGATAGGAGGTAAATACCGTCTTTTTGGTGCGGGCGGCACTTTCCCCTTCGTTTTTCCACGCATATTCGATGACACCTTCTTTTCGCGCAATCATCTCCTTGAAGATGGCCTTGCCGTCGGCGCTCTGGGTATCCAGAACGTTTTTCCCCTCAAGGGCGGGGTGGATGACGAACGTTCCGGCATCTTTCCCCTCTCCGGTAAAGACAAAAACATAGCCGGTGTCGCCGACCTTGATCGCCTTGATGGTCTCTTTCAGTTCCTTGAGGTCTTTCGTAATATCAAACCCGATAAACAGACAGCCGATTATGCTCCCGCCATTTTTGATCGGCGTGTATTTCGTCATATAATCCTTGCCGAACAACTTTGCAGGGCCGATGTACTCCTTCCCATCCATAATCGCTTTATACCCAGGATGTGCCCTGTCGAGGGTGGTGCCGACGGCCCGTTCCCCATTTTCTTTCTTCAGCGATGTGCTGATCCGGAGCAGATCGTCTCCCTTTCTGACAAAAATGGTGGCAACCGACCCTTTGGATTCTTTGGTGAACTCGTCAACCTCAGCGGTTGCTCCGTTCAATGACTTGCCGCCAACCGAAAGCGTTGGTGCGTCCGGCGTGCCTCCAAGAGCAAAGTTGCCGCGCAGCATACCGGCAAACAGCCCCCCGGTCTTGTCGGCGGCGGTGCGCGAGGTCCGGTCAAACGTCCCGATCATTTCCTTGACCAGCGAAGCCTGATTTTTCAGGGCCTGGTCGGTCTGACCTTGTATGACGCCAGACGCCTTGATGTATACCACAGCGATGACCGCCGCAAATATCAGCAAAACGAGTACGCTGCTGAATACCGCCAGACGGGTTCCGATAGACGTGTTCGCAAGAAACTGGGATCTGTTACTCATGGCATTCTCCTTATGTACCATCATGCTCGATCAGCATGATCACTGCTTCTGTGCAGTTGTGCTCCAGAAGAAGCGCAGTGTTGAGTGTTCAGCCTTCACGCTTCATGCTGACACCCCTGTCCGATCCCGGTCCCCTGAGAAAACCAGGGCGATACGCTTCACCTGTCAGCCGGTATCCTGAACAGGCTATCCGGGCAAGAAGGGAGCCGTTTGCGTGAATCGAGCATCCCCGGGACAACACAGGAAGCACTCCGTGGAATTATTGATAATATTGCATGCCAAATAAAAATTAATTATATTTATCAATCCATAAAAGCTTGCTTGCCCATGGCGGATCCTTTTTTGTGGCCGTCAGGAAGGGCCGTCTCCCCTGAATGCCGATATACTCTCCTGATCTGCCGGATCCCGAATGGTACCGCCACGACAAAATTCAGGGAGAAAAACAGATTCGCTTCATTTTTGTTGCAGAGCATACTTTTTTGTTGTTAAATGCAATCGTATTAAAAAATCCCAACGCTGTTTTTTCACGTTTTTTCCCTTGGCATCGGCCTTGCTTTGATTCCTTATGACTGACATTCAGGAGGAGACCATGCATCGTGACCATACATCGCTGATGAAAAATCATCCCTGTTTCTCAAAAGAAGCTCACGGGAAAACCGGGCGCATTCACCTGCCGGTCGCGCCAGCCTGCAATATCCAGTGCCGGTACTGCCTGAGGAAGTACGATTGCGCCAACGAGTCGAGACCGGGCGTCACGAGCATCGTCCTGAATCCCACAGAAGCGATGGAGCGGGTAAGCAATCTGGTTGAGCGCGACCTGCGGCTCGGCGTCATCGGCATCGCCGGCCCGGGAGACCCGCTGGCAAACGATGCCACGTTCGAAACCATGCGGCTGATCAACCGAGCGTTTCCGCACCTGATCCTCTGCGTATCGACGAACGGGCTCGCGCTGAATGACCGCATTGAAGACCTGATGAAGTGCGGCGTGAAAAGTGTAACCGTGACGATCAATGCGACACGGCCGGAGACGGCGGAGCGTATTTATCGCTGGGTGCACTATCGGGGCAGGCGATATGAAGGACTGGAGGCAGCGGAGCTTCTGGTCGCCAATCAGTGGTCAGGACTTACCAATGCAATCGACGCAGGATTTCTCATCAAGATCAACAGCGTGCTGATCCCGGGCGTCAACAACGCCGAAATCCCGCTGGTTGCCGAAAAAGCCGGCAAAGCAGGAGCAGATATCCACAACATCATACCGCTCAATCCGCAGGCGGAGTTTGCGCGTCTGGCGCGTCCGTCGCGGGAGGATATTCACCTGCTGAGGCTCATCTGCGGAACAAGCATGCCGCAGATGAGCCACTGCCGCCAATGTCGCGCTGACGCCTGCGGAATACTCGATGACAACAAGGACATTGAAACAGAAGTCCTCGCCGCCCGCATCGGCGAGGTGTATGAAATGATGAATTAGGAGGCGCTCATGCGCACGTCACCATATTCGATGAAATATCTGGCGTTTACGGCAATGGTGCTGGCCACGCTGACCCCCGAGGCGCACGCAGTTCGCTCGCTGATAACGGCGCTTTCGTTCGGCGTTCGGTCTCTTGCCGGATAGCGGCGGAAGGAGGAACCATGATGATCGGAATACTGTTTGCCGGACTGCTTATCTTCAGCGGCTCTCTCGCAGTTGCTCACCGCTACGGCGCAAAGGCGGCGACCTGCTCGGTGCTGCTTGCATGGGGAATCATTGTTGCTGGCATCGCGGTTATATAACCGGACAGTCTCATAAAATAACGGGGGGATACCACCCCTCTCATATCTCCAGCACCCCGTCCGATTGGGTGCAGGCAGATCAACAAGCGACATTATTGTCGGATTCCGGCCTGCCTGCACCCACTGTAACGATAGTGCTGTTTTTGTTGGAAAAATCAACTTTATTGGCGCTTTTTACGACATTTTTGTATGACTTGAGCGCAAACGCAAAATCAACATAGCATTATATTTCAACAGGTTACTTCCTGGCATGTCTTTCGCATAGAATTTTTCCCGGCATCACCAAAACCATGCATTCCGGCTCCCAAGGAGGACATATGAAATCCCGACTCACCAGATTCACGGCCGCATCCTCGGCAGCGATGCTCCTGCCCGCGCTGGCATGGGCGGAAGCGGCCCCGGCAACCCCGAAAATCGACACCGGCGATACGGCGTTTCTGCTCGTCTCCGCCGCGCTCGTTATGCTGATGACGCCGGGGTTGGCGCTCTTTTACGGCGGCATGGTCCGGGGCAAGAACGTGCTCGGAACGCTCATGCAGAGCTTTGTGGCCATCGCGCTCATCTCGGTGCAGTGGATCATCTGCGGTTACAGCCTCGCATTCGGCCCCGACCTGGGCGGCATTATCGGCAGCCTTGACTGGGCATTCCTCCGCGGCGTCGGCACAGAGCCGAATGCCGACTATGCAGCAACCGTTCCGCATATCGCCTTCATGATCTATCAGGCGATGTTTGCGGTCATTACCCCCGCGCTGATCAGCGGCGCTGTCGCGGAGCGGATGAAGTTCTCCGCCTACCTTGTCTTTACCCTTGCGTGGTCAACCATTGTCTATGACCCGGTAGCGCATTGGGTGTGGGGAAATGGCGGCTGGCTTCGCACGCTGGGAGCACTCGATTTTGCAGGAGGGATGGTTGTACATATCACATCAGGCATTTCGGCGCTGGCAGCGGCCATGATTCTCGGCAAGCGAAAAGGGTATATGCGTGAAGCCATTTATCCGCACAACCTGCCGATGACCGTTCTCGGTGCGGGGCTGCTCTGGTTCGGCTGGTTCGGATTCAACGCGGGCAGCGCACTTTCGTCCGGCGCACTTGCGGCGACAGCATTTGTTACCACACACACTTCGGCGGTCACCGCGACGCTGGTCTGGGTATTGGTGGAATGGATCCATCGCGGCAAGCCGACCATGTTCGGCGCGGCAACCGGTGCCATTGCCGGGCTTGCGACGGTCACTCCCGCAGCGGGCTTTGTCGGCCCGATGTCGGCCATGCTGATCGGTTTGCTCGCGGGAGGCATCTGCTATGTTTCGCTCATGATCAAGGGCAAACTCGGCTATGACGATTCGCTCGATGCATTCGGCGTGCATGGTGTCGGCGGAGTGCTCGGCACGCTCGCGCTCGGACTGCTCGCGCAGAAGGCGGTGAATGACGCCGGCTCAAATGGCCTTTTCTTCGGCGACGCCAGGTTCTTCGGCACCCAGATTCTTGCGATCTGCGTCACCGTTCTTTACTCGTTCGGGATCACTGCGATCCTGTTGAAACTGATCGATGCCACAATCGGACTCAGGGTCGAGGAAGAAGACGAGGTTGTGGGACTCGATATCTCGCAGCATGGTGAGAACGGTTATCAGTCATAAAACTGAGCGCATCACAACTGCCGCTTTTTTCAGCACGGGCTGCCTGTTTATTGAGCAGCCCGTGTCACATCTTCATGGTGACTCCTTTGATTATCAAGAGGTTAAAATATGGCACAGATGATGCTTGATAATACCACGTTATGTCGGTTCTGATTCTCAAGAATATCTCTCCGGAAGGTCCGGGCACGATCGGGAGCTTCCTCAATGGACAAAATATTCAGTACACCGTCATCGACCTTTCTGCCGGGGAGCGCCTACCGGAAACAAGGCAGTACGACACGCTTGTCATGATGGGCGGCCCGATGAGTGTAAACGACGGCATTCCCTATATTGAAGAAGAGTGTGCTCTGACGCGGCAGTTTATCGCCGCGGGCAAGCGAGTCTTCGGAGTCTGCCTCGGAGCGCAGATCATGGCGAAGGCCCTCGGAGCCCGCGTGTATCCGGGACCGGAAAAGGAGATCGGGTGGTATGACATCCACTTGACGCAGGGGGGGCAGAGCGATCCGGCAATGAATGCGCTTTCTCGCGGCGCTTCGTTCTTCAAGGTCTTTCAGTGGCATGGCGAAACATTTGACCTTCCGGAAGGCGCAGTACATCTTGCGCACTCGCCGTTGTACCGCCATCAGGCATTCCGGTTCGGACAATCCGCGTATGCCTTTCAGTTTCATATTGAAGTGACCCGGGAAATGGTCTATGATTGGCTCAAGGACGGACCGATAGACCAGAGCGCCCTCGCAACCGACACTGAGTCACTCTACGCCGCGTATCTCGAACGGGCATTCGCTTTTTATGCCGCATTGTTTCGTCGTTAACTATCGCCCCAGGAGGTGAGATATGAAAAAAATCGAAGCTGTAATAAAACCGTTCAAGCTCGATGAAGTAAAGGACGCGCTGAACGAAATCGGCGTGCAGGGAATGACGGTTACGGAAGTCAAGGGATTCGGCAGACAGAAAGGCCACACGGAGCTGTATCGCGGCGCTGAGTATGTCGTGGATTTCATCCCGAAGATCAAGGTAGAAATCGTTACGTCCGACACGCTGGCCCCGAAAGTGGTCAGTTCGATCGAAAAGGCCGCAAAAACAGGGAAGATAGGGGACGGCAAAATATTCGTGTATCCTGTTGAGGAAGTGATCAGAATCCGCACGGGAGAAAAAGGGGAAACCGCAGTTTAAGTTTCGGACCGCTCAAACCGTTTCGGCAGTCTGAGCGGCCTGAACGGTTTTTGTAGTATGAAGAATCATGTGAAGGTTTACGATTGCAGCATCATGATGAATCTGCCGCTGTTTTGAACAGCCCGTTTCACACCTGCAGTCGAGAGTACGTGCAGCGCAAAAATCATAAGGAGGATGTGCATGACACCAAAAGACGTTATCAAAATGGCCCAGGAAAACAAGGCCGTCATGGTCAACTTCAAGTTCCTTGACTTCCCGGGTATCTGGCAGCATTTTGCCGTTCCGATCGCAGAGCTGACCGAAGAGGCATTTGAGGCAGGTCTTGGCTTCGACGGTTCTTCAATCCGGGGCTGGAAAGCGATTCATACATCCGATATGCTGATCGTTCCGGATGCAACCACCGCATTCATGGATCCGTTCATGCAGTATCCGACCATCAGCCTTATCTGTAACGTGGTTGATCCGATCACCAAGGAGACATACTCCCGCGACCCGCGTTACATCGCCCAGAAGTCTGAGGCGTATCTCCAGTCAACCGGCATCGGCGACACCTGCTATTTCGGCCCGGAAGCAGAGTTCTTCATTTTCGACGGCATCCAGTTCGACCAGAATGCCCATAGCGGATACTACTTTATCGATTCCGCTGAAGGTATCTGGAACAGCGGCCGCGAAGAGGGACCGAACCTCGGCTACAAACCGCGCCACAAGGAAGGCTACTTCCCGGTTCCGCCGACCGACAGCATGGTCGATATCCGGACCGAAATGGTTATGGAGATGCAGAAGTGCGGCATCTATGTCGAGCGCGAGCACCACGAAGTCGCCACCGCAGGACAGGCCGAAATCGACATGCGCTTTGATTCGCTCGTGCGCATGGCCGACAAGCTCATGCTCTTCAAGTACATCATCAAGAACGTGGCCCGTCGCCACAACAAGACCGTAACCTTCATGCCGAAGCCGATCTTCGGCGACAACGGCTCGGGCATGCACTGCCATCAGTCGATCTGGAAGAACGGCAAGCCGACGTTCCACGGCAACGGCTATGCGGGACTCAGCGATACCGCACTCTACTACATCGGCGGTATCCTCAAGCATGCAAAGGCACTCGCCGCAATTACCAACCCGACCACCAATTCGTATAAGAGACTGACGCCGGGCTTCGAAGCGCCGGTCAACCTTGCCTACTCCGCACGGAACCGCTCCGCTTCAATGAGAATTCCGACCTACTCCCCGAGCCCGAAGGCAAAGCGAGTCGAGGTTCGCTTCCCGGATCCTTCGTGTAACGGCTATCTCGCCTTTGCGGCAATGCTCATGGCAGGCCTCGACGGCATCGAAAACAAGATCCATCCCGGCGAGCCGCTTGACAAGGATATCTACGAGCTCGGGCCTGAAGAGCTTGCATCGGTGCCGACCATGCCGGGCAGCCTCGAGGAGGCGCTCAACGCCCTCGAAGAAGATCATGACTTCCTCCTCAAAGGAAACGTCTTCACCGAAGACGCGATCGAGACATGGATCAGCTATAAACGCTCCAAGGAAGTGGACGCACTCCGTCTTCGCCCGCATCCGTACGAGTTTTTCCTCTATTACGATATCTAAACCGATCGGGCAGGGCCCAGAAAAGGCCGGGGAAGTTCCCCGGCCTTTTCTTTTTCGGGTATACTGGAAGGCAGCCCAGGGAGCGCCGGAGTGCCTTCTTCGTCTGGTTATTGAGAATATTGCCTGCTGATGATACACCATGGAGGATTTCATGAAAAAAGCTTTTCTGTTTGCACTGCTTGCGCTGCTCTGCATGACATTTCTGCCCGGCTGTGTGCCGTCGGCAGTCAGGACGGTCTCGTTCGATGCACAAAAAATCCCCGAAGCCAAGTACGAAACGTTCCTGTACGAGGGCGGACAGGGCAGGCGATGGCGTGCGGTTTTGCTGAAAGACCCGCAGAGCCCCTACCAGGTTGAGCCGGGCTCCGTTCTGGTCACTCCCGCAGTCGGCAGCTATGCAGATGCCATGGAATTCATGAATCTCACGTTCAGGAAATCCGGCATCCGCACGGAGCAGGTTCTGATGAACGGAAAGCCGGTCGGTTACCTGATGACCGCAATCCCGGATATCGGTGATCAGCAGTACTGGATCGAAGTGCTGCTGTATGAGAAACAGGGAAAGGTCATCTTTGACATTCGCGAACCGATGATCTACCACAACTGAGAACGCACACAATTCCCCTAAAACTATAGCGCCGGTATCCATCCCGACAAAGAAACGGCCTCCGAAATGTCTGGAGGCCGTTTCTTTTTTTGCAGGCGTGATGCAACAATGCTCGCTTCGCGGACTGTTATGATCACCTATTTTTTGCTCGATGATGGCGGATCACCTCGAACACGCTCGGCAGCACCGAGAGAATGATGATTATGCCGATTACCAGGGTAAGATTGTTTTTGACCGCAGGGATATTGCCGAAGTAATACCCCCCCAGCACGAAAGAAACGATCCAGGCAACACATCCCGCAATGTTGTAAAAGGTAAATCTGCCGTACTGCATGCGGCCGATCCCGGCGACAAACGGCGCAAAGGTGCGGATAATCGGCATGAAGCGGGCAATGACAATCGTTTTACCGCCATGTTTTTCGTAAAATGTGTGTGTCCGGTCGAGATATTCTTTTTTCAGGAACCAGACCCGCTC
>JAAYUK010000046.1 GCA_012517735.1 Nitrospiraceae bacterium
CTCAAGAATTGCCCCGGCGAGCGCCTGTGCCTCTTCCGGAGGAAGGTTCAGGATGAAGAATGCAAGCCGCTGGGCGCTCTTGCGCCCGACACCCGGCAATCTGGTCAGTTGATTGATGAGCGGATCGAGAATATTCTGGGACATGGGAAATGAAAAGTTAAAAGAGAAAAGTTAAAAGAGAAAAAATACTGATTTCCGGATTCTTGTTCCTTGCACTCTTCTCTTTGTCCTTTCTTCCTACCTTCCGAACATGCCGCCGAGTCCCGGGATGTTCATTCCCATCGTCAGCTTCGACATATCCTCATTAACCACCTGCGATGCGCGGCGCAATGCCTCGTTGCAGGCAGCAAGGATCAGGTCCTGCAGCATATCGACATCATCAGGGTTCACCACATCCTTTTCGATTTTAATGGCAACCAGTTCCCCGGCCCCGCTGGCTGTAACGGAAACCATACCGCCGCCGGCAGTCGCCTCGACCGTCTTCTTTTTCGCCTCTTCCTGGACGCGCTGCATCTCGGCCTGAAGTTTCTGGGCCTGGCGCATCATATCGCCGATCATTTTCTTAGACATGATCTCCTCCTTGGGAATTCGCCGGTTTCACATCCATAATCCGGCCGTCAAACAGTTCAAGCGCTTCACGGATAAGCGGATTCCGGAGCGCCTGCTCTTTCAGTTCCGTTTTTGACACGGTCTTCGATTCGCGGGTATCGACCGTAACACGCACCGGTCTTCCCGCAATTTCATTCACCAGGGCGCGGATCGACGGCAGGCTCTCGGTCACCGAATCCGCATGGACCGATTGTCCGCCGTTAAACAGTATGGTGATCTCACCGCCCTCGCACGACACCTCGCCTTCCTGAATCCGGAAGAACAGGAGATGACTCTCTTTATCGATGCGCTGCAATGCAGCCTGCCAGACCGCTTCCAGCGGCATGCCTGACGCAGTTGCCGGCTTCGGCACCGCAGCCGGAGTTGGTGCCGGAGACGGTTTTGCAGAACGCGGTGCCTCCCCAGTCTTTTTCTCTACCGGCGGCGGGGTCTTTCTTGCGGCAGGCGACGTATACGGCGTCGCAGGAGGAGCCAGTTTTCGGGGGGCAGGAGACTCGCCGCCGAGCACCCGGAACGCATCGTCAATGGACGTGAAACGGTGCATGAGACTCAACCGCAAAAGCGCCATCTCGAACACCACCCGCGGATACAGGGCGCTTCTTACGGCAGGCTCCGCCTTGATCAGATCGCTCAAAAGCAACGCAATATGTTCCTCGGATGTCAGCTTCGCAAGCGACACCAGAACAGCCCGCTCCGACTCGCCGACATCGAGCACGCCCTCCGGCTCGCCGACAATCCGGGTAATCAGGAGATTGCGCGTAAAGGTCAGAAGATCGCGCATGTACACCTTCAGATCCATGCCGGTATCCGTCAGCTCCGCAATGCCGGCGACAATATCCCTGCTTCTGCCCTCGATCACAGCGCCGAGCATGGCGGCAAGGTTTTCCGTATCGGTCAACCCGAGCAGATCCTTAACCTCGTCCGCAGTGATCGAGTCGGCAAATGAGGTGACCTGATCCAGAAGCGTCAATGCATCCCGCATTCCGCCCTCGGCAGCACGGGCAACCATTTCGAGGGCGCCATCCGTAATATCGATACCCTCCGCAGTCGCGATCTGTCTCAGACGCTGCACAATCGCCTTCAGCGCAATCCTGCGGAACGGCAGGTGCTGGCAACGGGACAGGACGGTAGCCGGTATCTTCTTCGGTTCGGTCGTCGCAAGGACGAAGATCACATGCGGTGGCGGCTCTTCAAGGGTCTTGAGCAGCGCATTGAAAGCCGCTGTCGAGAGCATGTGCGCTTCATCGATAATGTAAATCTTGTACTGGGAACTTGCTGCGGCATATTTGACCCGCTCGCGCAGATCGCGGATATTGTCGACACCGGTATTCGATGCGCCGTCGATCTCGGCGACATCCATCGAGGAGCCGTCGGTTATGGCACTGCAGGAGCGGCAGGTACCGCAGGGATCAGGGGTCGGACCGTTTTCACAATTCAGGGCTTTTGCGAGGATGCGGGCGGTCGTCGTCTTGCCAACGCCCCGCGGTCCCGAAAAAATGTATGCATGAGCCACCTTGCCGACGGAAACCGCATTGCGGAGGATACGTGCAATCGCTTCCTGGCCGGTCAGTTCCTCAAAAGTATTCGGGCGCCACTTGCGCGCCAGCACGAGATACGACATTCGCCCTCACGATGCGGTCTTTCGGTGTGCTGTTTTCCCCACCCGGCGGTCGGCGCTGGAATGAACAGTGGAGCCGGCTTGCTGCGGCACCCAGACAAAGCGCTTACCGTTGCTTCCTTCCGGACCTGGCGGGGTTCACACCGATCTGCTGCGCAGGGCCGACCCCCGGCTGGGGAAACTCTGAGCGCACTGTCCGGCGATCTGCAGGAACATGGCGGAGAGGGAGGGATTTGAACCCTCGGTGAGGTGTTGGCCCCACACACGATTTCCAGTCGTGCACCTTCAGCCGCTCGGTCACCTCTCCAGCGCTTCCGTAGCATGGCACACCGGACAGCCGCTCAAGATGTATATCATACCTTTTTCAACGGCGATTTGTCAGCACCAAAATCCATCGGCATGCATGGCGGGCAGGGACGAGGCTGAACAGAAACCTGTCAGGAAACGATAAAGAGCGCATACCGTCTTGAGCATATATGCTCAGGAAAGACGATATGCGCTGCAGAATACTCAGTTCATGCGGCGGGTGATGGGAGTGGCATCATCCAAAAGAGGAAGGCACTCTTTCACATACGCCTCATAACACTGAACACAGTCGCAACGGCACTGCGAAGGAGTGCAGCACGAAGCAGCGCAGCTGCTTCCCCCCTCTTTCCGCTTGTCAGCCCATTGGCTGAATGTCTGTATCCGGTAGATCATACTCTTCTGGCATGCATAATTCATGCTCACGACACAAAAAAAATACATCTTATTGATAATACAGTGATTAAGCAGACAACATGCAGTAATTATCTGACCAGTTAGGCAATTTTTCCCCGAAAAAGGCAACAATATGTGTCGAAAAAATGACAACTTACTTCATTGATCAGGCAGCCGGACGATTGATCAGATAGACGGCGCTGACAGATATGGCTCCGCCAATCAACGTCGCGGGGTGAGGAATTTCACCAAGAAACAGCCAGCTCAGGAGAAGAGCGCTAGACGGCACCAGAAACGCAAATGAACTCGATCGGTAGGATCCGATCCGTTCGGCAGCAAAAAAATAGACCGTGGTCGCTCCCGATCCTGAGATGACCGACAAGAAAAAGAGGTTCCCCCAAAAAGCGAGATCCTGCTGAAAAACCTCGCCGATGCCGTGCATGCTGGCAAAAGGAAGAAAACAGAGCGCCGCCAATCCGTAGGCAAGACAACTGAAGACCATGGGCGAAAGGGTTGTCGATGCTTTCTGGCCGAAGATGGTAACAAGCGCCCAGACAAAGGAACAGACGACGAACAGCAGGTTGCCGCTTCTGACGAGTACATCACCATCCAGTGACCAGACTCGCATGATCACCGATGCCCCGGCAATACCGATCAGAATCCCTGTCCAGTCCCGCCGCCGCGCCTTTCTTCCCAACAACACGATCGAAAGCAGCAGGGTCATGAGCGGCATGAGCGAGGTGGTCAGCACCCCTCCGGCACCGGCATAGCCGTGCTCGAGTCCCCGGAAAAAAAGCATCATGTATCCGCCCAGCGCAAGCGCACCACCAGCGCAGAAAACCACCCCGCCAAGCGACCACATGACCGGCCTGCGCTGCATCCCCAGAAACGGCAAAAAAGCCACGCTGCTCAGCAAAAAACGCCAGAAGCAGAGCACATCGGGGGGGAGGCGGTCGGCAATCAGTTTGGCGGAAACCCAGCTGCCTCCCCAGATGATCATGGAACCGACCATGAGCAGAAGGAAGACAAACGGCGAAAAACCGTCTTTCGTATGAAAAACCGAGTCCGGCATCACTGACAGAACCTGTCCGGAGGGACTGCCGGCACCAGCACTGATTCGGTGATTACACTCATGACGCAGGCCAGTGCCATGCCGCGACCGAGAGTGTCTTTGCATGACCGCCAGGCTCCTCGCCGAACGGCGCAATATGCCACTCCCACTTCACCCCGGCTTCAGGCAATGCAAGATCTCCGACTGTTGACCCCTGCTCAACGGCCGCTCCTCCTGCATCGCTCCAGACATAAGCATAATCGGCAATAACGCAGATATCGCAGGACAATGCAGCCAGTGCGTCCAGATGCGCAGCCCGGATACGATTGCACCACGCATCAAGTTCGTCCTGCGAAACATTCGGCATCTTTTTCGAAACATAATACGACGGGATGGCCGCCAGTTGGGAAATCAGGTTCAGGGAAACGACCAGACCCGTATCACCGCCAGCTTCGGGAATGACAGCGTTCACTTCAGGCAACGCATGAATACCCCGACGGACATTTTCGTAGAGCGGCTTCGCAACGCCCGTTACGTCGTGCTGCAGCAGCCGGACATTCGGATA
>JAAYUK010000253.1 GCA_012517735.1 Nitrospiraceae bacterium
GCTGATAATCTCCTGCTCCCCGAATCGAGTCATGTGTTGCCTCGCTGCCCTCAAGGCTGACCTGAATGAAATCGCAATGGATGCCTGAGAGCCATTCAGCAGTCGCCGGATCAATGAGGGAACCGTTCGTAAGGAGCGCCCTGTGAAGGTGACGATACTCAGTGCGGATACTGCTCAAGAGCGCTCGAACGGCAGGATACAGCAGCGGCTCGCCGCCGGTGATCGTCAGCTGGCCCGAGATGATTCGATCCGGCTGCTGCGACTGCCGTCCTGCAAGAAAGCGGCTGAACTGTCCCGCTACTTCAAGCAGCCGATCGACCGGAAGCTCCGCACTGTCAAAACGTTCCTGATAACAATGCGCACACCGATGATCGCATCGATGAGTAATATGCCATTGCAGGATAAACCGGGCACGATGCGGCAAGGCTTCCCGCTGGCGGGCGATCAGTTGGCGAAATATCTTCACTCAATCTCCGCCACAACCTCCACAACCACCGCATCCTCCACCCCCGCCTCCGCCCCCGCCACACCCGCCGCTGCAGCCGGAAGAATTCGAAAAATTCCTGCTGTTGAGGTATTGAGCAAATGCAGTACCACTCAGTATGGATGCACCGAATACCGCAACGCCGAAGGCAGGATGAAAGGAAGCGTCCTTGCCCGTTTTCTGCATCCAGGCAAACCGTTCGGCGAGAGACTTCAAATAGTCGGCTCCCAGCTGCGTCTGGAGCCTGCCGGGCTGGACCAGAAAGATAAACGCCACAATGGATGCAATCAGCAGCGCCACCAGAAAAACCACCGGCTTGCCGTAATAGACTCCCAGTGCCAGCTTGGAAGCCCCAATGCCGACCATAATCATCAAGAATAGCATGCTGATCAGTTTTGCGCGGGATCGCTCCCCAGGAGACCTGACCAGACGCGCCTCCTGCATCTGGGCCAGGACTCCGGCCATGAGGCTCTGGATATGTGCTATCAGACTCTTGTCATTTGTCAGATCAGCGCCTCCTTCACTGTACGTGACCCTGTCCAGAACAGCCTTCTCAATCTCATTCAAGTCGCCGCTCGCACGCATGTTGACCGCCAACGAAACGCCCGTTCCGAGAAACTTCTTCTCTTCGGTTACCACAATATACCCATAGTGATGGAGCGCAAACAGCGCGGCCTGAATGACCGCCGGAATGCCTCCACGAAGACACGCAACTGCATAGGGACCGAATCGCCCGGCCTCAGGCATCCGACTGTCACGGGAATTGTCGGAAGCGGCGATCATGCGAGCTGCAAAAATACAGATTGCGGCAACGCAGCCATAGAGAACGAGAAAGACCGGTCCGGGAATACTGCGGATGGACTCAAGCATGCTTCGTCCCCTTAACCGGCATGCGGCTGAACAGCCCTCTCCCGCTCCCAACGAACGCAACGCTCAACCACAATGCTATACCTTGAACCTGTCAACAATGCTCTTCAGCTTCGCGGAAAGATGCGCCAGTTCCGACGACGCGTGCGCAATGTCTTCTGCGCCGGTCGATATTTCCCGCGCTCCACCTGCCACGGCCTGAATATCGCCGCTGATCGCTTCAGAGGTGCTCGACATTTCCTCTGTCGCAGAGGCGATCTGCTGGATCATGTTCTGGAGCGAGGAGACACTCGAAACAATCGACTCAAGCTGCTCTCCCGCTTCCACGGAATAGCGGAGACCGACATCAACCTGTTTGTTCGTCTGATTCATGGCGTTCACCGCATTGTCAACCTCTCCCTGAATGGCCCCGATCATCTGGCTGATCTCGGCAGTAGCCTTCGCCGTGCGCTCCGCCAGCTTGCGCACTTCGTCGGCAACAACCGCGAAGCCCCTTCCCTGTTCGCCGGCACGCGCTGCTTCAATGGCCGCATTGAGCGCCAGCAGATTGGTCTGATCAGCGATGTCGTTGATGACCGCAACGATCTCGCCGATTTGGGTCGATTTCTCGCCAAGGGTCTGCATTACCACTGCCGATTTATTGACCGTTTCCGCAACAGTTTTGGTTTCCGCCACGGATTGCGAAACAATGGTCGATCCCTTGTGTGCAATAGCCGACGTATCGGCAGACGATTGGGCAATGCTTGAGGCATTTTTTGCGATGTCGATGACGGTCTGTGACATCTCCTCGGCGGCTGTCGCGATCTGCGACGAACGGTTGGTCTGGTCATGCATGGTTCTCGAAATCTCTTCCGAGCTGGCGCTCAGCCGCTCGCTTCCTGCGGCAACCTGTGCGGAAGCCTCCCGGATATCGACAATAACTCCCTTGAGTTTGTCTACCATGGTCTTCATGGCGCTGAGCAGTTGTCCGGTTTCGCTTGTTCCACCCTCCTGCAGCTGTACCGTGAGATCGCCCGCTGCAATACGGTTTGCCGTTTCAACCGCTTCGTGGAGCGGCCGGGTGATGCTCCGGATAATCCAGAGAACAACAAACAGGGAGAGTACAATATTGATGATGCTCGCAGCGATAATGATCCAGCGGTTCCTGATCGCCGAGGCCTCAGCATCCTCTGCAGCCTGCATGGAAACCTGCCGGTAATACTCAACCATATTCTCAACCGACTTCAGATAGGCAGCCTGAAGCGGCTCGTATTTTTCGAGCAGCAGAACCGCTTCTTTTTTATTTCCCTCTTGCAGAGCCTTCACGATCTGGTTGCGCATGTCGGCATTCGGTTTCCGCGCATCGACCATCGCCTGATACAGGGCTTTGCCTTTTTCTGTCTGGACAAGCACTTTCAGCTTGTCGAATGCATCGGTGATTCCTTTGCGCGTCTTGAGCATGCTCTCGATCGCCTTGTCAAGATCGGCGCGATTATCCACAAGAAAGGCTTTCTGCAAATGCGTCGTTGCAACAAGAATGTTTTCGGTCAGATCGCCAAGAATGATAATCTGGGGAAGACGCCGCTTCCCCAAGTCCTGCACGTCATTGGAAAGCGCAGAGATTGCCACATACGAACTCAGCCCTATACCGACGGCAAGCAGAATCACTATCCCGAACCCCAGAATCAGCCGTGTTTTGATCTTCATGTCGCTCGCCATGATGGAACCTCCTGATGATCGATATTTTTAACGGGTATGCTTTCATTGTAGCAAGAGGAAGCCAGGGCTGCAATCCCGCAGGAAACGTTCCGAGAAATGATCCTGATTGACAGGAAAATGCTGCTGATCAAGGGGTTACCTGGCGTAACCGGATTATGAATGCGTTTTGTTCCGTCTGAACAGTCCGCTCTTGCCGCCCTGCTTCTCGACCAGCATGATTTCGGTGATGACCATTTCCTTATCGACCGCCTTGCACATATCGTAAATGGCCAATGCAGCAACGGAAACTGCGGTCATCGCCTCCATCTCCACGCCGGTCTGTCCCGCAACCTTGACGGTCGCCGTGATCCCGACACAACGTTTCCGCGTATTCAGCCGGAAATCGATCGTAACCGAGGTGATGGCGAGCGGGTGGCACATCGGGATCAGATCGGCGGTTTTTTTTGCCGCCATGATGCCGGCAATACGGGCAACACCGAGCACATCGCCTTTTTCCGCCCTTCCTTCCCGAATGATCCTGAGCGTTTCCGGCTTCATTACGATCGATCCGGTTGCAACCGCAACCCGCTGGGTTACCGCCTTTTCAGTGACATCGACCATTCTGGCCTTTCCACGATCATCAAAATGGGTCAGTTTCATGCGTTTCTCCTCAGGCGGTTTTGCGATCGAGCGAGCGGTACTGAATCGCCTCGGCTATGTGCCCGGCCTCAATCGTGCCGGCATCCGCCAGATCGGCGATGGTGCGCGCCACTTTCAGGATGCGGGAATAGGCGCGGGCGCTCAGGCCCAGACGATGCATGGCGGTGTCGAACAGTGTATGCGCCTCATCCGTCAGTACACAGTATTTCTTGATATGGCGGGTCTTCATCTGGCCGTTCGCGTAAATGCGATCGTTCCTGAATCGTGCAAGTTGCCGCTCTCTCGCTGCAATGACACGCTCGCGAATATCGGCGGATGACTCGCAGGCATGTTCGGCGCTCAGTTCCTTATACGGCACCGCCGGCACATCCACATGCAGGTCGATGCGATCGAGCAGCGGACCCGACACCCGTGACCGATACCGGTTGATCATGTTCGGCGTACAGGTGCACTGGTGTGTGCTATCGCCGGAATACCCGCAGGGACAGGGGTTCATTGCGGCGACAAGGACAAACTGCGCCGGGTAGGCGACCGATGCCGAAGCGCGTGAGACCGAGACGGAGCCGTTTTCGAGCGGCTGGCGGAGCACTTCAAGCGCGTTGCGCTTGAACTCCGGGAGTTCATCCAGGAACAGAATGCCGTGATGCGCAAGGGAAACCTCTCCGGGACGGGGGATTTGGCCGCCCCCAATAAGAGCGATATCGCTGATGGTGTGATGAGGCGACCGATACGGCCGGGTGGCTATGAGCGACTGCCCCTCCCCGAGCAGTCCGGCAACGCTGTGGATCTTTGTCGTTTCGAGCGCCTCCTCAAGCGTCAGTGGCGGAAGAATCGACGGCAGGCGCCGCGCTAGCATGGTCTTGCCGCTGCCGGGCGGGCCGATCATCAAAATATTATGCGAACCGGCGGCGGCAACCTCAAGGGCGCGCTTGGCATGCTCCTGACCCTTCACCTCGGCAAAGTCCTCTTCATATGCGCCAAACTGCATCATGGCGGCCTGCAGGTCGATCGTTACCGGGGCAGGACGTCCGTCACTGCCGTCAAGAAACGAGATGACCGCCGGAATGCTCTCGATGCCGAAAACATCGATCCCTTCAACCACTGCGGCTTCCGGTGCATTCTCCTTTGGCAGAATCACCCCCCGGAGGCCAAGCCGTTTGGCTGCAAGCGCCAGCGGCAGCGCACCGCGAACCGGCTTCACCTGCCCATCGAGCGACAGTTCTCCCGCAATCAGATAGTGCAGCAACGGCTCCGGCGGGATCACTCCTTCCGCAGCAGCAACTCCCAGCGCAATGGGAAGGTCGAAGAGCGACCCCTCCTTCTTCATGTCTGCAGGAGCGAGATTGACGGTGATCTGTTTCAGGGGAAATGCAAAGCCGACGTTTTTGAGCGCAGCACGAATGCGATCCTTGGACTCTTTTACGGAAGCGTCGGGCAGGCCGACAATCGAAAAATGCGGAAGGCCCCGTGCGGAGATATCGACTTCCACCTCGACCGGGTGCGCATCAATGCCGATGACATAAGCACTTCGAGCCTTGGAAAGCATTGCGTTCGATAAACCTCGGTTCTATCTCGCGTATGATCTGCTGCCGCGACCGGTCCCACCTCGGTGCGATGAGAATGTCGTCGGGCGCAGTGGCAAAAAGCCGTTGCAGGACAATGTCCGGCCTCAGACGTTCGATAAAGTCTACCAGAAAATCGAGGTATTCAGTATAGCCAAATGTATAAAAAGGTTTTTTTGCATACGACTCGGCAAGAATCGTATCGGCAACGACCTGCAGCTGATGGATTTTCAGGAATCCGAGCGGCAGTCGCGACATCTCGTCCGCCATGGCAAGCATCTCTTCGCGGGTTTCTGTCGGCATCCCCACAATCAGATGCGCCCCCATTTCGATACCGCGGTTTTTCGTCATATCGAGCGCACGGAGAAAGGCCTGATAGTTGTGCCCCCGACGGATATACTCCAGTGATTTGTCGTAAATCGACTGAATGCCGTATTCGACGAGAATGAAGTGCTCGCGGGCAAGGGTCTCAAGCAGGGCGATTTTGGCCTCATCTACACAGTCAGGCCGCGTGCCGATTGCAAGCCCGATCACCTCCGGAAACGAGAGCGCCTCGCGGTAGAGCGCTTCCAGCTCTTCAACCGGGGCATAGGTATTTGTAAATGGCTGAAAATAAACGAGAAATCGCTTTGCTTGGTATCGGCCTGCCAGATAACGCATCCCATTGCGGATCTGTTCGCGCAGGGGAAGGTCGGGCTTGCAGCGCGAAGGCCGGAAGCTGTCGTTGTTGCAGTAGATGCAACCCCGCTCGCCGAGCGTACCGTCCCGGTTCGGGCAGGTGAATCCCGCATCGACGTTTACTTTGTACACAATGGTTCCGAAGCGCTGTTTCAGCCAGGGACCGAACATGTTGTAACGGGTGGTCATCTTTATATTATTGAGTTTGCGGTATATTTCTGTCAAAACCCCCGTCCTTCAAGAGCACCGCGTTGAACTGATTCCGAAGGGAATTTTCCCAGGGATTTTTCCCTTTGCAATGCGAAATGCCCGGCGCTATAATCATCACATCAGCCCATTGGATCGTTGCATATACCCCGAGGAGGACTCATATGGCAGAACCGATCAATTTTCAGGCGTTGCTTGCTGCAATCCCGCAGACCGTGATCCGCGTTATCACCAAACCGGCTGAATTCTTCCGCGAAATGCCGAAGACCGGCGGCTATTTTGATCCGCTCGTCTTTGTTGTGGTCCTCGGCACGGTCGCGGGAATTATCCAGACGGTGGTCAATACCATCCTCTATTTCTCTGTTATGGGAGTGACCGCCATCCTCGGCTCGCTCATTTTCATGCCGATCATGATCGCCCTCTTCAGTTTTGTCGGGGCCGGCATCCTTTTTCTCATCTGGAAACTCATGGGATCGCAGGAAAACTACGAGGTGGCATATCGTGGCGCCGCCTATCTTGCAGCCCTCTCGCCAATCACCACCGTTATCGGATTGATCCCATACCTCGGCACGGTGATATCCCTTGTCATCATGCTGTATTACCTTGTGATCGTCAGTACGGAAGTCCACGGGATTCCTTCCAAAAAAGCATGGCTGGTCTTCGGGATTATCGCGGCGGTCATCTGTCTGTTTTCGCTGATCGCAACGTATTCCGCACGCAAGTTCTCCCGCGAAATGGGTATCCGCAGCCAGCAGATGGAAGATGCAAGCAGGTCTCTCCAGAAACAGGCAGAGCTCATGCAGCGGCAGGCGGAACAGGCGCAGCGCTCCCAACAGGCAGCTCAGTCTGCCAACCAGCAAAAGCAGATTCAGGACATGCAGAAAATGATCGAAGACCTTCAGCGGCAGCAGAAGCGATAATCGTCATGACAGCCGGAAAATACTCTGATCATGACCGGCCTGGACATGCCAGCCGTTGCCGGTTTGACAATCCGGGAGGGTTGGTATAAAGTAACAATTACCTGGGGGTGGCCGTCGGCCTGAGAGATTCCCGCTTCGCGGGAGCGACCCTTTGAACCTGATCCGGATAATACCGGCGAAGGGAATGGGCCAGATCAAACATATGCTCCTGTCTCCCCCTCAGGGACAGGAGCTTTTCATTTTGGGAGGTATCAGATGGAAGACCAGTTGATTATTCGCGGCATCGAGTTTCAGTCCCGGCTCTGGGTCGGAACCGGCAAGTACAAGGATTTTGATGAGACGGCACGGGCAATTGAGGCATCCGGGGCTGATATGGTCACCGTTGCAGTACGCCGCGTAAACATTATCGATCGAAACTCCCCGAACCTGCTCGATTATCTCGATCCGAAAAAATACAAAATCCTGCCGAATACTGCCGGATGCTATACCGTCGAAGATGCGCTCCGTTATTCGCGTCTCGCTCGTGAAGCCGGGGTTTCCGATCTGATCAAGCTGGAGGTCATTGCCGACGACAAGACCCTGTTCCCCGATGTGATCGGACTGCTCAAGGCGACCGAGATTCTTGCAAAAGAAGGCTTTATCGTCTTTCCATACACCAATGACGACCCCGTCATGTGCCGCCGCCTCGAAGACGCCGGCGCTGCCGCAGTCATGCCGCTCGGCGCGCCCATCGGCTCAGGGCTTGGCCTGCGCAATCCGTACAACATCAAGATCATTCTGGAGCACTCCAAGGTTCCGGTCATCGTGGATGCCGGAGTGGGCACCGCTTCTGACGCAACCATCGCCATGGAACTCGGCTGCGATGCGGTCCTGATCAACACCGCAATCGCGGGAGCCAA
>JAAYUK010000047.1 GCA_012517735.1 Nitrospiraceae bacterium
CCCGACAGTGTGGTGGCCGGCTGTCCAAGCTTCAGATACCCGAGACCGATCTCTTCGAGCACTGCCAGTCGTTGTCGCAGCGGGGGGATTGCATCGAAAAACTCGTGGGCTTCCGCTATGGTCATGTCCAGTACATCTGCGATGGTTTTGTTTTTGTACCGGATATCGAGGGTTTCCCGATTATAGCGCCTGCCCTTGCAGGTGTCACAGGTTACATAGACATCCGGCAGAAAGTGCATCTCGATTTTTTTGAGCCCGTCTCCCTGACAGGACTCGCACCGTCCGCCGGCAACATTGAAACTGAAGCGGGAAGCGGCATATCCGCGGGCCTTCGCATCCGGCAGGAGGGCGAACAGATCCCTGATAATGGTAAAGATGCCCGAATAGGTTGCCGGATTGGAACGCGGCGTGCGTCCGAGCGGCGACTGGTCGATGCTGATCACCTTGTCGATGGCATCCGTTCCCGAGATTTCGCGGTACTTGCCGGGATGGGTTGATGCCCCGGAGATTTCACGGGCAAGAGCCTTGTACAGGATTTCATAAATGAGCGTGCTTTTGCCGGAGCCTGACACCCCGGTGACACAGGTGAAAACACCGAGCGGGACGGCAATGTCAAGATTCCGGAGATTGAACTCCGCTGCCCCCCGAATGGCGATGAAGCCCTGCGGAATCCTTCTCTGCGCCGGAACCGGTATCGCCGCGCGACCGGCAAGATACGCCCCGGTCAGCGATGAGGGATGCCGGAACAGCGCCGACGGATCGCCTTCGGCAACGATCCAGCCGCCGCTCTTGCCGGCCCCCGGTCCCATGTCGATCACATGATCCGCAGAACGGATCGTATCTTCGTCATGCTCCACGATAACCACGGTGTTGCCTGCATTGCGGATATCGGCAAGGCTCTCCAGCAGGCGGGCGCAATCCCTCTGGTGCAGACCGATGCTCGGCTCGTCGAGCACATAGAGAACGCCGGTAAGCGAAGATCCGAGCTGCGTTGCAAGACGAATGCGCTGTGCTTCTCCGCCCGAGAGCGTCAGGGAAGGGCGATTCAGTGTCAGATACTCCAGCCCGACTTTCCGGAGAAATGAGAGGCGGTCTCGCACCTCCTGAAGAATATGGGCACCAATGATCCGCTGCCGGTCCGTGAGCGGAATGTCATGAAGAAACGATTCCGCATCAAGAATCGACAGTCCGGCGAAATCGCCGATGCTGGCTCCCGCAATCTTTACGCTCAGTGCCTCCCTGCGCAGCCGCCGCCCCTGACAGGAAGGGCAGGTTTTGAGTCGGTTGAAGTCATGTTCTTCAAGGTTGAGTGCCAGAAGATCATTGGGTCCGCCATCGTTTGCCTGCGAGGCCTCAAGCTGCACCCCGAGCCCCCTGCAATCAGGGCATGCGCCGTATTTGCTGTTGAAGGAAAAGAGGCGCGGATCCAGTTCGGGATAGCTGATGCCGCATTGAGGGCAGGCGAGTTTTCTGCTGAAGAGTATGTCGCGACCCTCGTCGATGATGTTGATGACGACCGTCTCGTCGAATTTCAGCGCAGTGTCGATTGCATGCCGCAGCTGTTTTTCGATTGAATGCTTGATGATGAAACGGTCAATCACGATTTCGATTGTGTGGCGCGACTGTTTCTTGAGCGAAATATCCTGCGTCAGGTCCATCATGGCTCCGTCGATACGTGCCCGGACAAAACCGTCCATCCGCATCTTCCGGAGCTCTTTTTTGTATTCCCCCTTGCGTTCACGCACTATCGGCGAGAGTATCTGGATTTTTGAGCCGAGCGGCAGCCGCATGACCGACTGGATGATATTCTCGATATCCTGCGATGCGATTTCGACATTGCA
>JAAYUK010000254.1 GCA_012517735.1 Nitrospiraceae bacterium
GGATACCGGAACGGCCGGGAGGCTTGTTGGGCGTGCAGGGCGGCAATCAATCGTTTCACGACATCCGCAAGCTGGTCCATGAACTGAACGTTCTGCGGCGTCATGTCGGTTCGTATCCTGCTGCGCATCCGGTTGTCGTACGTACGCTTTCCCGTGTGCACGCTTTTGTGGAGACATTGATTCCGCCGTCGGGACGCCTCGTCCTCGGGATTACCAAAGAGACAATTCTGGTCAATGAAGACAGTATTGATCTTGCCGATCCTGCCATTCTGAACTTCGCCCGATCTCTTTTTTCTTACGGCATCATTGCGGTGACGTTTGACACGGGTGTCTCCGCTGATGAGCTGCTCCGTTTCAATCAGTTTCTCATGGAGCTTCGTCAGGATGCTGCCGGAGAGGACGGCGTTGCAGCACGCTGGCAGAAAGCCGGTTTCGAGCATATTCACATTGAGGTTATCGATTATCAGGCGCTGTCGGGAGCGTCGTTGAGGCAGGAGATGCAGACGGAGCCGCAGGGCGATTTCTGGGTCCGTTTTGTGCGGGGAGTCCTGGCCGGCACGATCACCGGGGCCTCGGCAGACGCTGTCGATATTGATGCCGAGATGATGGAGGGCGCTCCTCCCGAGATGCTTGCTGAAATTCTCCAGGAACAGGCCGTGGCTCCTTCCGGTGAAACCCTGCCCGCTGTCCTCAAGCTTCTGGCGCAATTTCTGAAGCGGGTCGACGAAAAAGACATGACTGCGGACCCGCGTGCGGTGTCGAAATTCATCAGGTTCCTCGATGCACTGAAGCCGGAGGTGCGCGACTATTTTCTCAAGGGATCGTTTGATGCGCTCGTGGACAGACCCGCCGTGTCCGAGAAGCTGATCGAGTTCTTCCCCGGCGGGATGCTGGTCGATGCGCTCAACAAGGGGCTCAATTCCAGTGCCTATGCGCCGCCGGCAATTCTGGATGTCCTCAGGAGGCTGGTCAGAAGCCGGCATCTGCAGGGAGCACACGAAGGGGGAGCGGTTGTGGGCGGAGCGCAGGACATACCCGCTTCCCCTGCGGAGATGGATGATCATCTGAGGGTTCTTCTCAAGGAGGAAGACAGTATCGATGCGTTCGTTCCTGAAGAGTACCAGGAGACGTTGCGCATGCTTGCGGAAGAGGGAGGCCGATCCCTGTCGGACGAACAAGAGATCGCAACCCTGCGTGAGACACTGCATGAGCATGACATTGACGTGTCGTTTTCCCATGTCCTTCTGGAACTCCTCGATGTGCCGATCGACGGACAGCAGGATAATGACGCCCTGCGCCAGAACCTTCTTGAATTGTGCGGTTACTTTGTCCGGACCGGGGAGTTTGCAGCGCTTACGGCCATATTCGATCGCGCACAGCGGCTGGAACGGGGCTCTGATCATGCGCAGGTGGTGCAGCAGGCGTTTGTGCTTCCGGACTTTGTCGACGAAGTCCTCCGTGGCCCGGTCATCTGGGGAAAGCAGAAGTTTGACGACATTGCCGTGCTGATCCGGCGCATCGGTGAGCCCTTTCTGAATCCGATGCTTGACCGCCTTGCCGAAGAGCAGAATCTGTCGCTCCGCCGTTTCTATGTGGACCGGATTGTGGAGGCAGGCCAGTCTGCAGTCTCCCATGTCGGTGCGCGACTGATGGATCAGCGCTGGTTTTATGTGCGCAATCTGGTCGTCATCCTCCGCAACATCGGCAGCCCGGCCGCAGTTCCTTTTTTGAAAGCGCTCCAGACACACCAGCATGCAAAGGTGCGGCATGAGGTGCTGCGGGCATTGGTGCAGTTCCACGACAACGGCGGATATGCAATGATTGCCGATGAGCTCGACAGCGATGACGCCGAGGTGCTGATGAGTGCGATCCGGATATCGGTGCAGCATCATGACCCGGTAATTATCCGGAAGCTCGTCGCGCTTGTGGAAAAAGATGGTTTGTCGGATGAGGTGATCGAGATCAGAGCCGAGGCGCTGCGGTCATTGGGAGGAATCGGCGATACGTCCTGCCTGCCAGCGGTTGAGAGGATTCTCCGCAGCAGGAATTTTTTCCGTCAGACGGCGCTGAATCGCCTGAAAGAAGAACTCGTGCGTTCGTTGGGTGCTTTTCGTGTTCCCGAAGCCCGGGCTCTGCTGCAGGAGATACGGAATTTCGGCAGCAGGGATCTGGTTCGGCTCGCTGAGGATGTCCTGCGGACTCAGGGAGGCGGCTATGGTAACTGATCGTCTTCAGAACATCCAGACATTCCTCCGCTCGTTTGTCATAGCGCTTTCCAATGGCCGGATGTATTCGCTTGACCATCCGCAGACCGAGCGCATGCTTGCCGGGGCGATCGAGGCCCTGCGGGCCGTGTTTGACCAGAAGGACCGCATGGAGATGCTCCTTCTTGACGAACAGGTTGTTGTGGATGCCGTGCGGCTGCCGCAGACCATTTATGCCGGGCGCTTCGCACGCGAATTTCTCGAGCGCGGCTGCAGTCACATCACCATCCGCAGCAGCATCACTGACAGCGAATTGCGCAGTCTTGTCGCGATGCTCCTGTCTGAACGCGACATCCGCACGGAATTTGCGTCCGCGGCATTCGGAACGATCGATTTCGGCGGTGAGCGGGAATCGGCGCCCTCCGGAGACGCGGAAGTGCTCCTGCCGGTTCTTAAAGACCTGCCGCAGGCTGAACTTGATGAATTCCGGGATATTTACGATGCGATCAAGCAGGGCAAGCATTTTCATGTCTCCGGGCTGTATCGGGTGGTCAAGGGGCTTGTCGAGACGTTTCGCGAGGAGGGGGGAGTGCTGACCGCACTCGCGCCCTTGCGGGTGCTTGATGAATACACGTTTACGCACGCCACCAATGTATGCGTGCTCAATCTCGCGCAGGCGATGTCGCTCGGCATTCAGGGGCCGCTGCTGCACGACATCGGGGTTGCCGCGCTCCTGCACGATATCGGCAAGCTCTTCGTGCCCGAAGAAATCCTGAACAAGCCCGGCCGGCTGACGGAGTCCGAATGGAAGCTGATGCGTGAGCATCCAGTGCGGGGTGCACGGTATCTTCTCCAGAATCCGGGGGTTCCACGACTTGCTGTCGTTACCGCGTTTGAGCATCACCTGAAATACGACCTGTCGGGGTATCCGGTTGTTGCATCTTCGTGGAAACAGAATGTCTGCAGTCACATGACGACCATTTCGGATTACTTCGATGCCATGCGGACCACACGCAGTTATCGGCCCTCGCGCCAGAAAGACCTGATCAGCGCA
Organism: Nitrospiraceae bacterium; assembly: GCA_012517735.1. Lineage (GTDB taxonomy): Bacteria > Nitrospirota > Thermodesulfovibrionia > Thermodesulfovibrionales > Dissulfurispiraceae > JAAYUK01. The sequence goes on from JAAYUK010000254.1 coordinate 3,259, forward strand.
TCACTGGTCCTGCTGGCCGGAACCGAATTCCATCCGTTTCTTGCACGGAACATGGCGAAGCTTGCCGGTACGTTCGAGAAAGAATCAGCTGGTCAGGGGTGTGCAGAGTCGGATACCGAAGATCCTGCCTGACGTTCGATCACGGCAGGTGTCGGGCTAGACGTATATATCCACAGCTGAATCGTTTCCCCCGGTAACTGCCGCAGTGACTGCCTGCTGGACTTCCAGGGCGCTCTGAAGCAGAGCAAGCGCAGCAGCTCCTTGGGCTTTTGTCGCCTGTTGAGCAAGCATGATGCCTGAAAGCGCGCTGATGGAAGCAATGCTGTCCATGCCGACCTCCTGTTTTTTCAGTTATCGGAACTTTTCGGAAAAAAATAAGCGCATGACTGAAATTGTTGGCGAACATTCTGATGAAAGATATCATTGACTTTTTGTTCCGGGTATGTCATATTTGTGACATGCCCTCTGAGACCGCGAAAACCGGCCTCTCACACGAACTCATCGGATCGTCACCGGCGATCAGGCGAGTACTGGAGCTCATTACCAAGGTATCCCGTTCAGACAGCACGGTTCTGATCCTTGGCGAGAGCGGCACCGGCAAGGAACTGGTCGCCAAAACCATTCATGCGAGCAGCAGACGCGCAGACAAGCCGTTTATCGCGGTGAATTGCGGGGCGATTCCTACCGAACTGCTTGAGTCGGAATTGTTTGGTCACGAAAAAGGTGCATTTACGGGCGCGGTCGCATTACGCATCGGGCGTTTTGAGCTCGCCGACAGTGGGACGATTTTCCTTGATGAAATCGGAGAGATGCCGCCGATTCTGCAGGTAAAGCTGCTCAGGGTGCTTCAGGAGAAGGCGTTTGAGCGGATCGGCGGAACGAAAACCGTGCGTACCGATGTCCGGATCATCGCTGCGACCAACAAGAATCTGGAAGACGCGGTCAAGGACGGGACGTTTCGGGAGGACCTGTTCTATCGGCTGAATGTTATCCCGATCGATATCCCTCCGCTCAGGGAGCGGCCAGAGGATATCCCGCTGCTCAGCGATTTTTTCCTGCGGCGACAAGCCTCCCGCTTTGAACGGGAGCCGTTGAAGCTTTCTCCTGAAGTGCAGGAAGTGTTCGCCTCGTATGCATGGCCCGGCAACGTGCGCGAACTCGAAAATACGCTGGAACGCCTGATGGTTCTGAGTGACAACGATACTGTCACCCCCTATGATCTGCCAGAGAAAATAACCGGCAAGCGGCTTCCGGTTATCCCTGACGCTGCCGATCCTGACAGTAATCCATTTGTTGAAGGAATCGATCTGAATGCGGCTCTGGAAGAGTACGAACGACGCCTCATTCAGCATGCCCTCAAACTGTTCAATGGGGTGAAAAGCCAGTCCGCGAAATATCTGAACATCAACAGAACCACGTTGATCGAGAAGATGAAGCGTCTTGGATTGTAGCCCGCCTGCTGGTAGCATCCTGGTCAGAAAATTGACTTCTCACGCCGCCATGCGCTGATTCCAGATCGGTATTGATGGAATAACCTGTTGAAATAGTGCAAAATATCAATAATGGCACATTTTTTTCATGGTGGTGCGTATGCGTAATGGAGCGTTCATCGGGAAATGGGCATTGCCCTTTCTGGTTGCGGGAATTTTTTTCCTGTGCGGGGCCGGGTCTGCGCCGGCGTCCGAAGAACAACTCCAGAAAGCCGCTGCGGAATTCAAGGCGAAGAACTTCCTGAAGGCAAAGGATCTGTATCGCGAGGCGTATCTGTCCGCAAAAAGCGGCGCGCTGGCTGACCGCGCCCTGTTCGGACTCGCCCAGGCGGAATACCTGCTGAAAAACTACAGCGAGGCCGCGCTGAACCTTCGCCGCTATGCTGCAAACAAGAATGCGGCCCAGCGCGACGAAGCGCTGTTCATGCTCGGTTCATCACTGTTTTTCCTGAATAAACTCAGCGAAGCGGAGCGTGTCCTGGCGACCGTCGGCGGTGAGTTCACCGACAAGGCCACGATCACCCGTGCGGAAATCGCATTGCAGAACCGGCAGTTCGGTCTTGCAGAAACCCTGTTTTCACGGGTCGACAGGAAACTGCTGGAGACGGACAACCGGGCAATCTATGTCGAGGCGATGCTGCTGGCCCGCAAAGGGCAGGGCAACCAGGCGATTGCAACGGTAGATCGCATTCCGGCGGCAGCCTTGCGGAACGAGGACTTGCGGGTTGAGCGAGCGGTGGTGTACCTTCTGGCCGGAAGGGCCACTGAGGCGGTCGGCATGCTCAAATCGTTTCTTCAGGCTCCTCTCAGCGGTATGGAGCAGGTTCGTGCACGGCGTGCATTGTTTCAGGCGTATGAGCAGCTGGGCAATGCCGGCGAGATGGTAAAGGTCGGCACGGAATTGCTGCAGTTTGATGCGAACGATGATCTTCGGCGCAGGGTGATTGCGGCGTATGACAAGCTGGGAGATGTTGAGAATGCGCTGAAACAGGCGTCGCAGCTGCGTGACCGCGGACTCAAAAGCCTTGAGATTGAAAAGCGGCTGAGAAAAGTGCTGGAGGCCGATTCCCCACAGGCGGCGGATCTGGTTCAGCGCTTTGCGATGTATCTGCATTCCGAAAGTCCTGTGCTTTCCCAGAGCGCTGTGTATCTTGCCAGGAAGGGCAAAAAGTCCGAGGGGCGGGCGCTCTTGCAGAGAGCGGTCAAGGGGAGCTCCCCATCGGATGCCTCTTTGGCACTGGCCGAAATCTATGTGCAGGAAGGCCGGTATGACGATGCGAAAAAACTGCTGCAGCCGCTCGTCACACACAAGCAGTTCGGCCAGGGCGCTTTGCTGATGCTGGGCGAAATTGCGGAGCGGAAAGGGGATGCGAAGGGGGCGATCGAGCTGCTCCAGAAGACCGTAAAACCGGGGAAATCCGGAAAGCAACTGCATATCGAATCGCGCCTGGGAGACCTCTACTGGCAGATCGGGGATAAAGCCTCGGCTATCAAACACTATACGGCTGCAGCCGACGGGGGCGATGTGGATGCCATGATCAAGGTTGCCGATGCCCAGTATCTGGGCGGGCAATACCGGATCGCTGAAAAATATTACAAAAAGGCGCTGGACAAGGATCCCAAGGATGCCGGCCAGAAACAGTGGCTGCAGTATCAGTACGGAAAACTCACCAACAAGCGCGAATACATCGAAAAGGCTGCCGCCGGCGGGGGCGAGATCGGCGAAGCGGCCAGGATGTATCTGGACCGGTGATCTCATGAGCGAGCCGCTGCCGGACAGGGTCCTGCTGGAGCAGGCGATCGAGCGATTCAATACCGCGTCGTCGACGCTGATGAATTCCTATCAGACGCTGCAGGCTCAGGTCCGTCTGCTGACGGAAGAGGTTGAACATAAAAAGCAGTTGCTGAACAGTATTCTCGACAGTATCGATGTCGGCGTTGTCTATTTCGATGCCGACGGCACGGTACAACTGATGAATCGTTCGGCAGAGGGATTGCTCGGTATTTCGGCAGACCGCGTACTCGGAACGCCGTCCCTGCCCGCGGTTTTTTCCGAGGAGCAGGTTACCTGTACCGACGGGCGTCGGTTCCCGGCAATTATTTCCCGGTCCGCAGTCAAGAATCAGTCCGGACTGCCGACCGGCAGTGTCCTGTTCTTTCAGGATATCACCCGGCTGAAGCAACTGGAGGCCGAAAACGAGAGAAACCGTCGCCTTACTGCGATGGGTGAGCTCATCACGAAGATCGCCCATGAGATCAGAAATCCCCTCGGCAGCATAGAACTGTTTGCAAGTCTGCTCAGCAAGGATCTGGAAGGCACTCCTTCGGCATCATATGCCGGAAGGATTTCCAATTCGGTCCGCCATCTGGTGAATACCCTCGATAACATGCTCCGTTTTTCCGGGGGTGTCAGGCCGGTTTTTGCGCCGCTGGTGCTGAATGTGGTGCTTTCGGAGCTGATCGACGAGTTCCGGGAGGTTTTCCTCAGCAGCGGAATCGATCTGACGCTGACGAGTGACGAAGTGTATGCGTTGCAGGGCGATCGGGTGCTGCTGAGGCAGGCATTCATCAATATTCTTCTGAATGCTTTTCAGGCGATGCCTGACGGAGGTACAATAACCATGGGTATCCGGCAGGGGGAAGCCGGACCGGTGGTTGCCATCCGTGATTCAGGAACCGGTATGGACCAGGAAACCGCATCTCGTCTCTTCGAACCATTCTACTCGACCAAGGACCGGGGGACCGGCCTCGGGATGTCGATTGTTGCCGGAATCATGGAAGCCCACGGCGCGCATATCCACGTGCAGAGCGAACCGGGCGCGGGAACCACGGTTTCGATCGAATTTGCAAAGGATCACAAGGCGGGGTCATGAGCAGGAACGTTCTTATTATCGATGATGAAGTCGATATGGCGGTTGCCCTTGAGGAGTCGATCAAACGGATCGGATTCCGGCCGACGGTGTTTCATAACCCGGCCGAGGTGCTTGCCCGGACGAATCCTGCGGATTATGCGTTGATCATCACGGACATGATCATGCCGAAAATGACCGGTATTGAGTTTCTGCAGGAAGTGCGAAAACGCGGCATTTTTGTTCCGGTTATCGTGGTCACCGGATTCGGGACGGTGCAAAATGCGGTCGACGCCATGAAGCTCGGGGCGACCGACTATATCATGAAGCCGTTTTCATTCGAAATGCTGCAGGCGACGATTGAACGGATCATGCCGCCGGACGAGCCGGACATGATTGCCGAATCGGCGGTCATGAAGAGCATTCTGGCCCTGTCGCGAGAAGTCGCAAAGAGCGATATCACGGTACTGCTGACCGGGGAGAGCGGTACTGGCAAGGAAATCATCGCCCGCACGATTCATCGCTATAGCCCACGGGCCGACAAGCCTTTTGTAGCAGTGAACTGTGCCGCGATTTCGGAAAATCTCCTGGAGTCGGAGCTGTTCGGGCACGAAAAGGGAGCATTTACCGGAGCGCTGGAACGCCGGATCGGAAAATTCGAGTTGGCCAATAACGGGACGCTCCTGCTCGATGAGGTCAGCGAGATGGCCCCTGCGCTTCAGGCAAAGCTGCTCAGGGCCATCCAGGAGCGTGAAATCGACCGCGTGGGAGGCAAGGCCCCCATTCCGCTCGATGTGCGCATTATTTCGACCACGAACCGGGATCTTTTGTCCGAGGTGAAGCAGGGAAGGTTCCGGGAGGATCTCTATTATCGGTTGAATGTTTTTCCGATCGTTCTGCCGCCGCTGCGGGAGCGGAGAGAAGACATCGAGCCGCTGGCGGTTTTTTTTCTGGCTCGCCTCTCGCGCAAGATGGGTCGCGCTTTTTCCCTGTCCCCGGCCCTGTGCGAAGAGCTCAGAAAACAGGCGTGGGAGGGAAACGTCCGTGAGCTGGAAAACTATATCTACCGCACGGCTGTCATTTCACCGACGGATCTGCTCCAGCCGCCGACGCAGACTGCCGGGGCGGCGGTTCCCGTTCAGGAAGATACCGTTTCAAGCCCGAGCATGCTGGGGACGATAAGGGACATGGAGCGGGAGATGATTATCCGCGTGCTGAAAGAGACGGATGGCAATCGCACCCGGACAGCGGAAAAGCTCGGGGTTAGCGTGCGGACGATCCGGAACAAGATCAAGGAATATGGGATTTCGGATGACGAGGACCCTGAAAAATAGGCACGTAAATTGCAAAAGCTATAGGGTAGTCCATTCAGACGGTGAGAACGAGGGAGACTGACAAGTGCCTGATTCAACAATGAAAATTCTTGAAAAGCTGCTGGATGTCACTGCGTACCGGCAGAGAATTTTGACATCGAATATCGCGAACGCTGACACCCCCGGGTATCGGGCAAAGGACATCGATTTTCAGCGCGAACTTGACAGTGCCATGAAATCTGATTCTAAAACAATGAGTTATACGATTTATGAGCCAATGACGACGCTCCCGAACCGTGATGGTAACACGGTGAACATCGAGGTCGAGATGGCAAAAATTGCCGAGAACTCCCTGACGTATACGGCAGCGACCCAGTTGCTCACGATGAAACTGCGCATGATGAAGAGCGCCATCCGGGGAGGTGTCTGATGAAAGAGATGTTTCTTCCGCTGAGGGTGAGCGCAACCGCCCTTGAGGCGCAGAAAATCCGTCTGAACACGATCGCTTCGAACGTAGCCAATGCGAGCTCGACCAAAACGGCGGACGGTGGCCCTTATCGGAGAAAGGATGTGCTGTTCCGTTCATTCCTCTATGATGAAAGCTCGGTCGGTGTCGATATCCCCAAAATCGTGGAGGATCAGCGTCCGGGACGCATGGTGTTTGAGCCTTCGCATCCTGACGCCGACAAGAACGGGTATGTCAGCTACCCGAATGTGAATGTGATCGAGGAGATGGTGAATCTCATGGCAGCATCCCGCGCCTATGAGGCGAACCTTACTCTCATCAGTACCTATAAGGATATGTTTACCAAGACTCTCGGAATCACGAACGTTTAGGAGCCGGAACAGGCATGGAGGCAGGGATGGCGGACATACAAAAAATAGGAAGTGTTACCGGGCAACCGATTGCCGAGCCGTTGCAGCACAAGCAGCCCGCTTCGGGAGCGTCGTTTGCCGATGCGATCAAGGATGCCCTTCAGGAGGTCCAGAGTGTCCAGAACGATGCGGAAAAAGCGATTCAGGACTTTGCCAAAGGCGAGGTGAAGGATATCCATACGGTAGTTGTCGCGCTGGAAAAGGCGGATATGTCGTTGCAGACGATGATGCAGGTGCGCAACAAACTTCTGACCGCATACGAAGAAATCCAGAGGATGCAGGTGTAATTAGATGGCATTGAACGATCTTGTTACGACATTTCGGCTCTGGCCGCTCAGGCAGAAACTGCTGTTTTTCGGCGTTATTACATTCGCTATTGCCCTGATGGCCGGCATCATGTTCTGGAGTCAGCGCGAGGATATGCAGGTTCTCTACAGCAATCTCGGACAGGAAGACGCCGGTCAGGTCGTCGGCAAGCTGAAGGAGATGAAGGTTCCGTACCGGGTAGAGGGAAATGCAATCTATGTCCCGACCGCAAAGGTCTACGAACTGCGCCTCGAACTGGCTGCTCAGGGGATGCCTCAGGGCGGAGGCATCGGTTTCGAAATCTTCGACAAGAACCAGATCGGCGTGACCGAGTTTGTCCAGCGTCTGAATTATGTGCGTGCGATACAGGGAGAGCTGGCGCGCACCATCCGCCAGTTGACGGAGGTTGAGCAGGCGCGTGTGCATATTGCCATCCCCGAAAAATCCATCTTTACCGAGAAGGACGACAAGCCGAGCGCTTCGGTTGTCCTGAAGCTCAAGGCGGGCAGGACGCTGAGCCGCGGTCAGGTCGGCGGTATCGTTCACCTGGTCTCAAGCAGTGTGGAGGGGCTCTCTCCCCAAAAGATCACGGTGATCGACAATATGGGCAATGTTCTGTCCAAGCCGTCCGATTCCGAGGCGATCGTCGATGCGAAGCAGCTCGAATACCAGAAGGCCGTCGATCGTGAATATGAGCAGAAACTTCAGAGCATGCTCGAAAGTGTTGTCGGGAAGAACAAGGCGATTGTCCGTGTTTCGACCAAGCTCGATTTTACGAAAGTTGAGCGTACCGAAGAGAAATATGATCCGGATACCACCGCGGTGCGCAGTGAGCAGAGGAGTTCGGAAAAAGCGGGCGGCACGACACCGGGCGGCATTCCGGGGGTTCTCTCCAATCAACCCGGTTCCCAGCCGGGCGGTGCCGGTGGAGCAGGCGGCGGCCAGAAACAGAGCGAGGCTATCCAGTACGAAGTCAGCCGCAGTGTGAGCAAGGTTATTCAGCCGCGGGGCGAACTCAGGAATATCTCGGTTGCGGTGCTGGTGGACGGCACCTATAAAAAAGAGGGCGAGAAGAATGCCTTCGTACCGCGCAGCGAAGCCGACATGAAGAAGTACGGCGATCTGGTTCGTGCGGCTATCGGCTTCAACAAGGAGCGCGGCGATCAGGTGACGATCGAAAATGTGCCGTTTGAAGCGGTTGCCGAAGACCTGAAGCCCGAAACCGACTGGATGAAGATGATTACGACGGTGCTGCGGTATCTGGTGCCGATTATTGCGGTGGTCCTGCTCGTACTTTTTGTAGGGAAACCGCTTATCGAGGCACTGAAGAAACCGGTCCGCATGGTATCTCCCGAGATGGCCGCTTTTTCTGAGGCTGCAACGGCTCCCGCCGTACCCGTCGAAGAGGCCATGAAGGACGAAGTCAAGGAAATCGTCAAGAAAGATCCGAAGAAAGCGGCCTCGGTCCTCAAGGACTGGATGGCAGAGTAATCACGTATGGTCAAGAAACTGTCAGGCGTCGAAAAGGCGGCTACGCTCCTGACTCTGGTAGGGGAAGAAGCGGCTACCGAAATATTCAAGCATCTCGATCCCATGGAGCTGGGGCGCATCATCCCGATGATGGCGCGCGTGAAGGTCTCTCCGGAAATGCTTGACAGCGTCGTGCAGGAGTTTCACGAACGAACCGGCGCGGCGCTGATGTCGGTTGATGAAGAGTATATCAAGAAGATTCTCTCCAAGGCGTTCGGCGAAGACCAGGCCAAGAAACTGATCGAGAAGATCGAGAGCGGAGCGAGCGCGTTTGATGTGCTGCGTTGGCTGGACTCGGGCGCCATTGCGACGATGCTTGCCCGGGAGCATCCGCAGACCATCGCGATCATTCTGGCGCATCTTGAGCCGACGCAGGCCGCGGAAGTGCTCGGCAAGCTGCCCGAGCATCTGAAAATCGATGTATCCCTGCGCGTTGCGAGCCTCGACCAGATATCGCCGTCTGTTCTCGGCGAGCTGGAAGAAGTTTTGCAATCGCAGCTGCAGACGTATACACGCGGACGCAAGATCGGCGGTATCCGGACGGTCGCCGAAATCCTGAACCAGATGGATCGCTCCTCCGAAGACCTTATCCTCAAAAATATCGAGGAGAAGGACCAGATTCTGGCTGATGAGATTCGCAAACTGATGTTTACCTTTGACGATCTCGCCACGATCGATGAGCGCGGTATCCAGATGATCCTGAAGGAGATCACCACGGACGATCTTGCCCTCGCGTTGAAGGCGACGACTGACGAACTGAAGGACAAGATTTTCCGCAACATGTCCCAGCGCGCCGTACAGATACTGAAGGACGAGATCGAGGCGAAGGGTGCTGTCCGCATTACCGATGTCGAAAAAGCCCAGATGAATATTGTCCGGGTAGCAAAACGTCTGGAAGAAGAGGGCAAGATTGTCATCGGAGGCAAGGGTGGAGAAGAGCTCATCGCATAGCGGCGCGGAAGACAGGGGCGTGCGTCCCTATGCGCTCCGGCGCTTCGACGAGACCCCTGCGGAAAAGGTTGTGGTCAGTCAGTCGGAATCGCCGGAAGTCCGGCTCAAAAGGCGCGAGACCGAGGCTGCCGAGCGCGGATACCAGGAAGGCTTTGCAAAAGGTGAGGCTGCTGCACATGCGCGGGTTGATGCCGTCGTTGAGCGGCTGACGGCCATTCTGCGGGAACTCGAGAACTTTGCCACGCGCGAGGCCGAAAAACTCGCCCCCGAGTTGTTGATGCTCTCCATCAACATCGCAGAAAAGGTCATCCATAAAACGCTTGAACTTGACCGGGAAATTGTCCTGGCTGTAACCAAAGACGCCCTGCAGAAAGTTGCCGACACGTATGAGGAAGTCGTTGTGCGGATCAATCCTGCTGATTATGAGATCCTGAGCGAACGGGTCCGGCAACTGAAGGAAGAGTCGGGACTGAAGGGGATAACGCTTGAGCCGAATGAATCGATTTCTCCCGGAGGGTGCTATATCGAGGCATTGTCCGGCTCTGTCGATGCCCGCATTGAGGAACAGGTAAAGGAGGCGGCACATGCCGTCAGGACAGCTCTTAACAGCTAAATGCCGGGAGTTTGTCCGGGAGACCGACCCGATCAAGATGTATGGCAGGGTCAACAAGGGGGTCGGGCTGGTCGTTGAGGGGATCGGGCCCCGCACAAACATCGGGGAGGTCTGCCAGATTCAGCAGAACGGGCTCGGTCCCGATGCCTATGTGGAAGCGGAAGTCATCGGATTCCGCGATGGCAAGATACTGCTCATGCCGCTTGGCGACATTGTCGGCATCCGGCCGGGGGCGCGTATTATCGCCCGGGGACGTCAGAGCTACATCAAGGCCAGCGACGACCTGCTGGGACGGGTGCTGGACGGACTCGGCACCCCGATCGACGGCAAGGGGGCGGTCGCCGGAAAGCTTTTCCCCATCTACAATGAACCGATCAATCCGCTCCTGCGGCGGCGCATCACCGAGCCGCTCGATCTCGGAATCCGGTCGATCAATACCTTTCTGACCTGTGGCAAAGGGCAGCGCGTTGGGATCATGGCGGGCAGCGGCGTCGGCAAGAGTGTTCTGCTCGGCATGATGGCGCGGCATACGGCCGCGGATGTGAATGTGATCGCCCTGATCGGCGAGCGCGGCAGGGAAGTGCGGGAATTCATTGAACGTGATCTGGGGGAAGAGGGGTTGCGCCGGTCCGTGCTCGTTGTGGCGACATCCGACACCTCTCCCCTCATCCGGATTCGTGGGGCATTTGTCGCGTCTGCGATTGCGGAGTATTTCCGTGAACAGGGGAAGGACGTTCTCCTGATGATGGATTCCCTGACGCGCTTTGCCATGGCGCAGCGCGAAGTGGGTCTTGCTGCGGGAGAGCCGCCGACAACCAAAGGTTATACGCCATCAGTGTTCAAGCTGCTTCCCCGGCTGATCGAACGGGCGGGAACCTGGCAGGGCGAAGGTGCGATTACCGGACTGTATACGGTTCTCGTCGAGGGCGACGATATGAACGAACCGATTGCCGATGCAGCACGATCCGTGCTCGACGGGCACATTGTGCTGTCGCGCGAGCTTGCCAACATGAATCAGTATCCGGCGATCGATCTTTTGCAGAGCATCAGCCGCATCATGAAGGATATTGTCTCCGATGCGCATCGGACCAGCGTTGAGCGGGCCCTTGAAATCATGTCGACCTACAAGCGCTACGAAGATGTCATCACTATCGGTGCGTACAAGGAAGGATCGAATCCCCGGGTCGATTCAGCAATACGGATGATGGAGCGGCTGCGCGCGTTCATCAGGCAGCGGATTGACGAGAAAGTGCCGTTCGATGAGAGCGTTCGGCAATTGACCGCGCTTTTTGGGGCGACTGAATGACCCGTTCGCTCGAAAGCCTGCTGAATCTGAAGCGATGGCGTGAAGATGAAGTGAAAAGCCTTTTTGCGCTCCTCCTCAAGGAACTTGCCATTGAAGAGGAAAAGCTGGAGGCGCTGGAGGCGCATCACGGTCTGATCGCGCAGAAGCTCTGCGAGGGCTCTGACGAGATGGTGGATATCGACGATATCCGTCGGCTGCAGCAGTATTCCGAGCAGCTGGTGATGCAGATACGGCATCAGCGGGCAGCGGTCGAAGCGCAGGACAGAAAGGTTGAGGATGCGCGGGCGCTGCTCATGGAGGTTTCGAAGGAACGCAAGACGTATGAGCGTCTGGATGAAAAAATGCGACTGGCCTTTGAGCATGAAGAGCAGAGAAAGGAGCAGACGAATGCGGACGAACGGGCGTCAATCCAGCACGGACGACATCGCGGGGCGGACTGATATCGGCGCGGAACCGCCGGCGCCGAAGCGGCATTGTCGCCGATGGCTGCTTGTTGCGGCCGCGGTATGCGCTACGCTTTTGCCCCTGTCCCTGACGATCCACGCCCAGCAGGAGACTCAGAAAGCGGCGCAGCCGGCGGCTTCGCAGGCTGAGCAGCCGAAGCCGAAGACCATCGAGGAAGACCGGCTCGGCATCGTAAAGGCTGATATCAAAAAAGAACTGGAAGAATATCGGAAGATCAGGCAGGAGATCGAAGAGATGCGCAAGGCAGTCGACAAGGACCGGCAGGAGCAGCAGCTGAAGGTTGCCAAGATGTATGAATCCATGCAACCCGAAGATGCTGCCCGACGTCTTGAGAAAATTGATGAGGAGTCCGCGCTGGTCATTCTGACAACGCTCAAGCCGAAAGCAGCGGGCAAAATTCTTGCGCAAATGGATACCGAGAAAGCTGCGGCACTGTCCCGCAGGATGCTCAAAAAACCGAAGTCCTGACGGGTAAAATATGCCCGTCAGGCAAAAAATGCCTGATTGTTCCAGTTCCTCACCCCGTTTTACGCCCGGAAGTTTCAAGGAATCCGCTGTATAACGCATTGAAAAACAACTGATAAAATTATTCGCTCCCTATGGGAAGGCGCTGGCACGTCCCTTGCTCAATCAGAGACATCTTTTTTTGCGGGAGGCTCTATGATGACGGCAGCAATGATCCCGGGTGTTCTGCAGGCAGCATCTGCAGTGCTGGACAGCATCTCTGAACCAGCGACATCCGGCACATCGGGTGAGCGTTTTTCATCGGTAATGCGCACTGCCATGCAGAGAAGTGACTTGGGCAGGCCTGCCGTGGATGGCAAGGCGGCTCAGGGGGCGGATCAGTCGGCCAAGGCAGCGGAGGTCGGTGCCGGTGCGGAAATGCCTGATGCGCAGACGCTGAGCCTTATTCAGCAGGCCCTTGCACAGATCGTGCTTCTTCCGGGCATGACAAATGATCAGTTGCAGAAGATTGCCTCCCAGTTTCTGGCAGGGGTTTCCGCAACCCTGAGCACGACCAGAAACACGGCTGAGGGATTGACTGTTGAGCAGATTGCAGGGAATCTCAAAAATGCACTCAAGGAAAACGGTTTTGGCGGTTTTCTCGAAAACGTAGGTGAGGGCGAATCGAAGGGTCGGGGAACGGTTCCGTCTCTTGAGGATGTATTTTCAGCAGTGCCTGCGGATGAAAAAACGCTTGAATCCGCCGGGAACCCGACAGCGGCGTCTTCTGCCAAAACCCGGCAGGATGCAGAGCCCATCCATCGTTTTGATATGAAGGCTGCGTCCGAATCGACACCAAAAGGGTTCCAGCAGGACTGGACTGAATTCAGGATTGAAGTGCTGGAAGCACCGGTCGATCAGACGACGGCCGGGCCAACGCTGCTCAGCAACCATTATGCAGTACACAGAAATGATGTTCCGCTTCAGACCGCAAACGAATCGGCTCCGAACGCTACCTCCACAGTTGCTGACATTCCGGACACCATCAAAACCGCTGCGGAAAACGGCACCCGCCATCTGGTTGTCCGTCTGGATCCGCCTGATCTTGGACAGGTCTACATCCGGCTGCGGATGAGTCAGGGAGTATTGACCGCCGAACTGAAGGTTGATTCCGGCAGCACCAAGGACGTGTTTACCACCGCGCTTCCCCAAATCAGGGCCTCGCTCGAGAATGCGGGCATCAAGGTCGGCGAACTGAATATCGATCTGAGGGAAGAGTATGCAAGCGATCAGGATGCGCGGCGTCAGGAGCACGGACAGCACAATCACCGGCAGCAGCATAATTCTGCCGCCCGGGAACGGTTTTTCGAGTATCTCGCTTAGGAGGATTCAGCTATGAGCATGTTAGCCCCGATTTTCAGCAATCCTGCGTACACGGGAACAACGTCGTCCCAAAACACGCAGCAGAAGAGAGAGCTTGACCAGCAGGATTTCCTGAATCTGCTGATCACGCAGTTGAAGAATCAGGATCCGCTGGAACCCATGAAAGACACGGAATTCATAGCACAGATGGCGAATTTCAGCTCGCTGGAGCAGATGACTTCGGTGAACAAAAACATGGTGAAATTTCTCGCGGCCCAACAGGAGCAAAGCGGCGCAGTAGCGGTTTCGATGATCGGCCGGCAGGTGACCGACGTCAACGGCAACAAGGGGGTCGTTACCGGCGTCCGCATGGCTGACGATGGGGTGAAGCTGGTCGTCAACGGCAGCGAGATCCTGTTGTCGAACGTCCGCGAAGTCAAGAATCCGGCGAACTAAGGGAGGATACCACCATGACAATGCTTACTTCACTGTATACCGCGGTCAGCGGTCTCGGCGCCAACGGTACGGCGCTTTCGGTCATCGGCGACAATATCGCCAACGTGAATACCGTTGCATTCAAGGGTAGCCGCGCGAATTTCAGCGATGTGCTCAGCGCTTCGCTCGGCGGCAGTTCGGCGCTTCAGGTCGGACGCGGCTCAAATATCACATCGGTTCAGAAACTCTTCGGCCAAGGCACCCTTGAGACGACCGGAAACCCGCTCGACATGGCGATTGACGGCGACGGTTTCTTTATCGTTAACGAAGGTGCAACGGGGGGCGCATCGTTCTATACCCGCGCGGGACAGTTTGTCATCAACAAAGACGGATATCTCACAACGCCGGGAGGCTTGTTCCTTCAGGGCAAGCCGATTGATGCTCTCGGAAACAAGGGTGCGCTGGGGTCGATCCTGCTGACGACGGCGGTCAGTAATCCATTGCCGACCAGCACGGCAACCATGCAGGTGAGTCTCGACGGCCGCGAAGGAACGCCGGCTGCCGCATGGGTACCGCCGGTGGCCGCTCTGCCGGCGAGCAATACGTATAACTATTCCTCCGCGATAACGGTGTATGACAGCCAGGGGAACAACCACCTCGTCAATGTGTATTACCGGAAGACCGGTCCGAATGCCTGGGATGCGCATGTTGTCTGGGATACCAATACCGATCCGGCACTGCCTCCTGCCTACAGTTCGCAGACCGTCGGCATGACGTTTGATACAGCGGGTGCATTGCTCACCCCGGCGGCTCCGGTAACGGTCAACCTCACCTGGGCTGGCGGAGCGGTGACGTCGCCGCAGCCGGTGGCATTCGATTTTGCGAATTCGACCCAGTTCGGTTCGCCGAACGCAACCATCTTCCAGACGCAAAACGGCTATACCAATGGATCGCTGAGGGCGCTGACCATCAGCCAGAACGGAGTCATCGCCGGTATCTTTACGAACGGACAGACGAGAGACATTGCTGAGGTGCAGCTTGCCAAGTTTACGGCGCCGGCGGAACTGGTTAAAGTCGGCAAAGGCTTGTTTGCGGAGTCGTCCGGTTCTGGCCAGGCGGTTATCGATGCGCCGAATACCTCCGGGAGAGGAACAATTGCGGCCACTTCGCTTGAAGCCGGAAATGTGGACCTTGCGGAAGAGTTCGTGCGACTGATCGCAGCACAGCGTGGTTTCCAGGCGAATACCAAGGTTATTACGACAACGGATGAACTGTTGAACGAGCTTCTGGCAATAAAGAGATAAAATATAAGTAAGAAGTAAAAAGTAAGAAGTAAGAAGTAAGAAGCCTTTCCCTACATAACTGCAGTTAGCCTATTGACGGTTCGGGGCCTTTAGGGGTGCCGAACCGTCATTTTCTTGACCAATCGGTTCAAAATTATTCCAATAAAACAATTAGTTATAATATTGGCATGCCCCGTGCAATTGCGGAGCAGGGACGCGTCCCTGCATGCCATGCCCTTGGTGTGCGCACACTCTGCATTGTTTCCAGAAGCGTGAAGAAGGAGACCGTATGGCCAAGGAAAAAGAGAAAGAAAAAGAGCCCGAAGAAGGACAGGAAGGCGAAGGCGGCAAGAAAAAAGGCAGCAAGAAGATGCTGATCATCATTATCGCTGTCGCGGTGCTTCTGATCGGCGGCGGGGCGGCCACCTATTTTCTCGTCTTCAACAAGCCGAAGGATGAAAAAGCCGATGTTGCCGGAAAAAAGGAAGAGAAAAAAGACGACGGCGTAAACTTTCCGCTCGATCCGTTTGTCGTGAACCTGTCCGATCAGGGAGCGAACAAGTTCCTGAAGATTTCGGTCCAGCTGGAGCTTTCGGGCACGATGATCCAGGAAAAGGCAAAAGGGAAGGTTCCGCAGCTTCGCGATGCCGTCATTTCGCTGCTGACAAGCAAATCGTCCGATGCGCTGATGACCCCTGACGGGAAGCTGCAGCTGAAAGATGAGATCAATGCGCGGGCAAACCAGATTCTCGGCCCGAATTCGGTCAAGAATGTCTATCTGACCGACTTTGTCATGCAATAACCGATATCCGGACGGGAGAACGAGGAACGCATGCAGGATATTCTTTCGCAAGATGAAGTCGATGCCCTGTTACGGGGAATAACGGAAGGCGATGTTGAGACCGAAGCATCGACAACGGAAGTTTCGGGCGTCAAGGCATATGATTTTACGGGGCAGGAAAAGATCGTGCGCGGCAAAATGCCGTCGCTCGACATTGCCAATGAACGTCTGGCGCGCGGATTCAGAATTTCTCTCGCCGGAGCGATCCGGCGTTCGGTGGATATTACGAATGTCATTGTCAACATTACCAAGTTCTACGATTTCATGCGCTCGGTGCCGTTCCCGTCGAGCATCAATATTTTCCGGATGGAGCCGCTCCGGGGCTTCGGACTGCTGGTGTTTGACGCGCAGCTGATCTTTTCGCTGATAGAGTATTTTTTCGGCGGTACGGGCAAGGGGCATTACAAGCCGGAGGGTCGTGAATTTACCCAGATCGAACAGAAGATCATCCACAAGGTTGTTCTCATGTTCTTCAAGGATATGGAGGAGGCCTGGAAGCCGGTCTTTCCGCTGGTGCCGACCTATGTCCGGTCGGAAATGAATCCCCAGTTTGTCACCATCGTCACGCCGGTGGATGTGGTTATCAAAGTCGAATTTGTCCTTGAGATCGAGGCCAAGCAGTGCAAGGCATTTCTCTGTATTCCGTACGGTTCTGTCGAACCGATCAAGGAAAAGCTGTACAGCGCCTTTTCCGCTGATCGCGATGACCTCGATACCAAGTGGGTCGAGCGACTCAAGGGTGCGCTGAGAGGCACGGAAGTGACGATCACCGGAGAACTCGGCAAGGCATATCTGAGCGTTGACCGGGTGCTGAATCTCCAGAAGTCCGACATTATTCTCCTGAACAAGCGGGCCGATGATGATGTGGACATCCTGGTTGAAGGAATGCCGAAGTTTACGGGGCAGATGGGTATATACAAGGGCTCCTACGCGCTCAAGGTGCGCAAGGAGTATGAGGAGCGAGCCGGAAACAGCTAGGGCAACTGCGGATTCCGGAGCCGATGCCGGGGAGGATACGATGACTGAGGAGGCGAAAAACTTGGAGATGCAGGAATTACAGGACCAGGGGCATGCCCCCGGCGGTACACAGCGTGATATTAATTTCATCCTCGATATTCCGCTGGAGTTGACCGTGATTATCGGCAGAACGAAGATTCTGGTGCAGGAACTCCTCCAGCTGGGGCAGGGTTCGGTTGTTGCGCTCGAGAAGCTGGCCGGCGAGCCGATGGAAGTCTATGTGAATGAAAAATTGATCGGCCGCGGAGAGGTCGTTGTCGTCAATGAAAAGTTCGGTATCCGCCTGACTGATATTATCAGCCCGGCTGACCGTGTCCGCCAACTGAAATAGGAGCAATGCGCAGGAATGGACTTCGGATTTGAACTGCTGAAGGCGCTGGTTGCACTGCTGATCGTGCTCGGTCTGCTGGTGATGGTACTGAAGTATGTCAAAGGCAGAATCCTGCCCGAGCGGGGTGTCATCGAGATGCTGCATTATCAGGCGCTCGGTCCCAAGCGGGGCCTTGCCATTATCAGGGTCGCCGGGGAACACCTGCTGATCGGCGTCGGGGATCAGGGGATATCGCTTCTGACAAAGCTCGATGGAAGAGACCTGGAAAATGCGCTGAAGACGGCGTCGGCGGCCGCTCCGGATCATGCGAAGACGCTGGGGGACTGGTTCCGCGAAAAATTCGGCAAGGGGAGGGCATAGTGGTTATCTGGCTGGGTATCATCGCCGCTCTCATTCTGTTTGCGGATGCTGCGCTTGCCGCGGCGCCGCAGGCTGCGCCTCCGGCCGGCAGTTTCCTTGGGCTCAGCACTCCCCTGGAAGTTCTGGTGTTTCTCACGATGCTGTCGCTGCTTCCGGCCATTCTGGTCATGATGACCTGCTTCACCCGCATCGTTGTCGTGCTCTCGTTTGTCCGGCAGGCGCTCGGAACGCCGGCTGTCCCGCCGACGCAGGTGATTATCGGCCTGGCCCTTTTCATCACTTTTTTTGTCATGTCTCCGGTCGTTGACGCCATTTATGCCAATGCCTATTCGCCGTATGCGAACAAGGAGATCGGGGCCGAGGAAGCGCTGTCCCGCGCCGCGGAGCCCCTCAAGGAATTCATGCTCAAGCAGACGCGTGAGAAGGATCTTGCCTTATTCCTGAAAATGTCGAAGATGGAGCGGCCCGCCAAGCCGATGGATCTCCCGCTCAGGGTCGTGGTCCCGGCGTTTTCGATCGGCGAGCTGAAAAAGGCATTTGAGATCGGGTTTCTCATTTTTCTGCCGTTCCTGGTCATTGATATGGTCGTCGCCAGCATCCTGCTTTCGATGGGCATGATGATGCTGCCTCCGGTCATGGTATCCATGCCGTTCAAACTGCTGCTGTTCGTGCTGGTTGACGGATGGGGCCTCCTGATCGGTTCCCTCGTGGGAGGATACCGATGACGATAGAGCTGCTGAATCAGGTTTCGCGTCAGACGTTCGAAACGATCCTGCTCGTCGGAGGACCGGTTCTTCTGGTCAGTCTGGTAATCGGTGTTCTGATCAGCCTGTTTCAGGCAATCACACAGCTTCAGGAGATGACGATCACCTTTGTGCCGAAAATCATCGCTGTTTTTGTAACCCTGCTGTTGATGCTGCCGTTCATGGCGAAGGTCATGATGGGTTTTACCAAAAATATATTCGAGAGCATACCGCTCTACGTGCGCTGAGTATGGAACTGATGACGCTCATCAATACCTATGCAGACCGCTTCATCCCGGTTTTTATCCGGGTGGCGACGATGTTTGTCTTCATTCCGTTCATCGGGGCGAGGATGACACCGATGTTTGTCCGGATCGGTCTGGTGCTGGCGCTGACGCTGCTGCTGCTGCCGGTTGCCGAGGTTCGCACCGACAATCAGGTTCAAGCCGTGTTTGAAGCGGCCTTTGTCGGGACGGCGCTCGGCCTCTGCGCGCGACTGATCCTCGGCGCAATCGAAATGGCTGCGCAGTGGATCAGTGTTGAAATGGGAATGGGCGTTGCCGCGGTCTTCAATCCGCAGTTCGGCGAGGTGCTTGGTCCGCTGAGTCTGTTTTACTCGTTCTTTGCGATGGGGCTTTTTTTCATCTTTGATATGCACCATCTTTTTATTGAGGGGGTTGTGCGCAGCTTTGCGATCACGACGATCCAGTATCACGGAATCTTTGATGCGGTCATGAAGCTGAACGGGTTTCTGTTCCCGCTCGCATTCAAGATCGCCGCTCCCGTCTTTCTGGTGCAGGTGCTGGTCAACATTGGCATGGGTTTTCTCGCCAAGGCCATGCCGCAGGCAAATATCTTTTTCGTCAGTTTTCCGTTGCTCATTTTTTTGGGGCTGAGCAGTATTGCCCTTTCCCTGAGCCTCACGGTGTACGTGCTGGCAAAGGCATTTGATCATGTGCGGGACGCCATCATGGCGTTTACGAGGTAAGGCATGGCTGAAGAATCCTTTGAAGAGCGGACAGAGCAAGCGACGCCCCGAAAGCGCCAGAAGGCGCGTGAAAAGGGTGAGGTTGCGAGCAGCCGGGAAATCGTCGGCATCATCCCGGTCTGGTCCATCGTGGTCTATCTGTTTTTTGGCGGGACGGTGCTGACCGCGTTTCTGAATTATGTCCGCGGCGGGCTGAAACGCAGCTTTGAGATGCCGGTCAATGAAGTGACGATACTCGATATCTTCAAGGCCGACAGTCTGCAGATCGGCATGCTGCTTCTGCCGCTGTTTGCCGGGAGCATCGTGGTCATTCTTGCCGTGCACATGCTGCAGACCGGATTTCTGTTTTCGGGGGCGCGGCTGAATCCCGAATTTTCGCGCATCAATCCGCTTCAGGGGATAAAACGATATTTCAGCCTGAACATGGTCGCCGAGACGCTGAAGGGGGTACTGAAAGTCCTGGTGCTCGGCGCTGTTCTTTATTACACGTTGAAGGGGCAGGCCGAGATGCTCCCGCTGATGGTCGATATGAACCTGCTTTCGCTGCAGGCGTTTTCATTTCATCAGATATACCGGCTGATCATGATTTCAGCCCTGGTTATCACCCTGTTTGCCGTCGCGGACTTTGTCTACCAGCGCTGGCAGTTCAGCCGCAATTTGCGCATGACGAAGCAGGAAATGAAGGAGGAGAACAAGGAGATCGAAGGCGATCCGCTGGTCAAGGCGCGCATCAGGAGTCTGCAGCGGGAAATGGCGCGCAAACGCATGATGGCGGAAGTGCCGAAGGCGGATGTCGTCATCACGAACCCGACGCACTTTGCGATCTGCCTCAGGTACGATGCCGATGGCATGAGCGCACCCCGGGTAACTGCGAAGGGACAGAACCTGATCGCGCAGAAGATCAAGGAAATTGCGCGTACCTCGGGCGTCCCGATGTTTGAGGACAAACCCCTGGCCCGGGCATTGTATCAGGTGCAGCTTGGTCAGGAAATCCCGGAGATGTTTTATAAGGCGGTCGCGACGATTCTGGCGCATGCGTATAAGGCGAAGGGGAAAGGAGTTTCAAACTAGTCATGCTTGAACGTCTGTTGCGGCAGAGCGATCTGGTTCTGGCGGTCGGTGTGGTGGTCATTCTGATTTTCATGATCGTCCCGATGCCGGCGTTTCTGCTCGACCTTTCGCTTTCCTTCAGCATTACGGTCTCGATTGTCATCATTCTGGTTTCCGCATATACCAAGAAGCCGCTCGACTTTTCCGTGTTTCCCTCGGTCCTGCTGGTGACGACGCTCCTGCGGCTCTCGCTGAATATTGCCTCAACGCGGCTCATTCTGATGCACGGTGATACGGGAACCGATGCAGCGGGCAAGGTCATCAAGGCATTCGGCGAGTTTGTGATCGGCGGTAATTTTGTCGTTGGATTCATCGTCTTTCTGATCCTGGTCATCATCAATTTCGTGGTAATTACCAAGGGTGCCGGACGTATCGCGGAAGTTTCCGCACGGTTTACCCTCGATGCCATGCCCGGCAAGCAGATGAGCATTGACGCTGACCTGAATGCGGGACTCATCGATGACCGCGAAGCGCGCAGGCGCAGACAGGAGATCAGTCGTGAGGCCGATTTCTACGGAGCGATGGACGGTGCGAGCAAGTTTGTGCGCGGCGATGCCATAGCGGCGATCGTCATCATGGCGGTGAATATTATCGGCGGATTCCTGATCGGTGTTCTGCAGAAGAACATGTCCGTTACGGATGCGGTGACCACTTATACCATATTGACCGTAGGCGAAGGACTCGTTGCACAGATTCCGGCGCTCATCATCTCGACCGCATCGGGCCTGATCGTCACGCGTGCCGCGTCAGAGGCCAATCTGGGCGAGGATATCGTCAGGCAGGTCATCGTCAATCCGAAGGCACTCGGCACCGCCGCAGGTATTCTCGGTCTGCTCGGCCTGATTCCGGGTCTGCCGCACATTCCGTTTCTTACACTTGCGGCAGTGGCCGGTGCCGCGGCGTACTATCTGGGGCGTTCCCAGGAGGCGGAACTGGCGGCGGCTTCTGCTGGTGTTGCCGGTGCGCCGGGAGTCCCGGGTGCGGAAGCGCCACGGCCTGCTGAAACGCTTGAATCACTGCTGCCGGTCGATCCGGTGTCGCTCGAAATCGGCTATGGGCTGATTCCTCTGGTCGAAGAGGGCGGACCGTTGCTGTCCCGCATCAAGGCGATCCGGAAACAGATGGTGACCGATATGGGATTTATTGTCCCTCCCGTGCATATCAAGGATAATCTTACCCTGAAACCGACGGGATATTCCGTGCTCATCAGGGGCGTGGAAGTCGCTTCAGGGGAGGTGATCCTGAACCGTCATCTTGCCATTACGCCGGGTACCGAAACCGAGTATATCGAAGGCATCCGCACGAAGGATCCCGCGTTCGGGCTTGATGCGATATGGATCGAAGATCGTGACCTGGAGCGGGCGCAGATCGCCGGCTATACGGTGGTTGATGTTCCGTCGGTCATCACGACCCACCTGACCGAGTTGCTGAAAAACCACGCTCATGAATTGCTCGGCAAGCAGGATGTGCAGCGGCTGCTCGACAATCTGTCCAAAACGCATCCGAAAGTGGTCGATGACATTATTCCGTCGCAGCTCAGCCTTGGTGTTGTGCAGCGGGTGCTCCAGAACCTCCTCAAGGAGCGCATTTCGATCAGGGATCTTCAGTCCATTCTCGAGGCGTTGTCCGATTATGCGGCCATAACCAAGGATCCCGAAGTGTTGACGGAATATGCGCGTCAGGCGATGGCCCGCAATATCACCAAACAGGTCCAGAATTATGACGGGTCGGTCTCGGTTCTCATTATGGATCCGAAGGTCGAGCGGCTGATTGTCGAATCGATCCAGGCAACTCCGCAGGGGATGACGTATCTTTCGCTGGACCCTGCGGTGGCTGATCGCATCGCCGAGCGGATCAGGAAGAGCTTTGAAGAAGGAATGGCGCGGGGTTACCAGCCGGTGCTGCTCTGCTCGCAGACGATACGCCGCTTTGTGAAGCGGTTGACCGACCGGATTTCCAACAGCATCATGGTGATCTCCAACAGTGAGATTGCCCCGAATACGAAGATACTATCACTCGGTACGATACGGCTCGATTAGGATTGCACGCAGGAGGGTGGCAGCATGATGATCAGAAAATTTACCGGCAGCAGCTTCAAGGATGCGCTCGATCAGGTGAAGCAGGAGCTTGGCGCGCATGCGATGATTCTCTCCAGCAGGAGCATCAAGAGCGGCGGATTTGGTCTTCTCCAGCGGCCGATGGTTGAGGTGACTGCTGCGGTGGACGAACCGGATACCGCGGGGCAACAGCGTGCGTCGTCGGAGGAACTGGATTCCCTCGTACGCGAAGTCCGATCGATGCGCGAGGAGATGGGATTCCTGAAAGACACGCTTTCAACACTCATGCCGGGCATGCGTATCGGCAAGGACAAAAAGGGACTCTTCAATCTTCTCCTCAAGCATGGCGTCGATCCCCAGTTTGCTGTCGTGCTGCTGGAACGCTCAAGCGAGACGGTCGAGAGTCTCAGAAAAACGATTTCCCAGGATATCCGGGTGCATGAATTTTCTCCGGCAGAAGAGCGCGGATTCCTGTTTGTCGGCACGCCGGGAGCCGGCAAGACCACGACACTCTCAAAAGTTGCGCATCTTTTGCGCGAAAAACGGAGGCGTCTCAGTCTCATAACGCTCGATTCGGAGCGGATCGGTGCAATCGCTCACATGAAGGAGCTTTCGCAGGAACTGAGCTGTGATCTGAAGATTGCCCGGACAGTCAGCGATCTGCCCCGCATGATTTACCGGGACATCGAAAAGGGTCCGGTTCTGGTGGACACTCCCGGCTACAACTACCGCGACATTCTCGGCGATATCGAAGAGGTCTTTTCCTCAGGATTTCCACTGACCCGTTGTTGTGTCATGGATGCGACCATGGACTCTCACGCCGGTGAGCGCGTCTGGCAGTCCATGAATGCCGGCCAGATCGATACGATCGGGTTTACCAAGCTCGATATAGCGCCTCAATATGGCGGTCTGTATAATCTCTCCCTGCTGAGCGGCCGACCGGTATCGTTTGTGACCAATGGACCATCGGTGCCTGACGATATACGGATTCCCTCACCTGACTATGTGGCAGGACTGGTGGTCGGAGGTGCCTGTGCGAACTGAGCAGCCGAGGATCATAGCGGTTTCAAGCGGCAAGGGCGGTGTCGGAAAGACGAATTTCGTTGCGAATCTGGCGCTGTTCTATGCAAGTATCAACAAGAAAGTCCTGGTGATGGATGCGGATGTCGGGCTGAGCAATATCGATGTCCTGCTCGGGGTAACACCCAGGTTCAATCTGAAGCATGTCCTCGCCGGAGAGAAACGCCTCAAGGAAACGGTTGTGACCGGACCGCTCGGCATCAAAATCATTCCGGCAGGTTCCGGGGTTCGTGAACTGACCAATCTGAACGAGGAACAGCGCCTTCAGCTGGTTACCGAACTGGAGGACTTCGATCTCGACTTTGATGTCTTTCTCATCGATACCGGAGCGGGTATTGCAGATAATGTGCTCTTTTTCTGCAGCGCCGCGCAGGAGGTGGTAGTGATCGCCACTCCCGAGCCGACATCGATTGCCGACGCATATGCACTGATCAAGGTGCTCAGGAATGACTTCAAGGTGCGCCATTTCCGTTTGATTGTGAATACCGCGCGTTCTGAAAAGGAAGCGTTTGACACGTACAGTAAACTGTCGCTGGTTGCGGACAAATTTCTCAATCTTCCGATTGACTATCTCGGCTATCTCCCGCTGGATCCGGCGGTGAAGGACTCGATCATTGCCCAGAAAAGCCATATCGTGCTGTATCCCAACAGTCTTTTTGCAAAAAAGCTGGGCCAGATAGCAAAACGGCTTATCGAAAACCCGTCGGGGGATCCGGGAGGGACCTTGCAGTTCTTTTTGCGACGTGCGCTCAGAATCTGACAACCCGGAAACATATGGTAAACTTCAATCGTGTGGAGCTATACGCAGGAACAGAAAGACGATCTTGTCCGTCAGTTTCTCCCGCGCGTGAAGTATTACGCCAGTAAGTATTCTTTTGCGCTTCCTCCCGAGTTGAGTGTTGAGGATCTGGTTTCGGCCGGCGTCATCGGTCTTCTGGAAGCGATCGAACGCTTCAATCCCGCCATGAATGCGACACTCAGTACGTTTGCCGATTTCCGGATACGCGGTGCGATTCTCGACGAGATCCGGTCGATGCAATGGGCTTCAAAAGACGCCCGCCGCAAGGTGAATGAGGTCAGGACCGTGCAGCGTGAGTTGCAGCAGGAACTGGAGCGGGAGGTGACTGATGAAGAGGTGGCGGAGCGGCTTTCGATCTCCCTGGAGGACCTGCATAAGACACAGTCGCTGGTAACGACCATGAACATGCTCAGTCTTGATGCCCTCGGAGCCACCCAGGACGGGGATCAGCTTGACATCATGCAGTGCCTTGCCGACCGGAGCGGTCCCGATGTGCTGGAGCGCCTGAACCTGAAGGAGACAGCAGCTGCTCTCGGAGAGGCGATCGATGCCCTTCCCGAAAAAGAACGGCTGGTGCTTACCCTGTATTACTACGAAGAAATGACGATGAAGGAAATCGGCAAAACGCTCGGAATCACGGAATCCCGCGTCTGTCAGCTGCACGGGAAGGCGCTGATCAGGCTGAGAAACGCCTTGGAAGATTTCCGGAGCCGCTGATCATGTTATTTTCACAAAGATTCGCTATAATTAATACACTACATAGAGAAGGCCGGAGGACAGGATGCTTAAAAACCTGCCGAAAATTATCCAGCATTTACACTCTCAGGATCCTTCGGTCCGGCGTCAGGCGGCGGAGCAACTGGCCGAAGGTGATGAACGTGCCATCTATCCGCTCATCAAGGCCTTAAGCGACCCCAGTGCAGGGGTGCAGGACGCTGCAATGCGTTCCCTGATAGCCATCGGGGGCGAAGTAACCGCCTATATGATCATTCCCCTCCTGCGTGAAGGCACCTATCTCCGGAACACGGCGCTGATCATTCTCGCCCGTCTCGGTTCAGTAACCGTTCCGCTTTTGTATACGCTTCTTGAGGACAAGGACCCGGATATCAGAAAATTTGCGGTCGATCTCATGTGCGATATCAAGGAGGGTGTTGAGCGGGAGCGTCTGCTGCCGATGTTCAAGGACGAAAACGCCAATGTCCGTGCAGCAACGGCGAAAGCGGTCGGAGAGCTCGGATACGAGGATGCGATTCCGTATCTGGTCGATGCCCTGAAAGATGAAGAATGGGTTTGCTTTTATGCGTTGCAGTCACTCGGCGAACTGGAGGCGCGTTCCTCCGCCCATCATATCGTGAGCCTGCTTGCATCTCCTTCTGAGGTCATCAGGTATTCGGCAATCGAGACGCTCGGCAAGATCGGAACGCCGGTGATTTCAGACACCCTGATTTCGTACCTGTTCAGCGCATCTGACGACGAGCGGAGCGCAATCGTGAAGAGCATCGTGCAGATCGGCATCACGCCCAACATGGTCGGTCTGACCGAGCATCTGCTCCGCATGCTGAAAGAGGGTGACTGGGAGGACAAGGCGATTGCATGTCGCGGCATCGGGGTGCTCAATGCGAAGAATGCGGTCCCTCTTCTGGTCGATCTTGCCGGAAGTCTTGACCCCGCCCTGCCGGACACCGAAGAACGTCAATATCTGCTGCGCACAACAATTCTTGCGGTCGATTCGGAATCCGAACTGCTGAAGCTGATCGAGTCTCCGGCCACAAAATATCGCGGCAAGGCGTTTGCCATCGAGCTTCTGGGAGAGCTGCGGAGCAAAAAAGCGGTTCCGTTGCTGATGGCAAGCCTGTCTGCCATGAGCCGCGATCTCCGGCGCGCATCAGCAACAGCGCTTGGCGAGATCGGTGAATCATCGAGTGTCGGATCGCTGCTGGCAACATCTCAGCATGATGTGGATGCCCATGTCCGGAAGGCTGCTATCGATGCGCTGGGGAAAATCGGGGCACCTGAGGCGTTCGA
>JAAYUK010000048.1 GCA_012517735.1 Nitrospiraceae bacterium
CATAGCGGGAATGCGGCGGCGGGGAGTCCCCCCCGCAGCGCTCAGAAATTTCTGCGAACGCATCGGCGTCGGCAAACGCGCCAGCATGGTGGAGCTCAGCCTCCTCGAATTCTGCATCCGCGAGGAACTGAACAAAACGGCTCCGCGCTACATGGCGGTACTGCGACCGCTGAAAGTCATCATCACCAATTACCCGGAGGACCAGATTGAACAGCTCGATGCGGTCAACAATCCGGAGGATCCGGCAGCAGGTTCGCGCCAGGTGCCGTTTGCCCGGGAAGTGTTCATTGAACGCGACGACTTTATGGAAAATCCGCCGAAGCAGTTTTTTCGCCTCGCTCCAGGAAGAGAGGTGAGGCTCCGTTATGCGTATTTCATAACCTGTACCAATGTGGTCAAGGATCCGCAGAGCGGAGAGATTCTGGAGGTTCACTGCACCTATGATCCGGCGACCAGGGGCGGCGACTCCCCTGACGGCCGCAAGGTCAAGGCCACGCTCCATTGGGTTGCCGTAAAAACCGCGGTGCAGGCAGAGGTGAGGCTCTACGAAACGCTGTTCACCAAGGCTGATCCGGACGCTGTCGCGGAGGGGGAAACCTTCACCGACTATCTGAATCCGCACTCTCTTGAAGTGATTGCCGACGCCCGTCTCGAACCGGCGCTGTCGCATGCAGCACCCGGCGCGAGAGTACAGTTCGAACGGCTCGGCTATTTCTGTGCGGACACCGTCGATTCCGCGCCAGGCCGACCGGTCTTCAACCGCACGGTTACGCTGAAAGACGAATGGGCAAAGCAGCAGGGGAAAGCGGGAAGCAGGAAATAAGGGAAACCGAAGACAATCCGGAGGCCGCCGGATACATGCCGGCGGCCTCCTCGCATCAAAAAGTCCGAGACTCAGGACATCGCCGCAGTCAGTTCTGCAGCGACGACATCAATAAACTCCTCGGTCTGCGCATATTTGGCCACAACCGGCTCGGCAATCAGCATCAAATCTTTGGTCATGACGCCGTTCTCGACCGTCCGGACAACAATCTCCTCAAGTTTTTTCGCGAATGCAACGACGTCCGGCGTGGTATCGAGCTCGCCACGTTTTGCAAGCGCACCGGTCCAGGCAAAAATGGAGGCGATCGAATTTGTGGAGGTCGGGTTGCCTTTCAGATGTTCATAATAGTGGCGCATGACAGTACCATGCGCAGCTTCAAACTCGTATTTGCCGTCGGGGGAGACCAGAACTGAAGTCATCAGGCCAAGGCTGCCGAAACCGGTTGCAACCATGTCAGACATGACGTCGCCGTCATAATTCATGCACGCCCAGAGCATGCCTCCCGGCGATTTGATCACCTGCGCAACCGCATCATCGATGAGCATGTAGCGATAGTTGATCCCCGCCGCGGCAAGACGGTCCTTTGCCCGTTCCACCTCTTCGGCAAACACATCACGGAAAAATCCATGGTACTGTTTTGAAATGGTGTCTTTTGCGCCGAACCAGAGATCGACCTTTTCCCCGACAGCATAATTAATGCACGCCTGCGCAAAACTCCGGATGGATTTTTCGGTATTATGCATACCCATAACCACCCCGGGGCCTTTGAATTCATGAATCGCGACGACCTTCTTTTCACTGCCGTCGGCCGGGGTGAATACCATTTCCGCAACACCGGGACGATCGACAACCAGTTCGACGTTCCGGTAAATATCCCCGTATGCGTGGCGACCGATAATGATCGGCTTCTGCCAGGACTTCACCGCGGGAGGGATGTTTCTGATGATGATCGGCTTGCGGAAAACAGTGCCGTCAAGAATTGAGCGGATCGTCCCGTTGGGGCTCTTCCACTGCTGTTTGAGATTATACTCCTTCACCCGTGCAGCATTCGGGGTGATCGTTGCGCACTTGACGCCGACGCCGTGCTGTTTGATCGCATTGGCCGCATCGACCGTCACCCGGTCATCGGTGTCGTCCCGATGTTTCATGCCGAGATCAAAATACGCGAGTTCGATGTCAAGAAACGGAAGAATGAGCTTCTCCTTGATCATCTGCCAGATGATCCGGGTCATTTCATCGCCGTCCATCTCGACAATCGGGCTGATAACCTTTATCTTTGCCATAGAGCCTCCTGATTTCTCCAAAAGGGTAAATGCTAATTTACTGATTCTCCCTCCGTATTGTCAAAAAAACATGCCGGACCTTGAGCCACAGCATTATCGGTACGCTACAATAGACCATGGCAAAGCGAGCAGAACCGACCTGCGATACGACCATCCTGCCCGGCGGCGAGGGCATCGCTGTCGATATCCTTGCAACAAAAACGCAGCTCCCCAAAACGCGTCTGAAAGATGCCATGAACAAAGGGGCGGTCTGGCTCCATCGCGGAAATAATCGGATACGCCTGCGGCGTGCAACGATGATGCTCCGCCCGCAAGACCGGATCATCCTGTATTACGATGCCGAAATGCTGGCCCGGCACACAGACCCTCCTGTCCTGGTGCATGATGCCCGCTCATACAGCATCTGGAACAAGCCTGCCGGCATGCTGACCCAAGGAACCGAGTACGGGGACCACTGTTCACTGCTGCGGCAGGTAGAGCTCGCATTCCGGATGCAACGGGAGTCGTATCCGCTACACCGGCTCGACCGGGAGGCATCAGGACTGATCATGGTAGCCCATACCAGACAGGCTGCAGCAAAGCTCTCTGATTTGTTTCAGAAACACCAGATTGAAAAAACCTATCGCGTCACCGTCCGCGGTCTTGTCGGGATTGTCGGCAGTGAAGGAGTAATCAATCGTCCTCTTGACGGAAAACCGGCAATTTCACACTACCGCGTCGAATCGGTCGACCCGGCCGGAACGGTTTCCCGATTGCTCGTGCAGATTCAAACCGGAAGGCTGCATCAGATACGCCGCCATTGTGCCGATATCGGACATCCGGTCATGGGAGATCCCAAATACGGAACAGGCAACAAGAACACCCAGGGGTTGCAGTTATGTGCCTATTCCCTGGCGTTTCGCTGTCCGTTTTCCGGGCAACAGGTTGTCTTCACGCTCCAGGAGTGAGTTCCACTACGCATCCGTGCAGGGCGGGGAATCCAGTATTGTACGAACCTGACGCAACAGTTGCCACGGAGATACCGGTTTGGTCACGAGGCACACATCATCATCCAGAATCCCCTGCCTTGACAGAACATCCCCCGCATAACCGCTCAAAAAAAGCGCCTTGGCTCCGGGAGCAATTGCCCGAATCGCATCCAGCGCTTCGCGACCGTTCATCGTGGGCATCATGACGTCAAGCAGCAGGAGGTCTATATGTCCGGATTTACCAAAGAGCTCTACCGCCTCCGCTCCGTTGACTGCCTCAATGACCGTATAGCCGTTCTGCTCCAGCAGACTGCGGATAAAACCGCGAACCTCAGGCTGATCCTCGGCAAGCAAAATGGTTTCTGAGCCTCCCGGCGGCGCCTCCCCCGAGTCATCACCGTGCTCGGTCGGCATCTCGGGAGTCGTCGGGATGAGAATATCAAAACGGGTGCCGACACCCACCGTGCTCTTTACGGAAATACTTCCCCGGTGCTGTTGCACGATGCCGTATACCATGGCAAGCCCGAGTCCCGTGCCTTTGCCGACCTCCTTGGTCGTGAAAAACGGCTCAAAAATGCGTTTTACCGTCTCTTCATCCATACCAACACCATTGTCCGAGATGCTCAGGCTTGCAAATACCCCGCCTGCCTTGAGCCCCAGTTTTTCTGCCTCCGAATCGCTTACAAGCCTGCTGCCGGTTTCAATGATGATCGTACCTTCGCCCGACACTGCATCACGCGCATTGATCACCAGGTTCATCAGCACCTGTTCAATCTGGGCTCGATCCGCCACGATCACCACCGATTCGGAAGAAAGCCGCATCTCCAGCCTGACCGACTCTCCCGCAACCCGGCGCAGCAGCGGTTCAAATGCGACAATAACCGCGTTCAGATCGACCGGCTCCAGTGCAATGAGCTGCCTCCTGCTGAATGCAAGCAGGCTTTGGGTCAGCGTGGCCCCGCGGTCAGCTGCCGTCAGGATCTGGCGCAGATAGCCCTGCACCTGATCGTCCGCCTGCGTCTGCAAAACGGCCATATTGCCATAGCCGATGATGGCCGTAAGCATATTGTTGAAATCGTGAGCAACCCCGCCCGCAAGGGTACCGATAGCCTCCATCTTCTGGGCATGACGAAGCTGTTCTTCCAGCAGAACGCTTTCGGCTTCCGCCCGGCGGCGCGCCTCGATCTCCTTCTGCAGTTCCACCACTTTCGCTTCCAGCGCAGACTGGGAAGACTGCAAAGCGGCGGCGGCACGGTTGAGCGCCTGCTCGATCGTCGACCATTCATCGGAGCGGTTCAGACTGATACGGGCATCGAGACGGCCGGCGCTGAACGCCTCGATCCCTTCGCATATGGCCGTCATCGGCTTCCTGATATTCGCAATGATGAAATAGATCGTCATGGCGGCAAGCGCAATCTGCACCGCGGCGGTGACCACAAACAAGGCAACGTTGGTTGTGCTGATCATCTCCGCAATTCTTCCGGTAACGCCGCTTGTTGATTTTGCAATCCGATCGTCGATTTCTGACATGAC
>JAAYUK010000255.1 GCA_012517735.1 Nitrospiraceae bacterium
CACATGAACATGAACAATGTCCTTGATTTGTTGATTGAACTCGTCCAGCGCCTCAGCGTGTTTGCACTGGTTTTTCTGCTGATGATACGCTTTCCGGTCTGCAAGCGTCTTCTCACGGGCACTGCCACCGGCTCTGAGAAAATCTCCATGTCGCTCCTGTTCGGTTGCATGGGTATTGCTGCCACATACGGCGGGATTGGAGTTGAGGGAGCGATTGTCAATCTCAGGAGCATACCGGTCGCGCTTGCCGGAATCCTCGGGGGCCCGCTGGTCGGTTTTCTTGCCGGTGTTATTGCCGGAGCGCATCGCTATTTTGTCGATATGGGAAGTCTGACCGCCCAGGCGTGTGCGATTGCCACGGTCGCAACCGGACTGTTCGGCGGTGTGATGTATCACCGGTTAAAGCGGCGCGCGTTTGATCCGCTCAGCGCATTGATCACCGGTTGCACGGCCGAGGCGGTAAAGATGCTCATTATCCTGTTGATGATCAGGCCGTTCGATACCGCCGTGAATATCGTCAGCGCCATCAGCTTTCCGACCATCGCGGTCAACGGCCTCGGACTTGCCCTGTTTGTTGAACTGGTCTCATCATTGTTTCGCGAGCAGGACCGCATCGCCGCCCGTCGCGCCCAGACAGCGCTTGATATCGCCTTTCAGACCCTTCCGTTTCTGAAAAGCGGACTGAACGAGACCTCTGCGGAACAAACCGCCCGGATCATTCTCGACCGGACCAACCTCGATGCTGTTGCCATCAGCGATTGCAGACACATATTGGCACATGTCGGCGCGGAAAAAGCCCATCATGCAGCTGATGCACATTTTCTGACGTCCGCTGCAGATCGGGTGCTCAGGAACGGCATTGCGGTTATTGCGGAAACGCGGGCGGATATCGGATGTCGCACCGTGTCGTGCACGCTCGGCTCTGCGGTGATGGTGCCGCTCACAAAATCCGAGCAGATCGTCGGGGTGCTGGAGTTGTATCGTCTCGCCGAACGCAGCATTACGCCGCTTGATGTTGAATTGGCGCAGGGCTTGGCGCATCTGTTCTCCTACCAGCTCGAGATTTCCGAGATGGAACTCCAGAAACGGCTTCGCGCGGAGGCTGAAGTCCGGGCGCTTCAGGCCCAGATCAATCCGCACTTTTTGTTCAATACCATAACCACCATCATGGGCTATGTCTGGACCGACCCGAAAACCGCTTCGGATCTGCTGACCAAAATGGCGGATTTTTTCCGCAAAAATATCAAACCGTCAAAACGAAGCGTTTCCCTGGCGGAGGAACTCGAGCATTGCGACAATTATCTCTGTATCGAAAAGGCCCGTTTTGAAGACAGGATTGCGGTGAGATATGAGGTCGATGAGCATATTCTGCCGTGCCGCATTCCACCCCTGACATTGCAGCCGATCGTTGAGAACAGTATCAAGCATGGCCTGCTTGCGCGCGAAAAAGGCGGGATAATCACGATCAGCGCCCATCAGAACAATGAGCATGTCTGCATAGCGATCCATGACGACGGGGTCGGCATGACTGCCGAGGAGTGCCGGTCACTGCTGGACGAATCCGATGGCCGTCCGAAAAAAGGCGGGCTCGGTATTGCCCTGAAAAACATCAATGCACGACTCATGGCACTGAACGGACATGGGGGAGGGCTCCAGATAGAGAGCAGTCCGGACGCAGGAACGACGGTGTCCTTCAGAATTCCGCTGATCGAGCATGAACATCAGAACATGTATAATTGATGACGAGGCGCCTGTCAGAAAGGTGCTGAGGCATTTTCTCACGCAGATTGAAAACGTAACTATTGTCGCTGAAGCGTCCTCTGCGTCGGAAGCGCTTTCTGCAATTTCCCGGGAAAATCCGCATCTGGTCTTTCTGGATATTCAGATGCCCGGAATCGACGGAATCGAACTGTCCAGAGTGCTTCTGGCATTGCCGGAGCGGCCGCTTGTCGTTTTTGCAACAGCTCACGAGGAATATGCCATCGAGGCCTTCGATCTTGAGGCGTTCGACTATCTCCTGAAACCGTTCACCCTTGATCGTCTGACCAGAACGGTCGAGCGGGCAACCCGTTTTTTCTCCGCAACAGGAGGAATTGATCAGCCTCAACCGGAGAAGGAATCCGAAACGTTGCCGGCGCTGGAACCGTGTGAAGACTCAGGGTTGCTTCTGCTCGCCAAGGGGAAAAAACTCATTCCGGTTGCAGCCAGCCAGATCGTTTTTGCAACGGTTGAAGAGGGAAGAGTGCTTGTCGCAACACCCACAGATACCTATACGACCCGGCTTCATCTTCATGAACTCGAGGATCGCCTGAGGCAGCACAGTTTCATCAGAACCCATCGGAACTCCCTCGTGAATATCCGGCAGATACTGGAAGTCATCCCGTGGTTTAACCGGAATTACAAGCTGGTCATGAACGACCGGCAGCGTACTGAAATTATCGTCAGCAGAAATCAGAGCAGACTGCTCAGAAATCTCTTTTCCCTGTAGTCCCTGGAACACAGCATGATGAGCCGGTGGGGCAATTCACCGGAGGAAATGTACCGTCCAGCGGCTTTTTTGGCTTGTTCGATCATTTTTTCTTTCCCGCTCCCCATGGTGCGGGATATCCTATATCATATTGTTCCCTATGGGAAAAACCTCGCAAGGAGGCCTCTATGGCAGACAACACAAAACAGGAAGC
This sequence comes from Nitrospiraceae bacterium, assembly GCA_012517735.1. Taxonomy (GTDB): domain Bacteria; phylum Nitrospirota; class Thermodesulfovibrionia; order Thermodesulfovibrionales; family Dissulfurispiraceae; genus JAAYUK01. The sequence continues at coordinate 2,682 of JAAYUK010000255.1, forward strand.
ATCAGGACTGAGTCGTCGGGATTTCATGAGAAGCGCGGCTGTCAGCGCTGCGGGAGCAGTGGCGTTAGCTGGAATAATGCAGAAAGAGTCGTTGGCTGCAGAGCCGGCCAAGCCGGTTGCGCCTTCGGCGGCAGCTCCTGCCGCCAAACCTGCTGCCCTGAAGATTGACGATGTGATGAAGGCAGCACGTGAGAAACTGTACCCGCGTTGCCGCGTTTGTCCGGAGTGTGACGGGGTGGCCTGCGCAGGCGAAGTGCCGGGTATGGGGGGGATCGGTTCCGGCAAATCATTCAGGAACAATTTTGCCGCCCTCCAGAAAATCGAACTGAACATGCGCACGTTCCACAATGTCAATAAGGTTGACACCTCGGTCACGATATTCGGCGAGAAACTGGCCCTGCCGGTCATGTCCGCTGCCACTGGTGGTGTGACGTACAACATGGGGCTGAAGGGCAAAATGACCGATGCTGAATATATCGACGCACTGCTGGGTGGATGTCGGATGGCCGGCACACTGGGATGGGCTGCCGACGGCATCGGCGATCCGCTCGAAACCTTCCAGATCCGCCTCAATGCGGTGAAAAAATATGAGGGTAAGGCGATCGTCACGATCAAGCCAAAGACGCAGGAAGAAATCATCAAGCGGATCCGTCTGATTGAGGAAGCTGGCGCGGTTGCGTTCGCCGTTGACATCGATTCCGCAGGGCGCGCGGCGCGTGCGCTTCCGGGACAGACCGTCGAGCCAAAAACGCTGAAACAGCTTCGGGATCTGGCGAAATCAACCAGACTTCCCTTTATTGTCAAAGGAGTCATGACGGTTGATGAGGCAAAGATGGCTATCGATGCCGGGGCGTCCGGAATCGTGGTGTCCAATCACGGTGGTCGCGTGCTTGACTACACGCCGGGTGTTGCTGATGTGCTCCCGAAGATCGCCGCAAAAGTGAAGGGCAAGACCGTGATTCTGGCTGACGGAACCATGAAGTATGGAACTGATGTCCTGAAAATGCTTGCTCTTGGTGCTGATGCAGTACTTGCCGGAAGACATCTTCTGCGTGGAGCTGTCGGCGGCGGTAAAGAAGGCGTTGCGCTTCTGCTCAACAAAATGAAGAGCGAGCTGATCGATTCCATGGTGCTCACCGGCACGGCAAGCGCGCGGAAGGTGAGCAAGAGCATCATTGCGTAGCACATCAGGTGCTGCATCGGGGCGGAGATATGCCCTGTCGTATTAATGCTCGAAACCATGGGGTGAACGTATGAAAGGAACGGTTTTTATCATGATGGCGCTGCTGGCTGTGCTGGCATTCAGCAGCTCGGCGCTGGCGATTGGGGACGGCAAAGCGCTGATGTATGGCGGTGCCGGACAGGGCAAGGTTATCTTTGACGGCAAGGTGCATGCTTCCAAGGGGATGGTCTGCACGGATTGCCACATGACTATTTTCCAAACAAAGAAAAAGGCGTTGATAACGATGGATGACCATGGTGCCGACAAGGCATGCTTTGTCTGTCACAACGGCAAAAAGGCGTTTAACGACTGTGACCAGTGTCACAGAAAATTTTAGGGCGTGAATGTGAGGGCCATATGCATAAAAAGATGATCGTTTTTCTCGGGGCTGTTCTTCTGATGATCTGGAGCTCTGCGGTTGGTGCCGAGACCGTTCGTCTTCACGGGGCGGCGAGCACGGTTGACAGTCTCATTACGCCGCACAAGGAGGCAGTTGAGAAGAAAACCGGACACACACTTAGTGTGGTGAAGAGCAATGCCGGCAAAGGGCTCATCGATCTGGTGGACGGAAAGTGCGACGCGTCCCTTGCCTCTGCATCGCTTGAGGCCATTGTCAAGGCCGCCAGGTCCGCAGGAAAGGAAGTCGATGCCTCAAAGCTGGTTCTGAGTGTTGCCGCATCGGACGAAGTGGTCTTTATCGTCCATCCGAAAAACCCGGTGACCAGACTCACCTGGGAGCAGCTGAAGGACATTCATACCGGCAGGATCACCAACTGGAAAGAAGTCGGCGGGAAGGATGCAGCGATTATTGTCTTTACCGATGCGGCGGCGAGTGCGACACGCGGTCTGATCAAGCAGGTGGTGATGGGCAATCAGGAGTATTCCGCGAAAGCGCATGCGCTTGATTTTGTCGCCAAGGTCAACGACATGGTTGCTGCGCATGAGACGGCAATCGGGGGGCTCGGCAAAGGTTTTGTGAAGCCGGGAGAGGTTACCATTGTGGATTCGAAGAAAGTTGAGCGTCCGCTCGGGTTTATCACGATCGGGCAGCCAGCGGGAGCCGTGAAGCAGGTTATTGAGGCTTTCCGGGAAGAGGCCAACAAGAAGTAACTCTTTCACAAAGGGGGCGTGCGAACAGTCCAGTTGCACGCCCCCTTTGTCGTTTTATTTCAAAATTGTCATTGGATTCGACCCAAATCGCTCAGAGCCCGGCTCATGACAATTCCAGGTTTATTTCAAGCCGAGCAGATCCTGCATGTCATACAGGCCCGGCTTTTGTTGCACGATCCACGGCGCCGCACGTAACGCTCCACGGGCAAAGGTGTCCCGACTGGATGCCTTGTGGGTGATTTCAACCCGCTCACCGAGACCGCAAAACATGACCGTGTGTTCCCCGACGATGTCTCCGCCCCGAATCGTCTGAATACCGATCTCCTTTTTGGTGCGCTCGCCGATAATTCCCTTGCGTGCGTATACG
>JAAYUK010000001.1 GCA_012517735.1 Nitrospiraceae bacterium
CGCCGTCAATCTTCAGGTTGCGCGATTCCGTATTGTAAACCCCGTCGGACGATCTCAGAACCAGGTCTTTTTCAGGGAAGCGGATCTGGAGGTCAGCAAGCTTCACATCGTCATCCGGCAGGAAAACCGCCTTTTTCGCGCTTAGCATCCACTTTACCACCCCATCGCGGCGCTGGACGATGCTCACATCTTCCATATAGGACTGTTCTGCCAGCACGAGCTTTGCCCGGACATCCCCTTCCTGATTGAGGAAAAATGCGATAACCCCGAACAATGCACCGGCAGCGAGGAAAAACAGGAAATTCTTCATATAAAAATATTACCACATGCAGGAGGGAGAGTAAAGGCAAACTGCATGCTAATTTCATGCCAAACATGCAAACCCGGACATATTTTCAGGAAGTTATGCCATACAACACAGCCTTCCTGACACCGCACGGAAAAAAAGCGGGCGGGCACTGAGGCCCGCCCGGAGGCAAGGGGATGGGAAATGGCTCTGCGGAGTCCGCTTAGCCGAGAATCTGCTTCAGGTCTGCATCCGGCGTCGTGATCGGCCCGATGTTGTAGTTCTGGACCAGTACGTTCAGCACGTTCGGGGTGATGAATGCCGGCAGCGACGGCCCGATCTTGATGTTCTTGATGCCCAGATAGAGCAGCGTCAACAGGATCGCAACCGCCTTCTGCTCGTACCACGAAAGGATCAGCGAGAGCGGCAGGTCGTTGACGCCGCAGTTGAACGCCTTGGAGAGCGCAACCGCAATCTGGATTGCCGAGTATGCGTCGTTGCACTGGCCGATATCGAGCAGGCGCGGGATGCCGCCGATATCGCCAAGCTCCTTGTCGAAGAAGCGGAACTTGCCGCAGGCCAGCGTCAGGACAATGGTATCCTTCGGCGTCTTTTCGACGAATTCGGTGTAGTAGTTTCTGCCAGCCTTCGCGCCGTCGCAGCCGCCGACGAGGAAGAAGTGCTTGATCGCGCCACTCTTCACACCGTCAATGACCTTGTCGGCAACGCTCATGACCGTGTTTCTGCCGAATCCTACATTGACGGTCTTGCCCGGAACATCGGCTGCAAAGCCCGGAAGCGCAAGCGCCCTGTCGATTGCCGGCTTGAAGTTGCCGTCGGCGATATGCTTGATGCCCGGCCAGCCGACGAGTCCAACGGTAAAAATATTGTCCTTGTATGAATCCTGCGGCTTCTGGAGACAGTTCGTCGTCATCACTATCGCGCCCGGGAATGCCGCAAACTCCTTGTGCTGATTCTGCCATGCCGTTCCATAGTGGCCATAGAAATGCTTGTAGGCCTTCAGCTTCGGATAGCCGTGCGTCGGCAGCATCTCCCCATGCGTATAGACATTGATGCCGGTGCCTTCGCTCTGCTTGAGGATCTCTTCAAGATCCTTCAGGTCGTGGCCCGAAACGAGCAGCGCCTTGCCGGCCTTCGCCCCGAGCGGAACCGCAGTCGGAACCGGGTGGCCGTAGGTACCGGTATTGCCTGCATCGAGCAGTTCCATGGTGCGGAGGTTGATCTCGCCGCACTTCAGCACAAGACCTATCCATGCATTCAGATCGAGCGACCTGTCGAGCATTGCTGCAAGCGCCTCCTGGCAGAATGCATAGACCTTTTCATCCTGCTGACCGAGTATCTGGGCATGGTCGGCGTATGCCGCAACGCCCTTGATGCCGTACATGAGGGTATCCTGCAGCGACTGGATGTCCGGATTGATCGTCGGATCAGCCTTGACGCCAACTCCCTCGCCCTGCTTTACCAGCTCGTCCAGAGAAGCAGCCGGCTTGTAGGTTGCCGGGCCTTCTGCAACCGCAACACCAGCCTTTGCCTTGAGCGCCTCGCGGAGCGTAACGCATTCATTGATCAGCGCGACAAACCGGGCCGGATCGAAATCAACGTTGGTAAGGGTCGAAAAAAGCGCCTTGACGGTAAAGACATCAACCTTGTTATCGACAATACCTTTCTTGCGAGCCTCAACTGCAACCTGCGAAAGCCCCTTGAGCGCATAGACGAGCAGATCCTGCAATGCTGCAACATCCGGCTGCTTGCCGCACACGCCTACCTTGGTGCAACCGGTTCCCTGCGCTGTCTGTTCACACTGATAACAAAACATGTACTCCTCCTCAGTCTTGGTATTCTGCCCCCCGCTGCGCGGGGTAAGCTTGCAAAAGCATGTATCCAGTGTATCAACTGCCGGTGGCGGTGTCCTTGACTTAGATCAAGAGTCCCCGGTTTTTCAGAAAATTCCTGAATTTTTCATATCCCGCCGTGTTCAATACCTCCCCGAATCGTTCTCCCTGAATGGTTTCTGACGTATAAAAATCGATTGCCGAATCTGTCAGCCGCAGCACGTCTTCCCGTGAAAAGATCCCCGGCAGCTCCCGGCCCAACTGAGGATGCCTTCCCAGTTTTCCGCCGACCTGCACCCGGTAGCCCTGCGCCCCGCGCGCAAGCGTTCCAGTCGGGCACGCAGCACAACACTTGCCGCAGGACAGGCATTTGGTAACGTCAATCTCCGGATGCTCAGCCGCTTCGTCCAGCGCAATGGCGCTTTCCCTACATGCATCAACGCAGGCCCCGCAACGGCTGCACGCAATATCCGTCACTGCCGGCATACATGCACCGATCAGCCCGATATCAGCAATCTGCGGGCGGGAACAGGCGTTCGGGCAGTCGGCAAGCACAATCTGGAACTCGTGGTGCAGTTTGAGTTTCCCGTCAATCCTGCTGACAAGAAACTCCCGAAGCCGCTTCGATGCCGCAAGCGTTTCGAGCTGCTGCAGGAGTTCATCGTCGGCAACCGCCCGGTTCGGGCAGCCGCTCGATCCGAAACACGCTTCAACCCGATACCCCTTCACTTCGTCTTCCATTTTATTGAGAAACCGGTTCCGGCAGGTTTCGACATGCCCCATCGTCACCGTTGACGCGCCGCACCGCACAGCCTCTTCTTCAACCCGCTGTTTTACGCGCTTACGGACAAAAAACGGCACCTTTGCCACAGCGGCTTCCGCATCATGCGACCACTTCACGAAATCCTCCACGATTTTTACTCAGTATAATGGGATTCTTTATGCCTCCGCCTTGACGTACGTCAAAAGAACGGGATCAGTGACCCTGTCCCGCTTTGCCCCTCCGTATCAGTTCGATTATACTAGGCGATGACCCGGTTGTGAAGGAGTTGGCAATTTCCGCAGAAAGGCACGATCATCATGAACCTGACCGAACATATCGCAGCCATTCCGCTCTTTGAAGGACTCCCGAATGATCAGATCGAGGAATTGACCGATATCGTCGTAGACCAGACATTCAAGCGGGGACAGAGCATTTTTTCCGAAGGCGATGAAGCGACGGGGTTTTATGTTGTTGCTTCAGGCAAGGTGAAGATTTACAAAAGCTCTCCCGACGGGAAAGAACAGATACTCCACATCTTCGGCCCCGGCGAGGCCTTCGGCGAAGTGCCGATGTTTGCGGGGGCCCATTTTCCGGCCAACGCCGATACGCTGGAGCAGAGCCGCCTCTTCTTCTTTCCGCGCGCCAGGTTCATCGACCTCATCAAACAGGAGCCCATGCTCGCCATGAACATGCTCGGCGCCCTGTCGCGCCGTTTGCGCATGCTCGCCACGCTGGTGGACAATCTCTCCCTCAAGGAAGTACCGGGACGTCTGGCAGCATATTTCCTGCATCTGAGTGAAGCTGATAGCGGAGCCGATGAATTGGAGCTTGAGATTTCAAAAGGACAGCTTGCGAGCCTGCTCGGAACGATACCCGAAACCCTCTCGCGCATTCTTGCAAAGATGAGCAGTCAGGGAATCATTGCGGTCGATGGGAAGAAAGTCACCATCCTTGACCGGGAGCTGCTCGAAGAATTGGCGGACAGCGGAAAACTGAGTTAGGCGGATTGTTTTACACAGCAGGAAAAGTCTACAGAATCACTACTCCCTCAATTAAACCCGGAATTGTCATTAGCCTGGCAGAACAGGCAACGCCGCTCAACTGCCACCCCGAAAAGTCATCGACATTTTCGGGGCCCCGTTTCTCGGACGGCGTCCAGCCGTCCTCCGAGGTATTCGCCTGGCACCATACATCCTGTATGTGCCGCTTCGCCGAATAAATCCGCTCTGTTGCCAGTCCTGCCAGGCTTGGAGCGTCTTAGGTCGAATCCAATGACGATTTTGGGTTAAAGAGAACCGTCCCCTTTACTTATTCAGGACAGCCGGAGCTTCTGCCAAGTCTTCTTCCCTTGGGACAACACGGAGCACACCCGGAACGGTTCGTAAAAAGAATGCCGCTGCCGCCATCAGTGCCGCTGGTGGCGTGGATCAACAAACCAGTGCCGGTCTCAACAACCGTGGAGAAAGTACACTAAATGCGGACGAAAGGTGTCTCAAAATCATTGACACATTCCGATCTCTCCTTATCAACATACTATCTATCATCATTTCAGCAATCAAGCCACCACCAAGGCACAGCAATCACCTTGGTATGAAGCATTTTCACCTCGTTCCCTCCATGCACAAGCACGCCCCTCACCGTTTCTGGATAATCTTTCAGGAAGGCAAGCAGGTGCCTGATGTCACGAACCGATGGGGAAGAGGTCATCTTGACCTCAAAAGCAAGAAGCCTGCGACCATGCTCAATAACAAAATCGACCTCTGCTCCGGAAACGGTTCTCCAGTAAAAGACCGTGGATTTCGGTGTCATCTGCTCACACAGTGCCCGAAGATGCAGATAGACCATACTCTCAAAATAGCTTCCCAGTTCGCGCGCATTTTCAAGCACAGCCCGATCAAAATATCCTCCCAGCAGAATACTGAGCCCCGGATCCATAAAGAACGCTTTCGGCGACTTCACGATACGCTTTGTTTTGCTTATGGCGTAGGCTTCCACCCGATGCATCATAAGCGATATTTCGAGCAGCTTCAGATAGCGATGAGCCGTGGCATGACTCACGCCGCTGTCTTTCGCTACATCGGCCTGATTCAGGACCTGCGCACCCCGCAATGCAAGAACACGCATGACCTTGCGGAAATCGACCAGCGAATCAATCTGCGACAGATCGCGCAGGTCCCGCTCCAGATAGGTCCTGACATATCCTTCGAGCCACGCCACTACTGCTGTATGATCCTGCATCCCCAGCAGAGGCGGCATAAACCCTTTGAGAAGATAGTCGAGCGGATCAATCTGCGCAAGCCGGGTCTCCTGAAATACGGCATCCTTTCTCCAGAGCTGCTCGAAATTCGAGGGGGTGACGATGTCATGGATTTCTCCATAGGAAAGGGGGAAGAGATCGACATACAGCGCCCTGCCGGCAAGTGACTCGGTCACCTGTTTCATGAGAAGAAGATTTGCAGATCCCGAAAGCAGGAATTTTCTTGCGCGTCCGGAACTGTCCACCTCGCGTTTTATGGCGCTCAGCAGAGAGGGAGATTTTTGCACCTCATCGATGATGATGCGTTCTTTATTGCCCCAGAGCGAGTCAGGATCGATCCGCGCGCGGTCCATAACATCAAAATCGTCGAGACTTACATAATCAAAGTCCCCAAACTCATGCTGAAGCATGGTGCTTTTACCCACCTGCCGAGCTCCGCTCACAACAACAACCGGGAATGCATCAATCAACTTGTTGATTTTTGATGATATTCTCCGTTTTTTGTAATTTATTTCACAACTAGCAATAATATCTTTCATGTCTTGATTTATAACACAAAAACTCGGGAGACGCAAGAAAATTTTCTTATTCGTCAAAGCAGCGTAACGCTGAAAACTTCCTTCGGCCTTTCGCCTGTCTTTTGCTGACCGCTGACGGCTGAGCGCTTTTGGGTTAATTCCTGGCTTTCATGCTGATCTCTGATGACTGAGCGCTTCCTTGGCTGCCTGCTTGGCTCAGGGTATCGAGCGATGGTACGCCGATCACTTTCTCAAGTTGCGATTTGGCAACCGCCAGATTAAGCTTGGTCGAGATGAGCTGGTCGCGCGCATCAGCAAGCAGACTTTCCGCCTGAACAAGGGAAAGAATATCGGCCTTGCCGAGCCGGTACTCGCCGAGCGCCTGGTTGTAATTGTGCTCAGCCTGCTTTAACTGTTCCACAGCAACCCCGAGTTTCCCCGCAGCAGTGAGCAGGTCTTCATGGGTCTTCTGCACATCCAGAAACAGCGCCCGCTTCGTTTCATTAAGACTCTCCGCAGATGCTTCCGTCGATATTGCGGCAGCTTTCTGGCGGAAGAGTTTGCCAAGCTCAAAAACATTCCACTTCAGAGAGAGACCGATCACACGATCTTCCGGTATAAGCGTTGAACCGGGCGCAGCACCCCGCATTTTTGCATAGGAGGCTTCCGCCGAAATCGTCGGCCAGAAGGTGCTCAGTTCCAAATCGCGGTTGAACTCGGCCAGCTTTATGGCATTGGCCGCCTGCTTCATCTCGGGCTTCTGGAGCACAGCCTCCTGCATGATGGAACTCGAAAGCGACGGCACCGTTACATCCAGAGACCCCTCAAGCGGTATATCGCTGTCCAGCGGACTGCCGATGAGCGAACAGAGTTCGGCGCGCGCCTTCCTGAGATCCCCTTCGGCAGTAATGACATTGAATTTCGCTTGTTCCCGCCGCACCGATGCCTGCAGGGTATCGGACAGTTTCACCAGCCCATGTTTATAGCGGCCCTGGGCAACTTCAAAGTCCTTCTGGGCATCCTTCTGCTGCAACCTCTTCTGAACAAGGGAATCTTTCCGGGCAAGCACCGTGTAGAACGCAACCTTGACGTTGAAGTCAAGATTGATCAATGTCTTGCGGAGCTCCTCACTGTCGTTGTCATAATTTGTCAGCGCAATATCGCGGTTGGCCCCCCGTCTGCCTCCATCAAAAAGCGTGTAGCTGAATCCGATCTGGTACGTGCGCGATGTATAGTCAGGATAGATACTGGGACTGTGGCGGTTCTGCGACGCAGACGCATCGAGGCTCGGAAAGTACGGGCCGAGCGATGCCGATGCAAGCGCCTCGGTTGCACGTTTCTTCAGCTCCGATGCCTTGTAAGCAGGAACCGTCTCCTTGGCCATCTGTAAGGCCTC